>NC_015500.1:2727790-3055580 GCF_000212415.1 Treponema brennaborense DSM 12168 | reverse complement strand
ATTCACGGAAAACCCTGCATCTGCATAGAATTCAGAATCCCGTACACGATTTAAGGAAAAACAATGAACGCATCTTATTCCGCTTCCAATATAACCGTTTTAAAAGGTCTTGAAGCTGTCCGGAAACGCCCCGGCATGTACATAGGTTCCACCGGTCCGGACGGACTGCATCATCTGGTATACGAAGTCGTAGACAACTGTATCGACGAGGCTATGGCAGGTTTCTGCGATACTATCGTCGTCGTGCTTGAAAAAGACGATATCGTTCGCGTTGAAGACAACGGCCGCGGTATTCCCGTCGACATACATCCTACTGAAGGCATCAGCGCACTTGAACTGGTTCTGACGCGCCTGCACGCCGGCGGTAAATTCGATAAAGGTTCCTATAAAGTATCCGGCGGTCTGCACGGCGTCGGTGTTTCGTGCGTAAACGCGCTTTCATCTTGGCTTGAAGCGTACGTTGAAAAAGACGGAAAAAAATATTACATGAAGTTCAATACCGGTGCTGCTGAATCTCCGGTAAAAGAAACGGGAACGACCGACCGGCGCGGTACGACCATTCGTTGGAAGGCCGATTCGACCATTTTTACCGAAACGACCACGTATAATTTTGACGTTTTGTGTACGCGGCTGCGGGAACTCGCGTTTTTGAACAGCGGCATAAAAATCGTTTTTCGGGACGAACGGCTGACGAATCCGAAAGAAGTCGTCTTTCAGTTTGAAGGCGGTATCCGCCACTTCGTGTCGTATTTGAATGAAGGTAAGAAAGTCATTCCCGAAGAACCGGTGTATATCAGCGGCGAACGCGACGACATTCAGGTTGAACTTTGTATTCAATACAATGACGGTTACAATGAAAACATGCTGTCGTTCGTAAACGACATAAACACCCGCGAGGGCGGTACCCATCTGGAAGGGTTGAAATCGGCCCTTACGCTGGTAATGAACGAGTTCCTCAAAAATAACGCGAAACTGCTCAAAAAGATGGATAAAGAAGAAAAACTGACCGGAGAAGACGTCCGGGCGGGACTTACGTCGGTCATATCGGTAAAAGTTCCCGAACCGCAGTTTGAAGGGCAGACCAAAACGAAGCTGGGAAATACGGAAGTACGCGGTATCGTCGCGTCGCTGTCAAACGAACAGCTTACGCTGTTTTTTGAACAGAATCCGCGCCTTATAGAACAGATTCTTGAAAAAGCCGTTTCCGAAGCGGCCGCCCGCATTGCGGCTCGTAAAGCGAAAGAAGCTACCCGGCGCAAAAACAGTATGGACAGTTTCGGGCTTCCGGGAAAACTGGCCGACTGTTCTTCAAAAGATCCGACCGAATGCGAAGTGTATATCGTTGAGGGAGATTCTGCAGGCGGTTCGGCCAAACAGGGCCGCGATCCCAAAATTCAGGCGATTCTGCCGTTGTGGGGAAAGATGCTCAACGTTGAAAAAACGCGCATCGATAAAGTTATCAATAACGACAAACTGCAGCCGGTTATCGCTTCGCTGGGCGCGGGTATCGGTAAGGATTTTAACGTTGAAAAACTGCGGTATCATAAAATCATCATTATGGCCGATGCCGATGTCGACGGTTCGCACATTTCTACGCTGCTTTTGACGTTCTTTTTCCGGTACATGCCGCAGCTTATCGAACACGGATACGTGTACATCGCGATGCCGCCTCTGTACAAAATAAAATTGGGCAAAAAAGAGCATTTCGTTTTTTCCGATGCCGAACGCGATGAGATACTTCAAACGTTGGGGGACGATAAAGGTAAAGTCGATATTCAGCGATATAAAGGTCTGGGTGAAATGGAATGGAAAGAGCTGAAAGAAACGACCATGGATCCTGCAAACCGCAAAATGAAACGCGTGGAACTGACCGACGCAGTGGCAGCCGATCATATCTTTACTACGCTTATGGGTGAAGAAGTGGAACCGCGCCGTAAATTTATTGAAGACAACGCGGTGTACGCAACGCTGGACGTATAGCGTTCCGTTCGCCGACAGATACATGACCCGGAAGCACGCGCTTCCGGCTGCTTTATGTATAAAAAATAAGAGGAATCATATATGGAAGAAATACGGACACCGGAAGGCGGCACGTTAATACCCGTTTCAATTGAAGCGGAAATGAAAAAAGCGTATATCGACTATTCGATGTCGGTCATCGTAAGCCGCGCGCTGCCGGACGTGCGCGACGGAATGAAGCCGGTACACCGGCGCATCCTGTACGCCATGAATGAAGAAGGTCTGCATTATTCCGGCAAAACCCGCAAATGCGCGACGGTAGTCGGTGACGTGCTGGGTCGGTATCATCCGCACGGAGACGCCTCCGTTTACGACGCGATCGTCCGGCTCGGCCAGCATTTTTCAATGCGGTACATGCCGATCCAAAAGCAGGGTAACTTCGGAGGCATCGACGGAAGTCCCGCCGCTGCGTACCGTTATACCGAAGCCAAAATGTCGACGGTAGCCGAAGAAATGGTTGCCGACATTAAAAAGGAAACGGTCGATTTTCTGCCGAACTTCGACGACACGCGCCAGGAACCGACGGTTCTGCCGGCAAAGTTTCCGTTTTTGCTTGCCAACGGTTCGAGCGGTATCGCCGTCGGTATGGCGACGAACATGCCTCCGCACAATCTGCGCGAAATCTGTAGTGCGATATCCGCGTACATCGATAATCCCGACGTTTCTTTAGAAGAATTATGCGGCATTGTAAAAGGACCCGACTTTCCGACCGGCGGCATCATTTTCGGCCGGCGCGGTATCAAGCAGGCTTATAAAACCGGCCGCGGTAAAATTCTTATCCGCGGAAGGTTCAATATTGAAGTTGACAAACGCGGTCGTGAAACGATCATTTTTACCGAAATTCCGTATCAAGTGCGAACCGACGATCTGTGCAAACGCATAGGAGAGCTGGCCCGCGATAAAATAATCGAAGGCATCGAACGGGTTAACGACGGTTCGGCGGGCGACGACGTGCGTATCGTTATCGAACTGAAACGCGGTGCGATTGCGAAAGTTGTCCTGAACCAGCTGTTTTCAAAGACGGCGCTGCAGTCTTCGTTCGGCGTTATCAACCTCGCGCTGGTAAAAGGCCGACCGGAGATTCTGACGCTCAAAGACCTTATCCGGTATTTCGTGGAACATCGGCAGGAAGTGGTCACGCGGCGAACCCGTTACGATCTGCGCAAGGCAGAAGAGCGTGCTCACATTCTGCGCGCGCTTATCGTTGCGATTGACAATATCGACGAAGTTATCAGGATTATCCGCGGATCGCGCGACACGCAGACTGCCAAAAACGGTTTGATGGAACGTTTTGAATTCGACGACGTGCAGGCGCAGGCCATAGTCGACATGCAGCTGAAGCGTTTGACCAATTTGGAAATCGAAGATCTGCGGCGCGAACTTGCCGAGCTTGAAACGCTTATCGTTCATCTGAAAGATCTGCTGGCGCATCCGGAAAAAATCCTTGCGCTTATAAAAGAAGAAACCGAATCGCTCCGCGAAAAATACGGAGACGACCGCCGCACCGACATCGTTGCCGATGAAGTGGAACAGATAAACATTGAAGACCTTATCAAAGAAGAGGAGATGGTCATTCTGATCTCGAACCTCGGCTACATCAAGCGCATTCCGCTCACCGCGTACAAAGCGCAAGGGCGCGGCGGCAAAGGCAGCAACAGTGCGAAGCTGGTGGAAGACGATTTCATAAATCAGATATTCATTGCGTCGACGCACGATTACATTATGTTCATTACGAACGAGGGTAAAAGTTACTGGCTCAAAGTGCATGAAATTCCCGAAGCCGGACGTAATTCCCGCGGTGCGCATATCAAGGGACTTCTGACCGTTTCTCCGAACGAAGAAATAACGACGGTCGTGTCGCTCAAGGAATTCAGCGACGAACAGTATCTGTTCATGGCGACCGCGGCCGGCGTGGTTAAAAAAGTTCAAACGAGCCAATTCAGCAACGCAAAGACGCGCGGTATTATTGCGATCAGGCTCGATGAAGGCGACAAACTGGTAACCGCCATTTTGAGCGGCGGAACCGACGAACTGATTCTTATTTCACGGCGCGGACAGGCGTTGCGCATAACCGAAACGAGTGTGCGTCCTATGGGCCGGGCCGGCCGCGGGGTAGGGGGGCTCAAGCTTGCACAGGGAGACGAACTTGCCGGCGCGCTGCGCGTTGAATCGGATGCGTGCATGATGCTTCTGACCGAAAAGGGATTCGGCAAACGGGTGGACTTCGACGAGTTTGCCGCGCACGGTCGCGGAACCGGCGGACAGCGCATTTACGGCGTGTCCGATAAAACGGGTGAGATCGTCGGTACGATCAACGCCGCCGATTCCGATGAGATCGTGTGCATTACCAGTCAGGGAAAATCGCTGCGCGTCGCCGCGAATTCCGTGACGAAGCAGGGGCGCTCGGCTTCAGGCGTGCGCGTGTTTAACATCGATCCTCCGGATATGGTGATCGGTCTTGACCGCGTTGCCAACGAAGATAAGGAAGATGCTTAATTATTTATATTATAATGAATTAAATATGCGTTAAGTATAGCGTGATAAGTTGTTATTACGATTATATATCGTATCGAGGGGATACTGATATATATAATACCATCAGGCGAGAGGTTATTCAAAAGGAATCGTTTTTTTGATAAAGCGAATTCACACGTCGTTTTATCAAACCGACGTATTTCCTTTTGAATGCCTCTTTTTTTATGTAGTATTTCTTTTTATTGTTTCACGTGAAACATATGTGAGAAATCTTTTTTCTGAAACGCTCCTCTCTGTGTTGCTTTCTTGTTTCACGTGAAACATTTCTGTGAATCTTTTTTTTGGGTAAAAACTCTCGCATCTTGCTCGGTTGTTTCACGTGAAACAGATAAGTTCTGATATTAACGGCTTTTACAAAAAATATGTAAAACGTTTCTCCCGTATATGCATATATGTGTTTCACGTGAAACAATAAAATCCCGACAAGAACAAAACTTTAAAAATTAACGCAGAAATAGGAAAACTTGTGGAAAACTCATGGAAAGGTAGTGAAATAAAATTGCAATCATTGTCAAAAACGGTATAAATAGCGGTAAAATAAAAAAATACCGGTTATTCTACGCTATCTGTAGATATATCCGGTATTTGTGGACGGATTGTGGAAAACCTGGTGATTTTCCGGGATTAAAAAGATTTTCGATACAGCTTGGAACCTCTCGCCGGCGACCACGTTTCTTTCCGTTTCTCCGGCAGTGTTTCTATCGGTGCCGGTCTAAATCCGAGTGCTTCAAACCAGTCGGCTGTCTGTGTCGTCAGAATGAATACGCTGCGTGCTTTTTGCTTCTTTGCCCGTGCAATCAGATATTCCACCAATTTGGGACCTATACCTAAGTGAGCGCACGTCTGATCAACGGCAACGGCGGCTATTTCTTTTTGACCGTCGGCGTATGAGTGCAACGCCGCACATGCCCGAATACCTCCGTCAAGTTCGTACACGATGTAATCGGCGTACCGTGCGGCAAGAGAAGATTCCGTGCGCGGAAGCAGAATCCCTTTTTCCACGAACGGTCGGATAAGGTTCAGTACTGCGGGAATATCTTCTATAGACATATCCCTGATTCCGCCGTAATCCGATTCGTAGATCATCGTTCCCGATCCGAGATCCGAGAAGATTTCACACGGAACGGTTCCGTCAAGATTACTGTTCAGTATGTGCACGCGCGATACACCGCTGCGGCATGCCTGCGTACCGAGCTCGATCAGATCGCGGATAAGCGATTCGTTCCGGATCGTTTTGTCATCCGCATCGGACTGAAGGGGATTTCGTTGCAGAAACAGTTCGGCTTCTTCAAGATTGAGCGCCGGAATATGACCTTCAGGCGAAAGTCCTATCTGATCCGGAATGCTAAATCGTGACGCGGTAAGTTCCGCATCGGGGAGCAGGAAAAAGAGCTTGTCCGCTTGAATTCGTTCGGCAACTTCGGCAGCGAGTCTGACGGACGATATGTTGTACGGTTTTCCGGCTGCACTCCAGCCGATACAGGGGAATATCGGTATGAACCGGTTTTCCAAAACGGTACGGATCGCGTCGGTTTGTACTTTATCAATTTCTCCCGAAGTGGCGAAATCCGTTCCGTCTCTGACTCCTTTTCCGCGTGCACGAACCCAATTGCCGATAACGGCCGTTTGCCGTTCTCCGGCAAGGCTGGTCATGATCCGGTTGGAGACGTCGAACGCCGCCATTTTTATAAGCGGCATAGCGTCTTCTCCGGTAATACGGCACCCGTTTTCCAATCTCCACGGAATGTTAGCGGAAGCTAACACCTCGTCTATTCGCTTTCGGGCGCCGGGAACGATGACGACTTGCAGTCCGGCTGCGTGTATCATGCAGATATCCCGGATATGGCTGGTGAACAGCGGCGAATCTATAACGCGGTCATCCATATAGATGACAATCGATGCGTTTTTGAATCGGCGGAGATAGCGGATAACGTCGCGGATATTTTCCGCTTTTGAATAAAGGTTTTGTTCCTGCATGTAAAAAGTATAGCAGATATGCGAACAGGTGACAATAAAAGTACAAAATACAGTACAAATGTAACTTGTATACAAGGAAATTGATGTTATGCTTATTATAGAAGACGCAGATTTGAACCGCGTGCTCATAGGAGGAAATATGAAGAGAGGATTATGGATTACGGTCGTATTCGTACTTGCAGCAGCTGCAGTATGTTTCACCTCGTGCAGTAAAAAAGATTCCGGTTCGGATGCAAAGCTCGTATACTGGACTATGTGGAATGAAGCCGAACCTCAGGGTCAGGTTATTGCCGAAGCGGTAAAAGCATTTACAGCCGAAACCGGCGTTAAAGTTGAAGTCAACTTCAACGGTCGTGAAATCCGTAAAACGCTGCAGCCCGCGCTTGATGCGGGTGAAACGATCGATTTATTCGATGAAGATATCGAACGCGTTCTGAACGCGTGGGGTAACTACCTGCTGCCGCTCGATTCATACATAACCCGTTCGTATCCGACGACGAACGGTAAACCGTATAATACGGTTATCAATCAGACGCTGATTTCCTTGGCGAAAGATCTCGGCGGCGGTTCAGTCAAAAACATTCCGTATCAGCCTTCCGCTTTTGTAACCATGTACAACAAGGATCTGTTCGCGAAAGCCGGCGTAACGAAACTTCCTGCCACTTGGGAAGAATTCCTGGATACGTGCGCCAAATTGAAAGCGATCGGCGTTGCCGGTATCACCGTTGACGACGCGTATATGGCGTGTCTGTTCGGCTATTGCATGGACCGCATGATCGGCAAAGACGCAACGCTCGCTATGGTGAAGAACAACGATTTTACAAATCCCGCCGTTCTTGAGTTCGGTAAAATATGGGAAAACATGGCCAAAAACGGTTACGTCAGTGCGAAAGCCGCCTCGAACATTTATCCGGCCGGACAGGTCGAAGAAATGGCGACCGGCCGTGCCGCCATGTATCTGAACGGCACGTGGCTGCCGAACGAAATCAAAGGCAACAATCCGAGCATGAATTGGGGTGCGTTCGCGTGGCCTGCGATTGCGGCGTCCGGCGACGGTCCCGAATCGAACAATTACGGTGCGCAGAGTTTCGGTATCAACAAAAATACGAAATATCCGGCTGAAGCGTTCAGTCTGATCGTATGGCTGACTACAGGTACCTGGGACGCCAAATTGGCTCAGGACAGTCTGGGTATTCCGATGGCGAACGACTCCGCTTGGCCGACGGCGCTTGCCGAAGCACGCGTCGTGGTCGATTCTACGACGAACCGTCTGCCCTGGGCTGTCGGTATGGAAGATAATCCCGATATCAATGCCAAAATAAAGGAAAACTTTGCAAAATTGGTCAAGGGTGATTTGAACGCCGAATCGTTCGCAAAAGCCATGACGAAATAGTGATGTAATCGGAACGGGTCGCCGTCCCCGTATCGGAGGCGACCCGCTTACCCTGTTTGGAGGTGGATATGCTGAGAAAAGATAAACCGATGATCGTTGCCTTTTTGACTCCGGCCGTATTGTGCTACGTATTGGTTTTTTTGTATCCGACTATCAGAACTTTTATCATGAGTTTTTTTGCCGTGGAGAGCGTGTCCGATTCCGTCTCGAAATGGCGGTTTTACGGTTTCGGAAATTATATAAAACTGTTCACTACGCCCATTTTTCTGCAGTCGATGAAAAACATCGGCCGGATTTGGTTTTTCGGCGGCGCGGGAGTCATGTTTTTGAGTCTTTTGTTCGCCGTCATTTTGACGAGCGGAGTGAAAGGCAAAACTTTTTTCCGCAGCGTTATTTATTTGCCGAACGTCGTCAGTGCGGTCGCAATGGGAACGATGTGGATCAATTACGTATACAATTCGGACTACGGTCTGTTACATACTTTTTTTAACGCGGTGGGACTGACCGGTTTGAGCCAGACACTTTGGACGAGTCCCGGCAATCTGTTTTGGAGTATGCTGGTTGCGTACAGTTTCGGTATGGTCGGTTACCATATGCTCATATTTATGAGCGGCATTGAACAGATACCGAACGACTATTACGAGGCGGCGCTCATAGAAGGTGCGAATATTTTCAAGCGGTTTACGAGTATCACGCTGCCGTTTCTTCGCGGCGTGCTGCGTACGAACATCGTAATGTGGACGGTGTATACGGTCGGGTTCTTCGTCTGGGGGCAACTGTTCAGTCCGGTCAATTTGTCGAACGATACGGTTGCACCGATGAATTACATGTATGAACTGGTTTTCGGATCTTCTTCATCTGCGGCGACGGCCCGCAATTCGGGTGCGGGAGCGGCGATCGGCGTGATTATGTGTCTGATCGTCGTTGCGGTGTTCTTTGCGACAAACCGTATCGTTAAAAACGACGATATAGAACTGTGAGCAAAAGGAGGAACGTATGGCATTTTCCATGAAAATAACGAACGAACGCGCCGAACGGCACAGACGATGGGCGCTGACTCCCGGGTACGTTTTGGTCGGCTTATGGGTTCTGTTCACTTTTCTGCTTATAGGGTGGGTTTTTTTCGCGTCGTTTTCCACTTCGTCGGAGATATTTTCCGATCATATGTTCAAGTTTGAAAGCGGTTTCCATTTTGAGAATTATGCGAAAGCGTGGAAAACGCAGAAAGTATCCGTGTTCTTTATGAACTCGCTGCTGTACACACTGGTGTCCTGTACGGCAATTATCGTGATCGCGGCGCCGGCTTCTTATGTGCTGTCGCGGTTCAAATTCCGCGGTAATCTGATGGTCCAGAACATGTTTGCAGCGGCGCTGGGTATTCCGGTAATCATGATCATTATGCCGCTTTTCGGACTGATTTCTCAGATGCGGCTTACGAACAACCGGTGGATGCTGATTTTCCTGTACGTTGCGATGAACGTTCCGTTCGCAATTTTCTTTTTGCTCGCGTTCTTTAAGAACTTGAGTTTTACGTTTGAAGAGGCGGCTTCAATAGACGGCTGTTCGCCGATGCGGACGTTTTGGCAGATTATGCTGCCGCTCGCGCAGCCGGGAATCGTTACGGTCAGCATTTTCAATTTTATCACGATATGGAACGAGTATTTCATGTCGCTCATTTTTGCGAATAAGACGTCCGTGCGGCCGGTTGCCGTCGGTCTGTACAACATGATCCAGTCGATGCGCTATACGGGCGACTGGGGCGGCATGTTCGCAAGCGTCGTTATCGTATTTTTGCCGACGTTCATCCTGTATATTTTCCTCTCGGAAAAAATCATTGCAGGTGTTACCGGCGGTGCGATCAAAGGTTAGGAGTTCCTGGCCGGAAGGAAAAATCTCACTTTCCGTCGGTCACCTCATCATACATCCCCTCCTTTAGGAGCTGCCGGATAATGCGGATTTCCGGCGGCTCCTTTTTTATTCGGAGGGCGAGTGCGTTCCGTTTTGTCGGGAATAGACGCAGCCGCAGTAGTCTTGGCGGTACAGTCCGTATTCGGCCGAAAGTTCGAGCGAGCGTTTGAAGCCGTTTTTCTTTTTGAAATCGGCGTACAGGTAGCGCGGAGGCGGAGTGCCGGTGGCAACGTATGTGCCGGTGGCGATGTGCACGTCGTCGTGGGGCGATCTGTCGCTTGGTTGTTGTGCAGCATTGATTGCTTTATCAGTGACAGCTGCCGCCGTTCGGAATTCGTTTTCCAATTCACGGCCGATTGCGTTTATTTTTTCCGCATCTTTATACGGACTGATGGAGAGTGTCGTGGTTACGTAGTCGAATCCGGCGGCGGCAGCGTAGGAAAACGCGCGCTCCATGCGGAGCCGGTAACAGCGCCGGCAGCGTTCGCCGCGTTCCGCTTCGGTTTCAAGTTCAGGTTCGCTTCGGACGTTCGTCGCCGAGAAGTATTCGTCCGGATCATACGGCGGAACGCACAGCTGTACCTGCTGTGCGCACGGAAACCGTTTTATAAATGATGACAGTTCCGTCATACGGCGCGCGTATTCGGCTTGAGGATGAATGTTCGGGTTATAATAGAAAACCGTTATATCGAAAATAGAATGCAGGTATTCAATGACGTACGAACTGCACGGGGCGCAGCAGGCGTGCAGCAGCAGCGACGGTTTTTTCACTTCAAACGTTGCCGCCGCCGCAGCGGCGGATCTGCGGATATGATCGAGTTCGGCCTCAAGTTGTTTTTGGTAGTTCGGTTTTTCTGTCCTGCCGTTCGTATCGGTTTTATTCATTTTTACAGTTACAAATATTGTTTGAGTTCGGCGTTTTCAACGCCGGCAAGCAGTTCTATGTACGGTTTGACCGGGCTGCAGTTGATTTTTTGCAGGAGGACTTCTTCGATCTGGAAAAATCCGACGTCGCTCGACATGGTGATTTCGATGCGTATCGGTTTTGCCGTTCCGGCATGGATGCTGATTTTTTCGATCGAGTTCGCCGAATATTTGTGGATGTCGCCGACTTTCGGTTCGGTGTTTATAGCCATGGGGATACGCGCGCGGCCTTTTGCCATGTCGCAGCCGTCGGCAATCAGGATCATGCCGGCTTCAAGCGAGTGGATGCGGCGGCTCCCCATGTGTCCGGCGATTCCTTCGAGTGCGAGCGAACGGATGATAACGCGCCTTTTCAGAACGGGACTTTCAGTTTCCGGTACGGCGGGAAGCACTTTGTCCAAAATGCGGTCGATAATCGGGAGGGCGAGCGTCGCGCTGAACAGTTCGTGATCCTGCCGCCCGACCGTCATGCCGAAGTCGTGCATGAACGACGCAAGGATGACCGCCGTGAGACTGTCTTCAAAGGTTCCGGCATTTTCGGCTTCAAGGCTGGTTTTGATGCCGGCTTCCCTGAGCAGGAGCATCATGCGGATTGCGTTGCCGGTAACCGTCCGCATGTGAACGGGGCCGTGATCGTTGAATCCCAGACGGACGATGGAAACGTCGTTCGCGTAATCCTGTATGGCCTGTATTTCCGCATCGGCGATCAGCCGTTTTACCGTTTCAAGCGGCAAGTACGGCCGTTCCCGAGCGTCGGCCGTCTGTGCGTGCGCTTCTTCAAGGAGCGCGAGTATCTTTTTTTCAAGCGATATTTCTTTGGGTGATTTCATAATATAGAAGATACCCGAATTCAGGGTGGAAGACAAGGGTAAGCAGATTTCAGTTGCAGAAGTATTGCTCCTGATGTATGATTAAATCACCGAAATTCAGGAGTGATTATGAAAAAAGTTATTGTATTTTTGCTGCAAACAGCATTTTTATTTTATGTATTTGCTCAAAATTCAAATTCCGAACCTTTTCCGGATATAGGCGTTCCTTACGGCAGTCTGAACTTAAAAGCCGGCGACGAAATTTTGCTTCCGGTGTCAGGCATGGTTCAATTTACAAATAAAGAAAATAATTCTGCTTTTCCGGTCGATATACCGGAAAACTTGAAAGAAGATTATATTTGTATCGTTTTTCCTTCCGTGTATTATTACGGAGGGGAGGAAATGAACAGTTTTTATGAACTGGTATTTTTCAACGTTGAGCTTAAATCGGATTTAGATACGGGCAGTATTCTTCCGGTAAACACCGTAATAGGAACGGCAAAAGCAGATACGGTATGCGTAATGCTGCGCTGCATTTATCTTGATCCGAATTTGGTCCTGCTTTCACAGAATGTGCCCCGCCGCTTCGGCAGATACTGGTATTACGGATTGGAATATTTTTCACCGAACGTAATGCGCTTTTTGGATTATCAGACGCTCGATAACGCGGATCAAAAAATTGATTTCGGCGGTACGGGACAACCGCAGTCGCTGAACGATATGGTCAATATGTCGAACGCTCAGGAAGATGTTATATGCACGTATCCGCCGACTTCATTTATCATAAAAACAAAGTTGGATAAATATCCTGAAATAAAAGACGAAAGTCCGGCTATTTTTGATTCCTGTACTCATGAAATGAAAATAGATTTTGACGGTGTTCCGCTCCGGCTTTTCTTTTATCAGGGCTATGATTATTATTTACGCGAAGAATATCAGCTGAATAATGATATATATCTGTATATAAATATTTTATACGAGATTAATCGGGAAGTGTTTTGTTATGTCAGGGATTTTTCGCTACAGTCGCCTGAAGACATCGTACATTTTAAGCTGGACTATATCGGGCAAGTAACCGGTGAAAATATATCAAATTATGTGAAAAGCAGCAGTCCGGACTCTTCAATATCCGATGATTATGTTGATATTCCATTGCCGGAGTTTTTGGACACGGATTTTGCTGAATATGAGCGTTTCTTTTATTTTAATGAAAAAACGGGTAAATTTGAAGAAAATAAAAACAATATTAACGAAGGCTGGTACCATGAAGACGGGACACTTTTTATGCATGCGTATTTTTATGACGATCAGCTTGTACACCGCATCAGGCTGATAATTACGTATGATGAGAACGGAAACGTTCTTTCCGAAAAATGCTATGAAGCCAAGATGTATAAAAAAGACGGAAAGTGGACAACTGACGATACGCAATGGCGTATGACGATAAAAAAGGAATACGCGTATGAAAACAAAGACAGTATGACAGTGAAAACCGGTAAATATTATCGGTACAGTTTTAAACCGACAACGGAGCATGACGACGGTTTTGAAAAAACGGAAACGGACGCAAATAACGTTGTCAGAAAGGCATCTAGCGAATATGGAACGACCGGATTATTCGATATAAGAGAATACGATGAATATGGAAACATTATAATAGCCCGGTTTGATAACGGTGATTTCAGCGGTGACTACACATATGAAAATTTTTATGGTGAAACCGGCCTTTTGATAAAAACTGTTTCCGTAAATAATGAAACGGGCGCCATATCGGAAATTGTATATGAATATGATAAAAACGGACGGAAGACGCTTGCCAAGAGTGCGTTTGGACAGGAAAAATGTGTATATGATTCAAAAGGCAATATTATTGAAACTATTGAATCGGAAAACGGCAAAGAAATAAAACGGGTGTATTACAGATACGATGAAAAAACGGGAAGGCTTCTCTTCAAGTATGAAGTGACTTTCGGCGAATATGCAAATAAACGATTCTGGTATTATGAAAAAACGAATGATCGTGCAAAATGGGAAAAAAATCTTGATCCGGAGACGCTTTTAAAAACGCTGAAAGTGTATTAAAACGTACCGTGTCCTGTTTTACGGCAGCGTCGTGTTTCCTTCGCGCAGATATACGTCGGCCAGAGTGAGCATGTTTTCCGGTGCGATCGGTTGGGTTCGGTTTTGAATGCGGTTCAGCATTACGGACACGAGTTTTTCCGCTATGAGCGGCAGGGGCTGTACGATCGTGGTGAGCCGAGGCAGAAACGCGTCGGCAAGCAGCGTGCCGTCGTATCCGATCACTTTAACGTCCTGCGGCACCCGTTTGTGCCGTTCGTGAAGAACGTTGATACAGGCGATCGACACCAGGTCGCTTGAAAAAATACCGTCGATATCGGACCTCGCTTCCATGATGCGGGCCGCGATGCGCGCCGTTTCGGTAAAGTCGAATTCGTTCCAGGGCAGTTCGACGGTTTCAACGCGGCAGCCGCTTTTTTCCATGACATCGGCAAAAACGGTGTGCCGGTCTGCCGACGGCGTGCGCACTTTGTGCGTGCCGGTGAATTGCAGCACGGAACGGCAGCCGTTTGAAAGCAGTTTTTCGGCGGCGAGTTTGCCGCCTTTTTTATGGTCGGCGGCGACGCAGGGAATGTCGGCGCTGACGATGCGGTCGAATGCGACGATCGGTTCTTTTATTTTCCGGTATTCGGTGAGGTCGAGCGTGTGGGAACCCATGATGATGCCGTCCATGACGCGGCAGCGCAGCATTTCAAGGAATTCCTTTTCGCGGTTGCTTTTGCGGATAGTATTGCAGATGAGCGTTTTATATCCGGCGTTGTATAATTCGATTTCGATATGTTTTGCGGCGAGTGAAAAAAACGGATGTGAAATATCCGGAATGACGAGACCGACGATGCCGGTTCTGCAGCGCGACAGGCAGCGTGCCGTTTCGTTGGGTGAATAATCGAGCGCTTCAATGGCGGCCTGTACGGTTTTGCGCGTTTCGGCCGAAACGTATCCGTTCCCGCTGAGTACGCGGGAAACGGTGCCGATTCCGACGTGGGCCATTTCGGCGACATCTTTTATGCTTGCCATACGGGCAGTATACTACATTTCACGGGCGGTTTCCACCGGTTTTTGCAGATCGCGGATTTCACGGCTCGCGACCATCGGTATGACGCACAGACAGACGGCGATGCCGGCGATAACGAACCAGGTGTTGACGCCGACCGCTTCGGCGAACAGTCCCGAAATGACCAGTCCGAGCGGGCCTGCCAAAGACATGCTGCTTGCCGAAACGCCCATAATGCGCCCCAGATATTCCGGGGGAACTTTTTCCTGATAGAGCGACATGCACGGCGCGTTGAAAAACGGGCAGGAAAATCCCATAATTCCGGCTCCCGCAACGAATACGCCGAACGCGGTCGGCGGCAGCAGTCCGGCTCCGGCGAACAGGACGCCGAGCAGCAGCGTGGAAAGGGTCATCGTAACGAGCCGGTTTTTGAAGCCGCCCCATATGCCGATGATGATTCCGCCGACGAGCATTCCCGCTGAAAACACCGTTTCGGCGAATCCTGCGGCGGAGGCGGTCTGTCCGAAGTAGCCCATGCACATCAGCGGCGTCAGCGACGCGGCCGGCAGGTATGCGAACGTGAACAAAAAGCCGACCAAAACGAGCATACGAATCCCGCGGAACGAAAGCAGCAGTTTGTAGCCGGCGATCGTGTCGCGGATAAGATGCGGTTTTTCGGCGGTAAGGGCCGCGTCCGTTTTTTTCAGGCGCGGTATTTTTACAAGGGCGACCGCCAGACAACCGAACGCCGCTCCGATAACGTCGAGCATGATGATGATCGGCATGTCGAGCGCCGCGTATAAAACGGCCGCGATCGCCGGGCTTGCGATGAACGATACGGACATGACCGCCTGCGCGTAGCCGGCACATTTGGTGAGCATATCGGGCGGCACGATGAGCGGCGTAACGGCTTGGAGCGCCGGTTCGTGAAAGGTGGAACCGAGCGCGCGGCAAAAGAGTACGGCGTACACGAGCGGCAGCGGGAGGTCTCCTTTCATTGCGAACAGGGCCAAAACGAGCGCGGCGGCCGCGACGAAGCAGTCCGCAAAAATCATAATCTTTTTGCGGTCGTACCGGTCGGCGAGGCTGCCGGTAAACGAAGCGAACAGCGCCTGCGGCAGAAACGCGACGCCCGTGGCGAGGGCGAGCATGGCGGCTGAACCGGTGCGGGCGGTTATGTACCAAATGATTGCGTATTGGACGATAGCGCTCGTGATTATTGAAACGGCCTGGCCGCCCCAGATGACGGCGAACGTTCTTTTCCAGTGCGTGCAGGAGACATCGGGCGTCGCGTTCGGCGATAGCGTGTCGTTCATGGGAAACTCCTCGTTGTAATCACAATTACATAGTAATAAAAAATATAAGTCAAGCGGCGGTTCTCCGCGGCGTCGTGTCCGCGTGCGATTTACAACGTAACGAGGACTTTCGTGCCGTCCGCGGCGCGCACGTTGACCAGTTCAAGTCTGCCGTGAATTCGTTTGATGCGCAGGAGTTCGGCGAACAGCGCGTTCAGCTGTTTTGCGGTTACGTACGGTGCGCGCGGCGTTTCCGGTATCTCCGGCGTGTCCGGTTCGGTGTGACGGCGGTATGCCGCGGTTACGGCACGTTCGGTGATCAGGGCGGTACAGCGGTTGAGCAGCAGCCGCGTCGGCAGTATGAAGTAAAGGGGCGGTTTTCCCGCTTCACGTATAAAAATTTTCATGGAATTCTTCCTTACTGAATTGAGTGGCGAAAGCGAAAGCTTGCGCCGGCATTAAGCGGTCTCCTTTGAACGAGCGTGAGGGATACGCAGGCCGAAGTCCGGCGCAGGCGAAGTCCGGCGCCGGATGAGCGAACAGCGAAGCCGGAGTAGCCCGGTTTTACGCAGTAAAACACGCCGAAAAAAGATTCATTCGACGACCACTTCTACGATATCGCCTTCGGCGCTTTCGACTTCCACCAATTTACCGATGATGCCTTTGTCGAGCATCAGGAGGATTTGGGCAAAGTCGATTTTTTGAAGGTATTCGTTTCCGGCAATTTGCGGAACGGCGACGCCCATTTCGAGCGCCATTTTAATAAGGGGAACGGGCAGGTTGACGCGGACTTTGTCGCCTTTTACCGAATTGACGACGACTTTGAACATCATGTCGTCGACGTTTTTCCGGTCAGCTTGGGGAACGAGTTTGGTTTCCGGCTGCTTGCCGGGAGTCAGCAGGTCGTCCACCGTAACGCCGAGTACGGCCGCCAGTTTGGGAAGCAGCGTGATGTCCGGGTAGGATACGTCGTTTTCCCATTTTGAGACGGCTTGCGGCGAGACGTTCAGTTGTTCCGACAGTTCGTCTTGGGTGAGCCCTTTGGCTTTGCGCAGTTCGGCGATTTTTTTTCCGATGCTTATTGTTTCCATATGATACCTCTTTGTTCGTTGTATCCGCCCGTGTCGGCCGACTTTTGCGGAATCCGCTTTGCTTTTCAGCGCGGTATACGACGACTATAGCCGAAGTGCGCGGTGATTTGAATGGAGCGTCGGTTGAATTATAGCATTTTTTTACAACCGTTTGGTGAATTTTCGCTCAACCGGCGGTTGAATTTGCCGGAAATGGTGAGGAACGTGCCGAATCGTGCCGAATCGTACGGGAACGGGAGAGAATTGGGGCGGGTGAAGCAGATGCGGTGGGGTATGTCGGTGGGGCGTGTCCGCCGGTGCGGAGATAGCGCGGAGATGGAACGTGTTGGTGGGGCGTGTCCACCGGCGCGGAGATAGTGAGAAAAACGCTCCAGCGAGAAAAACGTTCCTGCGCGGAAAAAGCTCCGGTGGTTTTAATACCTGTATTTTAATCCTGCGCTTACGCTTGCAAGTTTGTCTGCTTTTTGCGCATTGAGCATTCCTTCAAGCGAAAGTTCCAGCGCGCTTATCGGTTCCCATGCAATCGCGATTCCCGCGAAGTGTGCATTGTCTTCGATTTTCTTGTCTGTTCCGGTTGCAGCGCCACCGGTTGCTGTGCCGGTTCCGTTTATTGCGCAGAAAAGATACGTTCCTGAAACGGATAGTTTTTCCGTTATCTGGTAGGACGCAAAGCTGAATACTCCGAGTTTTTGTGTGAAAGGCGCCCAGAGGCTTTCGGCTCTGAGCTGCAACTGATGATTTCGGACGTCTGTCTGTATGTAAAAAATCTTTGCAAGGGAAACCGAGCATTGCATTTCATCTTTGTCAAAGCCGTCGTCTTTTTTAAAAGCTGTGCTGACGTTTACATTGTAATCGAGCCAGAGGTTTCCGTCTAAAGAAAGATATGCTTTTTGAACTGCGGCGTTTCCTTCCGCAAGATAGCCTGCTTCGATATTTTCAAGCGCTGCAAACTCCGTGTTGAATTGTACGCGTCCGCCAAAGCGTCCAAAACCGTATGTTGATGCTGTTTCTATCGGCGGAAGTGCCGCGACTTCAATCTGAATTCCATTAAGCAGGGGAACGGTAAGCGCAAAAATCCAGTCTGTCGCCGTTCTAAAGTCAGAAAGCGAGGATGCGGAAAAGGTCAGTGACGTTGCGTCTGCGGCAGCTGTTGCATCAGTTCCCGCCGTGCCGAGCGGGTCGCTTCCAAAAATCAAGTCGCCTGCGTTGTAAAATAAGCCGTATCCCCAAGATAAAGGCATTTTTCCCGCGGCAATGCGCATTTCTCCGGCCGGAAGTCCGCAAGGCAGACGGAATTTCATATACGCTTTACGGAGTGTCCAGTTTGCCTGATACGCCGCAGGAACTGCGTTTCCGGCTTCCGGGTTTATCAGTTCAGGCACGGAAGTAATATCGACTCGTCCTTCAAGATATGCTTTTACAGAAGAAGACAACGCCGTGTCGATTTTCAGTCCGGCTTGTGCGCTCGAATACCAAAAGTCATCGTTTTTAATAACCGGCGACTGTATGTGCATCCAGCCGGAGTTCAGCGAGATTTCCGCACCGATTTTCGTTTCCGCACATACATCGAACGACGCAAGCGCTGCAAAGACAAGCGCGGATAAAAACGCAAACGATTTTTTTACCGTGTTTTTTACCATGCGAGTTCATCCTTTGAGAATATTTTGTCGGAAATCGGCGTGTCAAATTCAATGGATAAAACTGACATTTCCGTAACGCTTGATTTTTTCAGCAGATTTACCATGCGTCCTTTCATTCCGACGTAGTAGTTTCCGACTTTTTTAAAATCGGTCATAGTGCTTTCGCTGAGCGCTTTTCCGCTTGCAGAATACATTATTTCTTTTCTTCCGACGAACGTCGTGCTGTCAATCCATAGTTCCTGTTTTTGGTATAACTGTTTTTTCGTTTTTGCCGTGAGCATAAGGTGATAGCATTCCGCGCCGTCGATTGTTTCCGTTCCCAAAAGCTCGCCTGTGTAATTCGCAAGCGTGCCGTCGTTTTCCGTTAAGTCTTCATAGCTGAAATCAGAACCCATTATGCTGTCTTTGAGCGCGCTTCCTTGCAGGCGGATAAGTTCTTCCGCGTCCGGGTAATATAAATATACCGAGTTTTCAAGTCGCAGAATTTTTTGTCCCGCGTCGGGTCCGTCTGCAACGATGATAAGCGTGTCGTTGTTTTTACGCTGGTACGATTCAAATGTTGTTTTTGCAGTTCCAAACTTGTCTGTTACTAAAAGCGTCGCTTTCATTTTGGACGTTTTATAATCTGTGTTGGCGTCGTATTTTGCCATGATTTCTTCAATTGAAAGTTCCGCGGCAAATGCAGCTGATATGGCGGTGAGCGCTGCCAGCATAAATGCATATAATTTTTTCATTTGTAATTCTCCTGTTTCAATCCGAGTATTTGTTTTAATTTTCTGAGCGCAGCGCTTCTGCCGGCTGGACGCTGAGCGCCATCCTTGCAGGCAGTATGCACGCGATTACGGCCGTTAAAAATCCGGTAAGCGCAAATTCCACGTACCGCCCGAAGGTCAGATTCGGATATAAAATCATTTTTATATTAAATCCTTCGTACGAGTTAAACGCAGAGAACTGTGCTAAGTTGATTCCCGTTTTGTTCGTGATGTTTATCAAAACCGCAGCGGTAAGGGAGCCGAAAACCGTGGCGATTACAGATGTTATAATCGTTTCTAAAAGAAATAAAAGCACGACGGTGCTGCCGCCCATTCCGAGCGATAAAAGGGATCCGATTTCTTTTTTGCGCTCCATAACGCTGAGCATTGAGGAATTGAAAATAACGATTGCTGACAGGACGAAAAAAATCAGCGCAAAAATGAAATAAATCTGATCCGTAAATTCCAAAAACTGCAAAAATGAATTTCCTTCAACCCATGGAATGATTTCAAGATCGGAAAAATCTTCCGATTCTTTTAAGGAGGCAGCAAGTTTTTTTGTTTCGGCAATATCCTGCCAGTTATCCGTAAAGACGAGGATTTCTGTTGCGTTTCCATTCATCCGTAACAGGGACGAAGCCTGCCCAAAATCCATAAAGATAAAGTCGCCCGCGTAATCTCCGTCAGAAAGGTGGACTACCGCCTGAATGGTGAGCGTGCAGCCGTTCGTTCCGTTGCGTGCCGTCTGCGTCATAATGGTGAATTTGTCGCCGGCACTCAGATTGAACGTTCTGGCAAAGTGATTCGTCACAACGCACCTGCGTTTTGGTTTTTCGTTTGACTGTGTTGCCGGCGGTGCAGTTTGTTGTGTCAGCGGTGCAGTTTGTTGTGTCAGCGGTGCAGTTTGTTGTGTCAGCGGCGCAAGATCGCCGCTTAGAATTTGCATATCTTTGTCTTTAAAGTAATTGCTGTTTGCAAAATCGATTCCGAGAAGGCTGACTGTTTTTGTGTCTTCGTTTTGATAGACAGCCGCTCCCGTAACGATTTTAGGCTCGGCTCGCGTTATGCCCGGAAACGACTCCAGTTTTTCTACGACGTGCGCCGTATCCGGGATGTACTGGCTGAGCGGATTGATACGTTCGTTTTTTGTGTAGAGCGGATTTCTGATGCGGACGACGCCCATTTTGTTATGGACGATGTTGAATTTCATATCGTCCATAGAACCGTACTCCGTTGCCATATATAACGTAACAAAAAGCGTAACTAAAAAAAGCGCGCCGCCGGTCAGTATTGTCCGCCGTTTGTTGCGCCTGATGTTTTTCCAAGCCATCATAAAAAGAAGGCTGATATTTCCCGATTTCATAATTCCGTTCCTTATTCGTCAGTTTTTTCTGAATATGTCCGCAACTTCTTTTTTTAAAATCGAATTTGTCGGAATAAAGGCTGCGGCTCCCGCAACAAGTAAAGCACCGAGCGTTACGCGGATAAATCCCGGAATGTCCCAGCCGCTTTTTATAAGTCCCGAAATCCGATAGCCGAAGCTCACGGTAGAAAGCGTCGATGTAAAGTCAATGCCTTTTGCAGAAAGCGGAATGTTCAGAAGGCAGGCGACGGTGCAGCCTATAATACAGCCTACAATTCCGATAGAAACGCCTTCCCACATAAAAAGCCGTTTTACGTAAAATGAACTGTAGCCCATTGCTTTAAGCATTGCAATTTCGTTGCGCCGTTCCATTACGCTCATAAGCATTGTGTTGCTGATTCCGACTGCGGCAATTATGAACATAAATGCCATTATAACATTGCAATATAAGGAATACATATCGTCAACAGAAAGAATGTCCGCCTGAATGTCGCGCCAGCTTTTAAGTTCCGGACCGTTGTGTAAAAGGTCGGTTTTTTTAATTTCAGCAGAAAACCGCTTGAAATTCCTGTCGGCAAGTCCGCCGCCTCCAAGCCCTACATCTATTGCGGTAACGGCTTTTTCCATAGCAAGCATTTCGTCGATATAGTCGATGTCCATAAAAATATACGAGGAATTTATTGCCATGTTGGGGCAGTGAATGATTCCTATAATCGGAACGTCGATTGTCTGCGAAAAACCGCCGCGCCCTTTACACTGAACGGTAATAAAGTAGCCGGGCTGAGCTTTCATATCGTCTGCCATCCAGCTTCCGACAACCGCACCGGTGCAGGCGCTTCCGTCCGCTTCTTTTTTAAGCCATGTGCCTGACTCAATGCTTTCATGAAGTGAAAAAACGTCCTTTGCTTTTTCGCAGTCAAGCGCGCTTACGATTCCTGCCATACTTCCCGACGTTTCAAAATAGTCTTCATTAAAGTAGATTTCACATTCTGTCTGAATCTCTTTTGTGTACGGAAGTTTCTTTGACTCAAGATACGAGATGATTTTTGACGAATCGTTTTCTTCTATAAGATAGTCCATCGGAAGCTTTTTGATTTCTTCAAAATAACCGTCTGCCAACAGCTTTGCTCCCGGAGTTTCATATTCAAGAATGTTGATTTCGCTTTCGTTTGAAATCCCGAAAATGAGTGCGTCGAACAAAACGGTAAAAAGCACGCCGAATGCAATTGCGCTTGCCGTAACCAGCGTCCGCCTTTTATATCGGAATATATTTTTCCATGCCATTTTTAATATCATAATTATACTCCGATTTATTTTTCGTCCAACATTCCGTCTTTCAGGCGGATTATGCGGCGGACATTTTGCATTACAAGCTGATCATGGGTCGAAAAAATACAGGTTATGCTGTGCTTTTCGTTCAATTCTTTCATCAGGTCAAGAATCATTGCACTGTTCTTTGAGTCGAGGTTTGCCGTCGGCTCGTCGGCAAGAATGACGGCAGGCTCTTTTACAAGTGCGCGCGCAATTGAAATGCGCTGCTGTTGTCCGCCGCTCAAACGGGAAGGGATTCTGTCCTGCATTCCGTCAAGTCCGACTTCTTTCAAAATGGACCATGCGCGCTCTTTTACTTCTTCTTTTGAAAAGCGATTTAAAAGCTGCAGGGCAAGTTCCACGTTTTCCTGCGCGCTCAAAACGGGAATCAGATTGTAGCTTTGAAAGATGAATCCGATTTTTTCACGGCGCAGAAGCGTTTTCTGCTTTTTGTTCATTTTGGCAAGTCCGCTTCCGTCAACAAAAATATCGCCCGATGTGATTGAGTCAAGTCCGCCGATAAGATTTAAAAGCGTTGTCTTTCCGCTGCCGGAGGGACCGGCGATTGCAGTGAATTCGCCTTTTTCGATGACAGCGGAAACTCCGTTGAGTGCGTGAACTTCCGCGCTCAAGTCCACTGATTTTCTGCGGGAATTCTTTTTTTGTATTCCCATGGAATAGATTTTGCAGGCGCTGAGAATTTTTACGATTTCGGTCACATTCTCTCCTTAATTACGATGCGATGTTTAATTTATACGCGTATAAAAGTTAGCATAGTATAACTTGTACCGTCGATTTATTCAATCGCTGAAATTCGATAACGCGGAATCGAAAGTGTACGGTGCGGAAGTTGCCGGTATGCTGACGATGCGCATCCTTACGCTGGAAAACATCGGCATAACGTTCAGTGCGGAAGTTGCCGGCGTCACCGGCGCGGCTTGTTTTCCGCACTGCGTGACACGCCGGTTTTATTTCAGGTTTTTGATCCAACCGAGGACTTCCGCGGCGCTGAACGTCCGATCGGGAAAAAACCGGATACCGTCGGGCAGTTCCATGATTTCGTTTTCGACGCAGCCTAAAACGGCGTCGAAATCGGGTGAATCAAGCGGAACGTCGGGGACGGGACTTTCACTGTGCGCGTCATTGCGGTAGGCGCGGGAATACGCGGCGGCGGCGGCACGTTTTCCGGTACGGACGGTGTACAGGTTCCACAAAAAACGCGCGCAGACGATGCGCGTAACGATTTGTTCTTGAGCGACCGGCCGGACGGCGGCGGTTCCGGCGGAAACCGGCGTGAACAGATTCAGCGACGAAAGACGGCTGAAAAGTTCTTTTGTGCTCATTTTTTTGCCGCCGGTTTCGTTCAAAAATAAATCGGAATGATCGTGTATGACTTGAACCAGTTCTCCGGCGGAAAGTTCGGTGCGCGTGGCGTACGAGGCGTCCGGTTTGACGTTTTTATCGGAACGAATGTCTTTGAGCGCCCAGGCCGTATCGCGCAGCGGTCCGTACGCTTCGGCGTAAACCTGATCGAGGGCGATGAACGCTGCGTCGAACGCCGCCGCCGCTTCCGCATACTTTCCTTCCCGATAGCGCGCGACGGCGGATTCGATTGCAAGCGGCGCGGTGTCGTCGCTGAGTTCCATCCGGGATTCGATCGGAATCGACGGATCGAGCCGGTATTCCAAAATGAGAACCTGCGGGTCGCCGGGATTGATTTGCCGCGCGGCTTTAAGCTGCTTGGCGGCGTCTTGCGTTTTGCCTTCGGCAAGAAACGCGCGTCCTTTAAGCGCGTACAATCTGCCGCGTGCGTTTTCACTGAGCGACGGATTCGCCAGCAACGCGTCGATACGGGCTATGACGGCGCTTGCGTCTTCCTGCGTACCGGCGGCGGCGAGCAGCCTGCCGTCCTGCAGAATGATTTCACGTTCCATTTCCGTTACGGGCAGCCGATCCTGCGGATCGAGGTTTGAAACGTACACGTCTTGTTGAATCGAGGCGCAGGAAACGCAGAGGCAAATCAGCATTCCCGCGGCGGCTCCCGGTAAAAATTTTTTCAGTGCGTTCATTGTGCTATCTTCCATGCGGTCAGTTTTTTATCGGCGGTCAAAACGATCATTTCCCGTTTTTTGTCGCCGGTAGTGTCGGTAAACACCGGTCGTCCCCATCCGGGGCGGGGGAACGAAGGGAGCAGTTCCAGATCGGCGGTAAAGCCGTAAACGACGCTGCCGTCCGGGCTGACGAAAACTTCGGCGGTGCCGTCGTCGTTGCAGTCGGTGACGGTGAGCGTTCCGGATTTCGCCTTGTAGTTCGGAACGGTAACGCTCAGTACGCCGCCGCCCGTGTCGACGCGGTGTACGGTTGCGTCCGCTGAAAGCGCGTAAAAATACGGGCCGCCTGCCTGCACGTTCGTGTAGAAAACGCCGTCGAGCTTTATCGGAAAGCCGTCGGCGGGGATTCCGTTTTTCCAGAGATAAAAGGTTCCCGCCTGCGTGACGAACGCCGTATACTGCGCGCCGCCGATGTCCGCCAGCGCGGGCGACCCGAATGCGATACCGTTTACTTTAAGCGGTTCGCCGGGCGCCGGTTCGCCGTTTGCGTTTAAATGGAACAGTTCGCCGGTAAATCCTTTGGCGTATACAGCGGCGCGTGCACCGAGTACGGTCGGTTTCGACATAAGCGAACCCGTCGCAGGTACGGCGATTTTTGCGACCGTTCCCGAAGGTGAAACGCTGCACAGCAGATTTCCGGCGGCGGGGAATACGAGCGAACCGTTCAGCACGCTGCCGTCGGCTTTGGGTGTTTCTCCGGTAAGAACGGGAAATCCCGGTACGGGCTGCAGTTCTCCGTTGAGCAGGTACACGGCGCCTTGTGCGGTTACGGCCCATACTTCGCTGCCGGCCGCTTCGGATTTTACGAGGAACGATTTTTCGGGTAACACGTAGGTTGTCCGGCGGAGCGTCTTGGTGTCGAGCTGCTGAACGTTCGTTCCGTCTTCAATCCAATAGACGCGGGAGGAGCCCTTCGATTCGGTAAGAATGAGCGCCGGATCGGGAGCGCCCTCCAGCTGCATCGGATATCCGTGTACGAGCGTTCCCGCCGGATTCCGCTTGGCCTGCGCGGTCAGGCTGCACGCAATGATTCCGTTTTTCACATTGACGTCGCAACGCCCGATGTTGTACAGGCGGAAAATATCCGACGGGAGCGATTTACCGCGGGCAAAGAACGGAAGGCTCCGTTCCAGATCGTAAAAAAGGCTCGCCGAAATTTCAGTCGGTGCGGAAGCCGAAACGTCCGTCCAGTTTTTATTTTTCAGGATGTGTGCGTTTCTGCTGCGTGCGGTGTATATTTCGGAAAGATTTTCCGGAGATTCCGAAAAATAAATGAATCCGTCCTGTATCAGGTAATACGGGCGGGGTAATTTTACGCCGAACACGGACAACAGGTTTTGAAAGAATTGCGGAATTTGCAGACAGGGAATACGCACGCCGTCGTAAATCAGACTGTTTCCGTTCTGTATTATAATAGAAGAAAGAAACGTATTGAATATTTCCTGCCGCCGCTGTTCGTCCTTTATCTGGAGGACGAAAACCGGATCGTTTTTGCCTTCAAGCCCGAGAACGCCGATTTCTTTTCCCGTCCAGGAGAAAATCAGCTGTTCAAGCGGAATGGAAAACAGGAACCGGCACATCGAATCGGCGTTGCTCCACAGGGAGTCGAAGCGCAGTGCGTCGGGCAAAAAAGGAACGGCGGCGTTTTTGATCTGTTCAAGCGTGCCGGCGTTGAGCAGCGTGTAATACTGCGTCGATTCGGGCAGGCGCTGCAATACGGCCGGCAGTGCGGACGGCGTGGTCAAAATCGGCTCGAACGGATCGCCGGGTTCGGGATTGGCGAACGGCACTTGAATGTTCAGCCGTATTTCTTCATCGGTTATGCCGAACGACACCGTACCGAAGCTTTCCGCCGGAATGTAAGCGCGCAGTTTTGCGAGCAGCGGATTGTCCTGCGGAAAAAGATTGAACAGATTCTCCGCGTTTACGGCTATGCGGATGGGATTTGCCGCTTGCGATTCCAGAACGGTTTGCGCCTGCCGGTTCGCGGTTCCCGTTTCGAGCGAAGCAAGGCTTTGCTGCAGGAGTTCGCGATCGGTGGTTACGACGAGCAGATTTTTCATCGGTTTTACGAAGAACGTTCCGGCGTCCGTCCGGTATTCAAATCCCGAATAAGAGGCGGAACTGACGTAGACGAGGCCGGGAACGTTCAGAAACGGCGCGGCAAAATGGGAGATTCGGGTGAGCGTCGAGAGCAGATCCATTTTGATGACGGCAATATACCGAGGTTCGGCGCCGTTTTCGGTGTAAAGCGCCGCGTCTACCCTGCGGGAAAGAATCCGTTTAACGAAAAAGTTCCGGCGCAAGCCGGACGCGCGCAGATTGATGAACGATTCGCGGAATCCCGAAAATTCGGGCGTCGCGAGAACCAAGTCGGCGGCCTGCAAGTCGAGGAGCGGTTCCGCCGCCTGCCGGATCGAGTCGGTCTGAACGTACGCGGCGAACGGTTCCGGCAACGCGTTTACGGGATCGTACGTGTCCAGTACACAATATAGTGCCCAGACGCAGAACGCTGCGAGAAGGACGGCAAAAAAGATAAGAACGGCGCCTCCTATCTTTGCAATGACGGATCTTTTTTTGCCGGTTTTCATACGATACTCCCTGACTGTTGGACTGTTTTGATGTTTATACAGAATATCATCTGTCAGGGTGTTTGTAAATAATAATACCGCTGTGCGGGTGCCGGACGCTCGGTATAATGCGACACCGGGCGTTCAGCGTACCGCGACCACGTACCACGACCACGACCACGACCGCGTACCACGTACCACGACCGCGACCGCGTACTGTGCCGCCTGTTCACCGCACGCCACGCGTTTCAGCGTTTTTTTACCGGATGCCTGACGACCGTTTTCCGTGTTTCCGGCGAACATTTTCGGGGGTCGGACAGGTATATTTCGTGGTGAAACCGGCAGTCGGTAATATCGGTGACGTATCCGTTTTCCGCGGCGAATCGCGTCATTGCGGCGACCGTTTCCGGTTCCGCGTCGTACGGCCCGACATGCATACATTGTACGCACGTACCTTCTTCATAGGTAAAAAAATACGCCTTTGAAAAATCCTTTTTCTTTTTTGCCGAAGCTTCGCCGCACGCCCAGTCGAAATCGTCCTGTGTGACGAAGTCCGGCAGACGGATTACCGAAATCCAGTTGAACGACGCTTTATGCGCGTAATCTACGCCGGCAATTCCGTCCTGCCACCAAAATCCTTCCAGCGGCGGGACGACGTATTCAAAATAACCGTCCATTTTCCGGGGCCCCTTGTAACTCATTTTGAGGGTAAA
The DNA here is from genome assembly GCF_000212415.1 of Treponema brennaborense DSM 12168. Lineage (NCBI taxonomy): Bacteria > Pseudomonadati > Spirochaetota > Spirochaetia > Treponematales > Treponemataceae > Treponema > Treponema brennaborense. Next base: position 3,028,096 of record NC_015500.1, on the reverse strand, counting down.
CGCGATGCCGTACAGCAGCGAGATCGCTTCAGGATATTCGCCCGCCGGATCGTTCGGGTCTCCGGTACCGCGCACCGCAACGTAATTCATGGACGGAATTTCGACGAGCGTCGGTTTTCGCGGCGGTAAATAAAATTCTTTGTACTCTTTCTTGAAATCGAATGCCATATCTGTCTCCTTGTGAACGCGGCGTCCCGCTAAGCAAATTCGTGCTCGCGTGGACAAAAGCCGCCGGTTTGCCGATTGCAGTCGCCGGTTACGCCGAGTCTCATGATCGTTTTAAGATTTTCGGTCCGCGTTTTGCGCGAATCGTTCAAATATACGTCGTGCGTATACCGCTCGTGCCGCAGTCCGTGTGCCTGCGCGAATGCAATCATCGTGCCGAGGGTTTCGTTCATCCGGTTGTAGTCGCCGCGATGAAAAGCCTGAACGCAGCGTCCGCCTTCGATTACCGAAAACTCCGCACGCGATTCGTCTATCCGTTTTCCTTTTTCGGCCGCGATCATTTTTGCCCGCCGTACGTGTTCCGCCGTGATGAACGGCGGCTGTACGATCATCATAGTCCACGAAAACGCAATCTGCGGCGTACTTTTGTCCAGATACCAGCTTACTTCCATCGGACTGACGGCGTAATCGGTATCCAGCGTTTTCCGGGCTATCCCGAATTTGAGTTCGTACGAAAGGGTGAACAGCGTTTTACAGGCGAGTTGAAACGGATGTCCGGCTCCCTTGAAAGCGATGCAATTCATTCGAGGAACGGTTACGAAAAACGGTTTCCGTTTGGTACTGGTGTACAGTGTTTTCAGACTGTCGTCGGGTTCGTATATTTTCATACCGGAGGTTCCTTTTTTACCGCTCATGTGTTTTTCCATATCCGACATTGTTCGATCCGTTTGCCGCCGTCGCCCTGTTCCGCATCGTACGCGAAACTGTTCAATTGTGCGCACGGAAATTCGGCGCATTCTCCGCAGTACGCCAACTGCTTTCGTTCACAGCAGGTTTTTACCGGGCACGATTCGCCCCAGAACGGCTTGCGTATTGCCGTGCACCCTGCGCAGCGGACTTGCTCCTTATATCCGCATTCACTGCAACGGATACCGCATCTTGATTCTATCATGGAAACCTCCGTAAAAGTCAAACGAAAGTATCACCTTTCGGCCTGCTTTTTTAAACTAGTATACGCACCGAAACATGACAGCGGTGTGTCATGTTCTGTCGGTGATTCGTTTTTTTTCGGGCGCGCCCCTCCGCTCCCGGCTGGAAGATTCCCATCATTGTGTTCTGCTGTACTTTTGCCTTTTTGCATTTCCTCATACGTCCGGCGCTGCGAATTACCGCGTTCCGTTTCCCTTTCCGGCCGAGCCGCTCGGGTCGGGCTCTCCGCTGTAATTCCCGTACGCGTCGCATTTGCATCGGCGCCCCTTTCCGCCCACCGCTGCAGAAAATTGCCGGCATTCGGCATTCGCTGTTTACCGTTTACGCCGCGTCCGCTCATTTCCGCTTCGATCCCTCGCGCCTTCGTAAAACAGAAAAAAATTGGAAAAAAGGAAAAGGTGTGATAAACTGATTTTAAGTAATAGTATTTATTCAGAAAATCCTATGAATTTATATAATTTTAATTATAAGGAGCGTAAGTAATGAAAAAAATCGTAATAAGTGTGATGTTGGTAGTCTTACTATTTTGTATAGGGTGTAAAAAAAAGGAAATAGGTAATATTGAATCACAAGCTGAAAAGCAAGTAGAAGATTCAAGTGTATCATCTGTTGAAGAAAAAGAAACTATCAAATTAAAGGATTTAATACAATTGAACAGATTGATTTAGAAAACAACGGATTTACAGAGATGGAAGACTTTGTTTTGTTTGCAAAAAGTTTAACAGAAAAGCAAAGAAATGAAATAGAAAATATATCACTTACAAATAATAAATTTTTAAAATCGTTGCAAGGTATTGGAGGTTTTTCAAATCTCAGAGGTCTTTATATTTATGAAGGAACTTTATTAGAAACTCTTGATGGAATTGAAGAGGCTCCTTCAATAAGACGTATTATATGTAATATTGAAACTTTACATGATGTATCAGCATTAGAAAACTTGCCAAAATTAACTTATTTATCACTTATGGGAACGAATATTACAGAATTACCAAATTTAACTAATACATATTTAACTGATTTAAATATTGGAAAAACTAAGATTTATAATATTTCAAATTTACAAATACCTGATGATTTGGAAGGTTTTGGATACGCATTTATGAATGTAAATAGTTTGTATGAAGTTCAAGATATATTTGATTATACAACAGGTTTAGCTCTTTATTACAATAATATAACCGAGATTCCAGATGATTTAGATTTTAAAAAGGTTGAACGCGTATACTTAGCAAATAATCCGGTTGCAGAACCATATAATGCTGAAGATATTCGGTTTATTAAGAAGAATGGCGTTACTTTTATGTTTGGTAGTCCTGCAAGTGAGCAATAGATGAATATATTTCCACTTACTGGTATAAAGTTGACGCCGAGGGTTATCCTGACGGCTGGGTCTACGGTAAATATCTGGATATAGAAAACTGATGCGGGAAACACTGTGTTTTTTAGCATAGCATCCGCGTTAGGGGGTGAAAGGGTGCGAAGCTTGAGCCCTGGAAAAGACGCCCCAAAAAGAAAGAAGAAAAATGTTGAGCCATTAATGAAATAAAGGAGCAAAGAATGATGCAGGAACGTATAACAAATAAACGAAAACAAGTCGTATTTTTGTTAGTATTATGTTTGAGTTTGTTTTTTGGATGTACCAAAAAACAAGAGGCAGTAAAGGAACCAGAAATAAATCCAGAAGATTATTTAAAAGTTTCATTTACAGAAATTGTTGATAATTATTTCTTTAAGGATGATATTGATGGTTTACAACAGTGTATTGGTAAAATTGTAACATTTGAAGAAATGAGTAACTTATATAAAAAATATGGAAGTAGAGGTTACTTCATTTCATATGATTCTATGAATTTTCCTTACCTTATATCCATTACTCCTCGAATTAATATAACTGCAGCTAAAACCATGATTTATACAACTAGCAGAATAAATAAACCTGATGGGAATAATGATACAAAAATTATTGACATAGTCCATATGGAAGGGGCTGTTGGTAACTCATTTAGTAATTTTGAATTAAGAAAAGATCATCCAGATGGAGGATTCTTTACTGTTAAAAATTATATAGGTGTCGTAGAACGTAAGGCGAATACCGGGAAATTTCCAATTCCTTTAGGAAAAAAAATTATTCCAGATTGGATTGTTTCAGTTAATGAAGAAGGAAAAATTATCATAACAAAACCAGTTGATGATACCATGTTTTTCTACATACCCGATGAACCGGAATAAGATTAAGACTGTAAGAACCTACTCCTTTGGGGGAGCGGAAAAGCGTTTTGTTTATCGGGGAACACTGTGTTTTTTAGCATAGCATCCGCGTTAGGGGGTGAAAGGGTGCGAAGCATAGAATGCGGAAAAGCCGTGTTTAATAGGAACTTTTAATATGAAAAAACAAATGATACTTTTAATTATAATGACAGTATGTTCTTTGATGGTGTATTCACAAAATAATGATGAGTATGAACTCAAAGATTCGGTTGGTAAGTGGATACTTATAGAGCCAGCTCAAAGCAGTTCCGGTTAAATGGTAAATTACCGGCAGTCATCGGCGGTCTGCGCGTCTTCCGATAGCCGAATACGTTTCAGTCGGGTATCGCATGATTTTCGCATGAAATAAAACGGCATTCAGCCTGCCGGCTTTCAATGGTAATTCAGTTCGCTTTCCGTCGGAATTTCGGTTCGGAATTTCAGCCTGAAATGCCGGTTTGCCGCGTCTGATAGACAACCGACAGCCGTTTTGCTATAATGATAAAATATTGTTACAGAGGTGCTGTCATGCCTAAAATAGAAGTCAATGAAAAACTTTTCTTTAACCTGCTAGGTGAAACATACGATTACGATACGCTTGAAAACCGTCTGACGTGCGGCAAGGCGGAACTTGATGAAAAACCCGATATGTCGGTAAATGCGGATGATCGGGTCATTAAAATAGAACTGAACGATACCAACCGTCCGGATTTGTGGTCCACCGGCGGCGTCGCGCGTCAATTGCGTTTGCACAAAGGCGGCACGCACGCGGACTATACGGCGTTTCTGTCCAAGCCGGGTACGTTGGCCGATTGCGGAAGCCGGACGGTAACGGTCGACCCGGCGCTGAAAGAAGTTCGGCCGTTTATGACGGCGTTCGTCATTTCCGGAAAACCGATCGACGAACCGATGTTGCTTGATATTATCCAAACGCAGGAAAAATTGTGCTGGAACTTCGGACGTAAGCGCCGTTCCATTTCGATGGGTGTGTACCGTTCGGCGCTGATTCAGTGGCCGGTTCATTACGTTGCCGTCGATCCGGATAAAACGTCGTTCGTACCGCTTCAGTGCGATCAGCCCATGACGTGCCGGCAGATTCTGAGCGATCATCCGAAAGGCAAAGATTTCGGCTGGATTTTAAAGGATGCAAAAAAATTCCCGCTTCTGAAAGACGATAAAGGCGAAGTCATGTCGATGGCACCGATCATCAACAGTGCGACGCTGGGAGCGGTAAAAGTCGGCGATTCGGATCTGCTGGTTGAAATGACCGGTACCGATATGCCGTCGCTGCTTTTGGCGACGAACATCGTGGCGTGCGATTTTGCAGACGCCGGCTATACGATATTACCGTGCAAAGTGGAGCATCCCTACGATACCGGCTTCGGCAAAACGATTGTGGCGCCGTATTATTTTCAGGAACCGGCGCACGCGACGCTGCACGCGATCAATAAAGTGCTGGGCAGTTCGCTTTCCGCCGCCGAGGCGAAAAAAGCGCTGGAACGCATGGGAAACACGGTCAGCGTGGAAGCCGGCAGCGATGCGGTTCTGACGGTGCTGCCGCCGCCGTACCGCAACGACTTTCTGCACGAAGTGGACGTTATAGAAGACGTTATGATGGGTATGGAATTGTCGTACTTTGCACCCGAAAAACCGCGCGATTTTACGATCGGACGGTTGTCGCCGGTAACGCTGTTCAGCCGCAAAGCGAAGACGCTCATGGTGGGACTCGGTTATCAGGAAATGATTTTCAACTATTTGGGCTCGAAACGCGATTATATCGACCGGATGAATATCGACGGAAAAGACGTTATTGAAATCTCAAATCCGATGAGCGAAAATTATCAGTTCGTGCGCCCGTCGATTATCGCGTCCCTGCTGGGAGCCGAAGCCGGTTCCGGCAACGCGATTTATCCGCACAAGATTTTTGAAATAGGTAAAGTGGCGTTTTTGTGCGGCGAAGAAGTAACCGGCACCCGGACGCGCCAAAGTTTGGGCTTTGTAACCGCAGCCGGTGACGCGAACTTCAACACGGTGGCGAGCGAAGTGGCCACGTTGCTGCATTTTTTGGATCACGAATATTGCGTGGAAGAATCCGACGATCCGCGCTTTATTCCGGGCCGTCAGGCGCGTCTGCTGGTAAACGGCAGCGCGGTCGGCGTGTTCGGCGAAGTGCATCCGGCCGTTCTTGAAAACTGGGCGATTACCGTTCCGTGCGTTGCCGGCGAACTCGATATTGAAGCCTTGATGTAACATTTTACAACCGGGGACGTCTTTTTCGCGCGGTGAGGACGCCCCGTTTTTTGCTGCCGCCGATTTATCCGGTACGTCCGGCATCGTCGGCAGCCGTTTGTCCGCGCGGGTGTCCGTCCGTTATGAGAAAATCGAAACCTTTTTCCGAAATATCCCTTATCAAATTCGTTACGATCGTCAACTTTGCGTTCGCGGTGGGCGGATTGTTCTTCGCGTTCGTCTCGAAGTCCCAGTCTGTTTTATTCGACGCGCTGTATTCGTTTACGTCGAGCTTTTTTACGCTGATTTCGGCACGCGTGGTGCAGCTGGTAAAGCGCGGCGACGACCGGCAGTTCCAGTTCGGTTACGGCTCGTTCGAGCCGCTGTTCATCGTGATACGGACGATGTTTATCCTGACGATGAACTGCGCGCTTGCGTACGCCGCGTTAAAGACGCTGCTCGGCGGCGGCGCGGTAATCGGCGCGGAATCCGCGGCGCTGTACACGCTGATTTCGGTTTGCGTGTGCGCGGCCGTTTCGGTCGTTTTACGGATTGCCGCAAAGAAAACCGATTCGCCGGTGCTTTCGGCCGAGGCAAAAAGTTGGGTGAACGACACGCTTTTGAGCGTGTCGGTGCTCGCCGCGTTCTGCTGTATCTTCGTGTTGCGGCGGACCCGGGCGGCCTTTGTGATTCCGTACATCGATTCGGGAATGACGCTGCTTTTTATCGTCCTGTTGGTACCGCAATTCGTTCGTCAGCTCGGCGACAATATTCAGGAATTGCTGACCGCCGCACCGCCGGTCGATATTCAGCAGGAACTCGACGCGGTGATACGGCCGTACGTCGCCGCGTATGATTTGGCCGGATTTAAAACGTATTCCACCAAGCGCGGGCGCACGTTGTATATCGTCGTGCACGTGTATCTGAAACACGACGTTCCCATAAAGCGCGTTGACGTCGTGCGCAAGGCGATGATTCGCGACATCCGCAATTATTGGCACTACAGCGATACCGATATCGTGTTTACGCTGGATAAGACTTGGATTCCGCTGTCGTTTCCGCACGGCGAATCGTCGTAACCGGCGTCTTTTTCTCCATAACGAACTTTTTTCTCATTTTAGATTTATAGAGGGCGTGAAAGTCCAAAAAGTCTCCGGTATAGTTCCCTAAAACCGGCAAATAATAAAACATCAAGCGTTTTCATTTTTAAGGAGGATTTGATGAAAAATCGTTCAGGTTTTATCGGTTTGGCGTGTCTGCTGGTTTTGACGATAGGGGGGGGGGTATCTCGTAAGCTGTGATAACGGAAACGGCGGTGATTCGTCTTCGGAGTCGACCCCGACCCCGACGCCCACTACCTACGCGTGGAGTTTTTCCGATTTGGATTTATCTGCGGTGACGTTCGTTGCAGCAGCGGAAACGGGATCAGATACGGATGGCAGCGACGGCAGCGTTGCGAAAGTTACCGTCGGCGGTACCGATTCGGTGATAAGGTATGATTCGATTCCAACCGGAATACAACTCATTTTATCGAACGGTTCATCCAGCGGATCTTACAACAAAATCAACACGGCGCAGAGTGCAAAAGGTGAAGGTTCGGTCGGTGCCGTAGAACCTTCAAAAGCGGATATGGTGTACGCTGAGCTTGCAGGGCCGTTTACCGCTAAAATGTTTTATGCGGCGAACTCTTCCACCGACAAATCGGACAGGACGGCGCAGATAACGGTCAACGGTACCACTACGTTCGGGCCCGAAAATTCGGTTCCCGTTGCGGGAGCTTGGCTTGAAGCGTCTTATACGGGTACGGATACGGTAAAAGTTTATTTCGGTGGAACGAACGTTGTCCGTATTCACGATATAAGTATCACAAAATAACCGCAAATGCGGCGTTCTTTGCATTACTTTAAAGTTATACGAGGAGATACGATGAAAAAATTATTGTCAGGCGCTGTGTCGGTCGTTTTGGCCGGATGTCTGTTCGTTTCCTGCGCAACGACCGGTACGGCTGCCGAAAGTGCGGCGGAACCCGAAGTTACTGCTGCGGCTGCAGCCGTGTACGTGCTGAACGCGTCGGAACTTGATTTGAACGCGGATATTGCCGGCGGAACGAAAGCCGGAACGGACGGCTTCTTTACGCTGAACGTTCCGAATCCGGCGGAATCAAAACTGGTTGTCGATGCGAATAATAAAACGGTCGAGGGTACGGCGTATTCGCGGCGGTTGAAATTGGGCGGAATGCTCAATACGGTAACGTTTACCGTTCCTTCGACAGCTTCCGTAGCGGTGGTGTGCTGCAGTTCTTCAAACAGCGCCGTGCGGTCGCTTGAATTCAAAACGGGCGACGGCACTGTGGCGGCGGAAGTTCCCGCTCCCGGATCTCCGGTGCGGAGTACCGTCGAACTGGCTCCCGGTACGTACTCGCTCCAAGCTGCCGGCGGCGGCGGGGTGAACGTTTATGAGGTGGAAGTAACTCTGCAATAGAGTTCTTCATAGATCCTATCCTTGCGAGGCTGCCTTAACGGGCGGCCTCGCTTTTCAGCTGCGGCGGAACGGATTTGCCGCAAAATCGGAGGAAACATGAAATTCATACCGGCAGCCGCTCGGCGGCCGATTTTTATCCGTGCGGTGCTTGTATGCGCCGCCGTTTTATGCGCGGTTACGGCCGGCTGCGGAAGCACCGGAAACGGACGCGCTCGGACTGATTCGGATTCGCAGGACGACGAAACGCCGCGGGAATTTACGGGTTCGTTCGCCGGATACGAATGGACGGTTCCGGGCGGGACCGTTTTCGTTGTCGGGAATCGGCTCGTTGTGGAAAATCCCGCGGAAGGGATTGCACTGATGCTTGCGCCGGAAGCAGCCGCTGCTGCAGCGCAGCAATTCGGCGATCGATTCTATGCGGAAGCCGTGGTGCGGCCGACGGCGAAAGGTAGCGGGAAAAACAAGAATTTCGGCGTCGCGTGCCGAATCGGAAAAACCGCTTCCGGTGAGGAGAATTTTTACTACGCGGGCGTCAACTGGAACGGCCGCAATCAGCTGGGAACGGCGTTAACGCCGAAAGGATTGCAGTTCGGCAGTTTGGTCAGCGACACGTCGGTATGGAGCGCGGTATGTTCCGATCAGCCGTACGTTATCCGCTGCGAGTATGACGGCGGAACGATTTCCGGTTCGTTCAACGGTATTCCGTTCAATAAGAGCGGTAAAACGTCCTATACGATCAAAGACGGTGAAACCATTTCCGCCGGTTCGTTCGGTATCTATACCAACGGCGACAGCTTTGAATTGTATTCGTTTAAAATAGGTTCGCTTGATACCGGACGCGCGGCGCTCAAACTGTCGTCTATGAACGGTGATTTTATTACGCTTAAAGAAGACAGTACGCCGTTTGTCTTGTTAAATGAAAATAACTGGAATGTAAGAACGGGTACAGATGCGGCGGAATTCCGTGTTGAAGCGTTCGACGATGCCGGCACCGCGTGCGATTTCAGCGTGTCAGCCGACGGCGCGGCGGTTCGCGTTGAGCGGACGGAAACCGGTTTCACGATGACGCCGGTTGCTGTCGGCAGTGCGGCGGTTACGGTTTCCAATGCGGCCGATTCATCCGTCCGGAAGCTGTTCCGCTGCACTGTGTCGAAAGGGTTAACGCTGACCGATACCGATTACGGATCGTATGCGGCGTTTTATCCGCAGCCGGGAACGGCCGGTGTGTATGAAGACGACGTGCTTTCAATCACGTTCGACGGACCGCCCGTTTTAGTTGAAGACGCGGTGTATTTGTATGATGCGGCGAGCGGTGCGCTCGTTGATACGATACGGATCGGAAGTGAAACCGTTGAAATTCCCGACGGAACGGGAAAAACGACTTCATATCTGCTCAAGGATTTTATGGTTCAGATTGACGGAAATACGGTGTACGTTAAACCGCATTACGGCGCGCTTGAAAACGGCGGCTCGTATTACGTCGTGATTCCCGACGGCGCGATTTGCGGAACGGTGAACGGCAAGCCGTTTACCGGTTTTGATCGGGAGCAAAAACGGTGGGCGTTTACGACGCGCGCCGCGTACGTACCGGTGAACGCCGCCGCTTTAAAAGTGGGAACGTCCGTCGCCGCCGATTATCGGACGCTGCAGGCTGCGCTGAACGTCGCGGCCGACGGGGCGGTCGTTTCGCTTGAAGCGGGTACGTATCGTGAAATTATCTGCTACAAAGGCGGAAAAAACGTTACGGTTGCGGGACCTGCCGGAAACGCACGCGGCGCCGGATGCGAAATCGTCGGTATCAACTGCAACGCGTACAACGGCGGAACGCACGGCCGGGCGGCGTTTTACTGGTCGGGATCCGATTTGACGCTGAAAAATCTGACGATTCGGAATGCGTACGATCGGAATATCGGCGGAACGGCCCAGTCGGAAGCGTTGTTTTTTGCAAACGGTGCGGGTAAAAAATTGGCTGCGTATAACTGTTCGTTCAAAGGTTTTCAGGATACGATTCAGACGACCGGCAAAAACTGGTTTTACGATTGCCATATAGAAGGAGACACGGATTTTATCTGGGGATACGCGGACGTCGCGCTGTTTGAAAAGTGCGATATCGTGATGCTCGACACGTCGAAAGACGCCGTTCCCGCCAGCGCGTCGTACGTTTTTGAAACGCGCGTGGGAAGCCTTTCATCTGCGCTCGTGCCGAAGGGATACGTTCTGCTGAACTGCACGGTGCAGGCTGCTCACGGCGGCGGCAACTGGTTCGGCCGGCGCGCGACGGCAAAGGACGCTGACACCGATTACTATGATCAGGCCGCCGTCGTCAATACGACGGTAACCGGAACCGTACAGGCTCCGTTGTGGTCAGTGGGCAACGAGCCGGAATATCGTGCGCCGGATGCGGCGGGAAATATGAACGTCGGCTGGAAAACGTACGGAGGCAGCGGATTTCGCGCTCCTGCCGGCGTTCCGTACGCGGGCACGATATCGGACGCGGTGTATGCGGCCGAATACGGAAACCGAAACCTCATCATGAATCGCGTGTTCAATACGGATACGGGCGCGTACGGACCTTCCGATTCGTTGTGGAATTTGGATCCGGCGATTTTCGAGTAAAAGGCGCGGGTATCGGTCCGCGTGCAGTTCCCGATCCGCGTATTACCGATATGCGCAGTTCCCGGGCGGTGGTGTGCGGTGTGCAATAAAACGCCGCCGCCATCGGCTCCTCCCGTACGGTCGTCCGTTCCATAAATCGGTTTTTTTATTACAAAAATATGTCTGCATAACACAACGGAATTCTTCTATTATGGAATTGAAAATACGAGGAGTATAATATGAGTCGGTTACGGAAAATAATCATGCACGGTCAGGGAGTGTTCTTTGCAGTATGCGCCGCGCTGTTTTGCATCGGCTGCGTTCAGTTGGAGGCGGCGAACGATGCGGAAAGCGGCGGCACCGTCGTTTCGGTGGAAATCCGTGCGTCCGACGCGCCGACCGGCTGGGCTTCGGTAGGAGCAAAGTCGAATTTCGGCGGATACGGCGGAAGCGCGGTTACCGTATCCGACCGCGCCGCCCTGATAGCCGCGGCAAAATCCGGCGGTAAAGTAATTTACGTCGACGGTATGATCGATATGAGCGGCGGAATGCTGCCTTCCGTATACGACGACAGTACGGCGGGACTGGATGCGCTTATTGCGGAAAAGACCGACGGCTTGTATTCGACGTACGCTTCCTGGCGAACTGCGTACGCGGCGTCTTGCAAAGATTCGGCCGACGGTTCTTCGGATTCGGCGTTGGCCGGATATCAGGCTGCGTTGTCGAAGGCGTGGAAAGCACAGATACAGCTTTCCGTCGCGTCCAATACGACTCTTATCGGTTTGACTTCCGACTCAGGTATCGCCGGCGGTACGATCAGCATATCCGGTGTGTCGAATATAGCCGTACGCAATATGACGATTCGGGATGCATACGATCCGTTTCCCGATATGGAAAAGAACGACGGCTTTAACGCGGAGTACGACGGAATCTGCATTCAGGGGACAAGTTCGAACATCTGGATCGATCGTTGCACGTTCGCCGATTCTTTCAGCAACTTTAATAAGGTAAAGACCGGAAGCGGGACTCCGGGCGTCAAATGGCAGACGTACGACGGACTGTGCGATATAAAGGGAAACAGTCGGAATATCACCGTTTCGTATTGCAAATTCATGAATCACGATAAAACGATGCTCATCGGTTCCTCCGATTCCGAGAGCCTGTCCGTAACGCGGACGGTAACGCTGCACCACAACTATTATTATAATTGCGTACAGCGGCTGCCGATGGTACGCATGACGAACATCCATATTTTCAACAATTATTACGACGCGGATTCCGCCTCGTATGCGAATTCGTACGCAATCGGCGTCCGAAAGAATGCGGCCGTGTATGCCGAAAAGAACTGTTTTGGGTGCAATATAAAATATTCGTATTCGGGAGCGACGGGGACGAGCGCGAAAGGCAGCCTTTTTGCTGCCGGCGACAGCGATAATTCTGCAAATAAAGGGCGTACGGATCAGTTCGCAACGCTCGCCGCCGCACCGTTCAGCGTTCCGTATCGGTATGAAGCGGCGGACGCCGACACACTGCCTGCGTTTATAAAAGCGAACGCAGGTGCCGGCATTCTGCCGGTCGTGCGTTAAAAAAATGGGCAACTGATCCGAGCGGCGGTGTGCCGAATCACTTGCCCGGCAGCGTCAGGCAGCGCGGCCGATATGTACTGTCCGGCTGCCTTCAGTGATCTTCGGTGGTTGGTTCGGAACGGAATTATTCCGCACTTTCCGCAGCCTGAATAGCGGGTAAAAGGGAAGTCTTCTCTTTTACCATAACGGCGCCGGCCAGTTTGACCGGCGCTCCGACTTGCACGATAAAAGATCCTTGTACGTCTCCCGTTTTGTAGCAGGTAAATCCGATTCGGTACAGTCCGCGAATTAAAGCTTTCGCCGGATTTCTCGGATCGTTTGAGATCCGCAGCAGTGAATTGTATTTTTTGCCGGCAGGATTCGCGGGCATTTCCGGATTGTCGTCGTTTGTGCCGTACGTAAGCCATTTAGTGGAATTGATTCTGGACGGAATGTCTTCCAGGTCGATAATATCCACCGCCCGTTCCAGGCGGATCCACGGATCAAAGTACAACCGGTTGTTTTGGGCGTCCGTTTCCCATGTGTTCTCAACGAAGTCTTTTTCCGCCGGAATTCCCACTGCCGGGGATGCCATCCTGACGCCGAGTTCCGGGACGGTGAACGGCAGCCATAAATATAAATAGCGTATATTTTTGCCATTGGCGACTTCGTCCGGTAACGATCCGGAACTTACGTATCCGTAATAACCCGTTACGTCTGCGTACGGAATACATATTTTTTTGCCGCCCGCGGAAGTTTTTTCCGCATCCGTACCGAAGATCGGTAATTCCGAATCGGTTTTCAGGGTTGCCGATTTGCAGCCTGCCGTAAAAAATACGGCTGCGGCAAGTGCAGTGATCAAAACTTTTTTCATAAACGTCTCCCTACGTTATTGTGATATAAAGAATATATTATATTTTCTTGAAAACCATAAAATACCAAAAAAAAACTAAATATTACAAAAAAGAACTAATTATTTTTTTAATAATAAAGAAAATGTAAATAATGGGAAATGTTCGCGTGAATTTTTTATCCGTTCAGGCCTTTGCAGTAGGTTACGAGCGGTTCAATCGTTTTTTTATCCGAACGGTCAAAAGACGTTCCCAGCGTTTGCTCCATGAACAAATCCTGTTCCGTTTTGTTTTCTTTTTGTGCAGCCATTTTTTTTACCATTTTGAGCAGTATCTTCTGGAAAAATGAAAGTTTGTCCGTCCGAAACCCGCCTTCCAGATAAAAAAACGGCGTGTCGCCGAGTTTGTTCGTTTCCGTTATTGCCTGCGAGATTCGTTCGCTTGCGGGCGTTGCTCCCACGGCGAAAACGGCTGCCGGTTTACAGCCGCGTCCGGTCATTTTATTCAGTCCCGATATCATGTTGCCGAAAATCCAGCCTCCGTATATCACCATACCGGCTGCGGATATTTCGGATGCCGTCACTTGTTTCAGCGGTTTGGCTTCGCCGCCGAGCGCCTGCGCGATCCATTCGGCGTATTGCGCGGTAAATCCGGTGTTGCTTTGATAAACTACGAGAACGTTCATGGTGGCTCCTTTCATACTAATATTTTAACTAGAATTCTTTTGTTTCCCATGCATCCAGAGTCATTCCATTTTGCAGTTTCCACTCTTTCGGACCATTTGTTGCCCTCGCTTTGACAATGGACGCTGCTGCAGAAGATGAATTAAAATCGATATCTTTATCAAGAATGTAGACCCCTTCATAATCGCAATTTTTAAATACCCTTTCCGTTTCTATTTTTTTGCGTAACGGATAATAACAATGATTTTTAAAACTTTCTCTTTCATTTTTTTCGATATATGATCCTTTTAGTAATCTATATCCTGATTTTGTTATTTGCAACATTCCTTTTAATTGATTCCCTGATTGATCGGTTCTTTCAGCCGTTAATGCAATATAAAATATGTTCGTATTGTCTTCTTTTGGCGTTTCGATTTCATCTGTTTTTGCAAAATCCAATAATCCGAGATTTTGCAAAATGAATATCATATTATTTAAGTATTCTTCTAAATCATCGATATCACAATATGGTAGTTTTGATCCCGGCGGTTCGGTAAGATTTCGGAGATTAAACGCCGTCGTATTAGCTTTTGCAATTTGGTAAAAACGTTTTTCCAAGTATCTGACATGTGCTTTAGTGAGATTGGCGTCTTTACTTATAAACACGACAAAAGAATCCCACCAATCTTTTCCTGTTATGTGATTCTTCAATCTTGTATTTACTTCATCAGCTTCACCGATATATATAGTTTTTTGTATACTGTTTTGCTCTTGATTAATAAGAAAGTAAATACCCGGATTCGATATTTCTTCTATTTTTAGAATAGCTGGAACATGTTTTCTTTCGCCGATATATGCTTTACCAGTCCAATTACTCAGTTCTGCTGATTTGAGGTTTTTCTGCTCATCACCTGTGATATATAGTTTTATCGTTTTTCCCGCCATAATATGCTCCCTTTTTATTATATCACATCTTTCGTATCGTGATTAGCACTCTTCCCGTTTTCCCGCAATAAGACAAAAAGGCGACGGAACAGTACACTGCGTACCGTTTCCAAAAAAGGTATACTTACCGTATGATAGACTTATACGTTTTTCCGCTTACGGAAAAGAACGCCGCGGCGATGCCTTTCCGGGCGGCGGATAAATTGACGATATACGGTATTCAAAATGCGTTTACATATATTGCGGCGTACAACGGCGGTATCGGTCGTAGCGGCGGTGCGTCCGCGTCCGAACCGTTCACGCTGCATTTGGCGGCGGGCGAATATCGGGAAATCCTGCGTTACGACGAACCAAATTCGCTTTTCATGAATGGGCCGAACGGAGCGCAGACGTGCAGCGCGGCGTGCGCGGTGCGGGCGGAAAATTGTGAAGCCTTCCGTAAAGACACGGAAAACCGCGCGCTCTTTACCGTCGGGCCGAAGGCGACGTTCGTTTCTCTGAAAAATTTTACGCTTGAAAATACGCACGTAAAAACGTCGCCGGATGAAGCACTCGGCAATCAGGCGGAAGCGTTCTGTTTTCATAATCAGAACGGCGTGCTTGTTGCGGAAAACATGCAGTTTATGAGCCGTCAGGATACGATCCACGTTAAAGGATTCAGCCGGTTTTACCGCTGCTACGTTACCGGCGACATCGATTACGTGTGGGGCTACAACAATCTTACGTTATTCGAGGAATGTACGCTGCACACCCGGCAGGACAATCGCGGCGAGGATCTTCCGGCATACGTACTGCAGGCACGCACGCTTGCCGGAAAACCCGGCTTCGTGTTTTTGAACTGTAAATTTTCGGTCGATCCGCGTCCGACATCTCCGGTGTATATCGCCCGGACAAGCGGCACGGGTTCGGCGGCATCCGCCGATCGCTGGGACAGCGTGGCGCTCATCAATTGCACGGTTGACAGCGGGTACGACGCGGCGTTTTGGACGGACGACGGCGGTCGTGCCGTTTATCCCGAACGCGGAACGGCGCTCACCGGCTGGCGTGAATACGGAACAAAAATCGCGTATCCCGACGGCAGCATAAAACCGGCGGACGTCCGCTTCCGTCATAAAGCCGGATACGTGCTGTCTGCGGTCGAATACGGGCTTTTTTACCGCGACTGCGAACGGATCGTAAAGGACACTCCGCTTGCGTCTGCCGTACGGTCGGAATAGTCCAAAAATAGTACAATTTAATTTCTTGTTTTCTGAAGGATTATGCCTGAAAATAGGAAAGATGTGATTGTTGTGCAATGCAGGAGTAACATAGTGTGTGAATTGAATTTGAAAAATTTCGGTGCGAAAGCCGATGGAATATACAATAACGCCGCCGCGTTTGCAGAAGCGGTGTCGGTACTGCACGAAGCGGGGGGCGGCACGCTGACCGTTCCCGCGGGAATCTGGAAGACCGGGCCGATCAGATTATGTGCCAAAATGACGCTGCATCTTGCAGAAGGTGCCGTTCTCCGTTTTATTCCCGATCCGGAATTGTATCCGCCGGTGTATACGCGCTGGGAAGGCGTGGAATGTTACGCGATGCAGGCGTGCCTGTACTGTGCCGATTCCGACTCCGTAACGGTAACGGGCAAGGGTGTTATAGACGGCTCCGGCGATACGTGGTGGGATTTGCGCTGGCAGAAGGCGGATCAGGGAGGCCCCAAGTCGCCGATAGAATGCAAACTTGCGGCGCTGAATCCCGGATATCGGTCGCAGCCCGGCGGCGGCGGCGGTCGTGAAGTGCAGTTTCTGCGGCCGGCGCTCGTTCAGTTTTATAATTGTACGAACGTCCGGCTGGAACAGGTAACACTCGAAAATTCACCGTTTTGGACGGTACATCCGGTATACTGCGACAATCTGCTCGTTCGCGGCATAACGATACAGAATCCCAAAGACGCGCCGAACACCGACGGTATCGACATAGATTCGTGCACGAACGTGCAGATTGTCGACTGCGAAGTGAGCGTCGGCGACGACGGCATCGCGCTCAAATCCGGTTCCGGCGAGGACGGTATTCGCGTCAACAGGCCGACGCGAAACGTAACGGTGCGCGGCTGCACGGTGCGCGACGCGCACGGCGGTATGGTCATCGGCAGTGAGACTGCCGCCGGCATTCGGCATGTACTTGCGGAAAACTGCCGGTTTCCCGGAACCGATCGCGGAGTCAGAATAAAATCGCGTCGGGGACGCGGCGGTGAAATATACGACGTCAAACTGCGTAATCTGGTTATGGAAGATAATCTGTGTCCGATTGCGATCAACATGTACTATAAATGCGGTGAAACCGATCCTAAAAGTCCGCTGTTTTCGCTCGACGCGCAGCCGGTTACCGATTCGACTCCGCACGTGCACGATGTGGAAATTACCGGAGTCCGTGCTTCAGGCTGCAAGGCGTCGGCGGGATTTATCGCGGGACTCCCCGAATCGCCGGTCGGCAATCTGGTCATAAAAGACTGCGTGTTTCGGACGGACGAACGGTCGCCCGAGTCGCCGATGAACTCGGATATGTTTTACGGATTGCCCGAAGTGGCGGAAAAAAGTTTTCGGGTTTTAAATGCGCCGGGAGCGCTCTTTGAAAACGTTCGGATAGAAGGTCCTTCCGAACCGTTCGTTTACGGGTGACGGAATCGGCCGCGCCGCGACGTGCAGAGTCTTTCTGTGCGCCGCGCCTCCTCGTGTGCAGTGCGCCGCACAGGCTGCATTCCGTTCGGCGAAATACGCCGCTGCGCGGTTTGCAGTATAGAGGTTTGCCGTATTGCGGGGTGCCGTATCGCGTTTTTCTAAAAATGAAATATAGTTTCATTTTTGTATTGACGAAGCGTATTTTTTGAGTTATGATAAAATTACAGAAGGCCTGATACGCATACGTCAGTGCCGCGCCGCTCACGCGGTATTTTTATGGGAGACATATATGAAGAAGGTTGTTACATTCGGTGAACTGATGCTGCGCCTTGCCCCGCAGGGATATTATCGTTTTCAGCAGGTCGATTCGTTCGGCGCTACGTTCGGCGGCGGTGAAGCGAACGTAGCCGTATCGCTGGCAAACTACGGTTACGATGCGTGTTTCGTTACGAAGCTGCCTAAACATGCGATCGGTCAGTCGGCGGTAAACAGTCTGCGCAGATACGGCGTGAATACGGCTCACATTGCGCGCGGCGGAGACCGCGTCGGTATTTATTATCTTGAAAAAGGCGCGTCGCAGCGCGGCAGCGTGTGCATTTACGATCGCGCGCATTCGGCGATTCAGGAAGCTTCCTCCGCCGATTTCAACTGGGAAGAAATTTTCAAAGGTGCCGAATGGTTTCATTTTACCGGAATCACGCCGGCGCTCGGCCAAAATATGGTAAACGTCTGCCTTGAAGCGTGCAAAGCCGCCAAAAAAGCGGGCGTAAAGATTTCCTGCGATTTGAACTATCGCGGAAAATTATGGACGCGCGAACAGGCGCGCACGGCTATGACTGAACTGTGCAAATACGTGGACGTGTGTATTTCAAACGAAGAAGACGCAAAAGACGTGTTCGGCATTGAAGCCGCGAACTCCGATATTTACGGCGGAAAACTCGACAAGGAAGGTTATAAAAGCGTTGCGAAACAGCTTGCCGACACGTTCGGTTTTGAAAAAGTGGCGATCACGCTGCGTACTTCCATTTCCGCAAACGACAACGATTGGGCGGCGCTTCTGTTCGACGGCACGGATTACTGCTTCAGCAAGGAATATCACATGCACATCGTCGACCGCGTCGGCGGCGGTGATTCGTTCGGCGGCGGTCTGATTTACGCGCTGCTCGAAGGTAAATCCACGCAGGATGCGGTCGAATTCGCCGTCGCCGCTTCGTGCCTGAAACATACGATTGAAGGCGATTACAATATGGTTACCGTAGACGAAGTTGAAAAACTCGCCGCCGGTAACGCTTCCGGACGTGTTCAGCGGTAACTCCTATCGGGACGCCGGCGCTCCGTCGGAAATGAACGGCGTCTTGACCTCTGACTTACTCGTATAAATATGTAAAAACAGCATCTCCTTTGAGGGCTGCCGGTGCGTGCGTGCGCTGCCGGCAGCTCTTTTTTCTTACATCTGTCCCAAAAATGCCTGAACGATGAACGATACTACCACGACGAGCAGCGAAATGATAAATCCGTGCAGCATTGGTTTGGGACCGCTTTTTGCGACTTTTCCGAACGACGTTTTGAGGCCGATCGCGCCGAGCGCCATGACGAACGCGAATTTACTCAGTTTCGCCGCACCGTCCGCAACCGATTCGATAAGTTCCGCACTCAAAAAGCGCGGACTGCACGCTTCTGCGGCACTGCGCAGTGCCACGAAGCCCAAAAAGGCAAGGATAAACCAGGGAAATATTTTGGTAACGGAATCGGTAACGGATTTAGCCGTACGTTTGGCAGCGGATTTATCGGCGGCTGCCGAACCCGCGTTTTTTTCCGACGCGGACTGCGGGGCGTTCCGTCCGCTTATCCGCCCGTTTATATATCCGAACAGCAGTACGATCGGTACGATGGAAAGCGTTCTGGTCAGTTTTACGATGGTTGCAAAGTTTCCGGCGGCTTCGGAAAACGCGTATCCGGCTGCAACGACAGAAGACGTGTCGTTCACGGCCGTTCCCGCCCATAATCCGTATCCCATGTCGGTCATCCCGAAAAATCGGCCCATGAGGGGAAACGCGATAACCATAACGATGTCGAACAGAAACGTTGCGGAAATCGCGTAAGCGATGTCGCCGTCGTCCGCTTCAATGACCGGCGCGATAGCCGCGATGGCCGAGCCTCCGCAGATACCGGTTCCGGCGGAAATGAGGTTGGAAAGTTTCCAGTTCATTTTGAACAGTCTGCCGAACAGATTGCCGAAGCCGAATGCCGCTATCAGCGTGAACGACATCACGATGAGCGAAAATTTGCCGACGAGCAGTACCTGTGAAAAGCTCAGCGTAAATCACATCAGGATAATTCCTGCTTTCAGGATCCGTTTTGAAACGAATTGAACGCCGTGTTCAAAACCGTTGCCGCGGCCCGTCAGTCCGATTCCGGCCAGCAGCGGATGAATGGCCATTCCCGCAAGCATCGCAAAGACGCCGGCTGAAATCAGATGGTACGGTATCAGATTTGCAAGAAATGATGACGCGAGGGCGAGTCCCGCGACGCATACGATCGCCGTAAAAAATAACGCATTGCCGCGCAGTGTGTTTTCAGTTTTCATGAGTTGAACATATCATGTTTTTAAGATAAGGTAAAGTTATATATTTTTATTATTATATAAGGAATATTTATGATAGATTTCAGGCTGAAAACCTTTCTCGCCGTGTGCCGGACGCTGAACTATACGAAAGCGGCGGAAGAAGTTCACGTAACTCAGCCGGCCGTGAGTCAGCATATTCAGTATCTTGAACGGGAATTCAACTGTAAACTGTTTGAACACAGGGGCAAACAGCTTTTCAAAACGCCGAAGGCCGAGACGCTTGAACGGTTCGCCCTGCAGCTGACGCGAAACGTGCGGATCATGGAAGACGGAATGCGCCTTTTGCCGGACGAGCTGCCGCTGATTAGAATCGGCGCAACCAAAACGATCGGCGAATACGAATTGCCGCGGCTGCTTGAACGGCATTTGGAAAGCGCGCGCTTCAGCGTGCGGATCGACAATACGCTTAATTTACTGAACGCGATAGACGGCGGCGCGCTTGATCTTGCCCTGATTGAAGGATTTTTCAATAAATCTTTGTATGAAACGTACCCGTACAAAACAGAGTCTTTCACCGGATTCTGCTCCGTTCGGCATCCTTTTGCCGGGCGGCGAGTTTTGCCGGACGCCCTTTTTGCCGAACGGCTTTTGATTCGCGAACCCGGTTCGGGCAGCCGCGACATCTTCGAGCAGTTTCTGACGATGAACAACTGTTCGCTCGAGCAGTTCCGCTCGGTAAACAGCATCAACAGCGTGTCGGTCATCGCGGCGCTGGTTGCGCGCGGTGCAGGGATCAGTTTCGGTTATGATTCGATAGTACGCGCTGATCCCGCGCTTGAACGGTTTCACGTTGAAGGTTTGGCGGAAAGGCACGCATACACGATCGTTCGCATGAAAAATTGCGCCGACGATTCGGCGCGGCGTTTTGCCGAACGGTTGGCAGCCGAATCCGCGTAACGGGTGCGGTCGGTCGCCGGAACGCCCATTACATCCGCGCCGTTCAGACTACAGTCCGCGCAGAACGTCCGCCGCGGCCCGTATCCGACGCATGTCGGTCAGCAGTATGCCGTATTCGCTGATGCTTTCCAGTCCCATGCGGACGGCGGGATTGCGGTAGGTCATGGCGCTTTTGACCGTCGTTTTTCCGGACAGGTGAAACGCCGTGATGCCGGTTGTCTCGTACAATTTCCGTATGCCGTCTGCCGAAACTCCGCCGCCGGCCATAATCGTTATGTCCGATCCGAAACGTTTATTCAGGTCCGCAAGCAGGGCGGAACCCTGCGTACAGTTCTGTTTTTGTCCTGAAGTAAGCACGGTATCGATTCCCAGCCGTTCGGCTTGCTCCAGCGTTTCAAACGGATTCCGGCACATGTCGAACGCGCGGTGCAACGTAATCGGAAGCGCTCCCGCCGTTTCTTTCAAAATCCGAAGCCGCGGCGTATCGAGCGCGCCGTCCGGCTGCAGACAGCCGATAACAACGCCGTCCGCGCCGAGTTTTCGGTATAAAGCGACTTCGTTCCGGATGATTTCGAATTCGTGAACCGAATAACAAAAATCACCGAAGCGCGGCCGGATAAGCACTCGCACGGGCAGCCGCGTCGCGCCGCGTACGGCTTCAAACAGGCACGCAGAAGGCGTAACGCCGCCGACGATGAGCGCGGAACATAATTCCAGTCGCGTCGCGCCGCCTTCCGTTGCGGCCAACGCAGACTCTACCGAATCTACGCATACTTCAAGAATGTAATCGTTCATTTTTTCACCATACAGATTTTTACCATACAGACACATGCGGTCGCTGTCAATGGGGCGATTCCGATTCGCGCGTGATCGGCGATATTCGCATTACCCGGCGCTTGACTTTCAAAATACGGGCGCGTATACTTTTAAACCATGAATTACGTCGGTGTCGATTTAGGCGGAACGAACATGACCGCCGCCGTTCTTGACGATTCGTACGCTGTCATAGCGCAGGCGAAGCGTCTCACTTCCTGTCCGCGCCCGTACGACGCCATTTTGGACGACGTTGCGCGGACGGTTCTCGATGCGGTTGAAAAGGCGGGAATATCTCCGTCCGATTTCGCTTATGTGGGAGTCGGCAGTCCGGGCGTGGTTTCCGCAGCGGACGGCGTTGTTATCGACGCGGTGAATCTGGGATTCAAAAACGTTCCGCTCGGTTCGTATCTGTCGCGGAAACTCGGTGTGCGCGTAATTTTGGAAAACGATGCGAACGCCGCCGCTTACGGTGAATTTCTTGCCGGCGCGGCAAAAAATACGAATGATTTTATTGCGCTCACGATCGGTACCGGAATCGGCAGCGGCGTTATTCTGGACAAAAATATATACCGCGGTGCGAACGGCGTCGGCGGTGAATTAGGGCATACCGTCGTCGTGCTCGACGGCCGCCCCTGTTCGTGCGGAAGGAAAGGCTGCATGGACGTGTACGCTTCAGCAACGGGACTCATTACAAGTACGAAAGAAGCCATGCGTGCGGACGGGCGGAGTCTCCTATGGCGGCTGGTGAACGGTGATATTTCCGCGGTGAACGGCGCCTCCGCGTTTTCGGCAGCGAAGCAGGGAGACGAAACGGCCTGCGCCGTCGTCGCCTCGTACGTGCGCGTTCTCGCGGCGTGCGTTACGAATATCGTGAATATTTTCCAGCCCGATATGATTTCGATTGCCGGCGGCGTAAGCCGCGAAGGCGAATATTTGCTCGAGCCGGTGCGCGCTCTGGTTCAGTCCGAATGTCTGAAAAATCCCAAAGGCCGCGTTCCGATCATCTGCGCCGCGACTTTGCAGGATAAAGCCGGCGTTATCGGTGCGGCGCTGCTGGGCGTGCGGAATCGGTAACGCGGTGCGCGGTTGGAATAAACACCGCGACGCCCATCGCAAAACTGACGGCAAAGCAGACGAGTTAAAAAGATCCGTTTTGCACCGTACCGCGCTCCTGCCGGACAGTAATTCTTCGAGCTGTATATCCGGCACTTGTACATGTGCCGGAATTGCCGCCGTATCGGGATAAGAAAGATCGCGTTCCCATTTTGAAACAGCTTTATCCGTTACGTTCAGTTCCGCTGCGAGTTCCGCCTGCGTCAAACCTTTGCGTTTGAATATGCACTCTTCGTTGCGACGCCGGGAGGTGTGTGGGTATTCACTTTTTATGACAGGTACTGCTGGATATCATCTGCAATAACCAGGAGAAGGTTCTTTTGTTTTTCCGGAAGAGATGAAAAAATATGCAGCAGTTTACGGATATTTTCTTTTGATCCGGCAGTTTGAATCTGGAATGTTTCACCGGTGACAAGATATTCGACGCTTGTATTCAGTACCAGTGCCAGACGGACAGCTACATCGGCGGAAGGCATACAGGCTTGACTGCTTACGTAGCTGTCTAAGGCGCGTTTCGTTATTCCGGCTTTCGCCGCCACCTCTTTATTTGATAATCCTGAAAATATAATTTCCTCTCTTAATCTCGACCTGAAGTCCATGGTTCCTTAAAAATATCAAAATACTGTTATTTTGTGTTTGATTATTTCATTAAACTGTGATACATTAATAAAAGATAACATTATACTGTTATTAACATATGTTTTTATAACAGAATTTGGGGAATAAATGACGCGTTATGCGATTCTTGCCGGAGTTTCCGAAAAACCGGGCTTCCAGCAGAAATCCCTGTGCGACATATATGATTTTCTCAAAAGTACGCGGGGTGGTTTCTGGGCGGAACGGGCGAAATTATTTTCCGTGGATACGGCTGTGTCCCGTATGGCGAATCTATACCGTAAAATAATGCAGAATACTCTCTGACTGCATGAATAAATAGATTAACCTGCTGCCACTGGGTTTAGAAAACGGACGCAGAGTTCGTAAAAGCTGCGGCTTTTATCTCTTTTGGTAAGCAAGTTCCTGCACGGTTTCCAGCGGTAATTCCGTTGCAGCGGCGATCTGCTCCGGCGTAAGCACTCCCATAGATAAGAGGTTCCCAGCCGTAGCGTATTTTTCTTCGGATTTACCTTCCACGATACCGCTGATTCTGCCTTTCTCTATGCCGCTCGATTCGCCTGCTGCAAAACCGAGGGATTCGCCCTCGGCAAAGCCTTCCTTACGGATGCGTTTGATTTCTATCTCGTACTTCATGAACACCCCCTTGGCGGCACCGTCGGTTTTCAGTTTGAACACCCGCTCGGCAAAGCTCTTCGCCGTCTCCGTGTCCGTTCCGCCTTCCGCTATGTAGTGTAACATGGCCGCCGTTTCCGAATCAAGCTCGTTTTCATACGCGGAGGCATTATAGACGACGGCAAACCGTTCGTCCCGGACGTCGAGCGCAGTGTGCTCGTCGCAGACGGTCCTGAGCGTGTAGCGCGGCAGACCCTCGCCGAACGGATCCTTCGTGCAGATGAACAGGACGTACAGCTTTTTCAGGTCGTCGTAATCGGCGCCGCGCTGTGCGGTGCCGATGTCGATGGAACTTTGGTAATAGCGGATTCGCTTGAACAGGTTCGGCTCGGAGGTCGTCTGCATTTCGACGTTGACGATTTCACCGGTGGTTTCGAGCAGCACGTCGAGGCGGACGCTTTTGGAGCCGGGTGCGGCGGCGAGGGTTTCCTGAGTGTTGACGTAGGTGATTTCTTTTGCGTCCAGTTTGAGCAGGGTGCGCAGAAGGAGGCGGCACAGTTCGGTGTCGTGAAGCATCGAGTAGGCGAAGAAGAAGTCGTTGGTGATGGTAACGTCTTCCCAGCGGGGAAAATCTGCGTTCATGGTCTCTCCTGTATAAAGCCGCTCCGAGCGGAAATTACGATAACCGGCGCGGCTTAACAAATAATCCGCGAGTTCTGGCAACCGGGCAGCGTTGGCCGAAAGCGCCGTCGCGGCTCAGCGAATAGTTGCGTATCCTGCAACCCGTATTTCAGCGTATAAAGTCACATTGAATGTGTTCGCGACTTACCGCTCAATCGGCATATATATTATGGGAGAAAATGAAGCGAATTTGCCTCGGATTGGCTGCATCGGCAGATTTTTCAGGCAAGAATCGGCTGATTTTTTTATTCGGCTGATTGGGGAGGCTTGTGCTCGTCGTTCTGCGTTTCGTCGGCGGGAGGATTACAGGCTGGCGATGTCCGTAATGATGCGGGATGCCATGAGTAAACCGGCGGCTGCAGGTACGAACGAAATGCTCGCGGGAACGGGTTTCCGATACGAGCCGGGCGAAGATGCAAGCCGGGGCGGCGGGTTACCTGTGTTTTTTTGCGGAGTCCGGCTTATCGGCGGGTTACCCGTGATTTCCCGCAGTACCCGGATATCCGGCGATTCCCCGGAAGCCGCGGTATCGGCGGAGGCTGCCGTTTGAGCGGCTGCCGTTGCCGTATCGAATGTCGCAGCGTACGGCGGTTCTTTTGAATAGACAACGGTCAGTGCCGGAACGCCGCGTTTTTTCAGTTCGCGGCGCATAACGCGTGCGAGCGGGCAGACGGACGTATCGTAAATGTCGGCAATTTCGAATCGGGACGGGTCGAGCTTGTTGCCCGCACCCATTGCGCTGATGAGCGGAATATCGAGGCGCGCGGCGGTTTCGACGAGCAGCAACTTACCGGTAACGTTGTCGATGGCGTCGGCGATATATGAGCAGCCGGAAAAATCGACGTCGCGCGCCGTGTCTTTGCCGTAGAATATCGGATAAACGGTGATATCCGCGCCGGGATTGATGTCGAGAATCCGGCGGCGAAGGACGTCCGTTTTGAGCTTTCCGACCGTAGAATATAACGCGATGTTTTGGCGGTTGATGTTGCTTTCCGTAACGCAGTCGCTGTCAAGGAGCACGAATCGTTCGATTCCGGCGCGGGCGAGCGATTCGGCTGCGAAGGAACCGACGCCGCCGAGCCCGACGACGGCGACCTTAGCCGATTTGATGCGCTCCAGTGCTTCCGCTCCGATAAGTCGTTCGGTACGGGAATGCCGCCCGTCGAATATCGGTTCCCGCAGTTCCGTCATACGGATCGTCCCGATTTGCTTTTCGCCTTGAACGCGTACGACAGCGCGTTTCGGGAACACACGTGAGTGCATTTGAGGCACGCGATGCATTCGGTGGAACCGACGCGCATGTTTCCCGTTTTATACGTCAGGATCGGCACCTGCATCGGACACGAGCGTTCGCATTTTTTGCAGCCGATGCATTTTTCGGGATCGATGGTTATTTTGAGCAGTGAACAGGCGTTTCCGGCTTTTTGAAAAACGGGAACGGGGCACACGTATTTGCAGAAAGCCCGGTTGTCTTTCAGAATTGCGGCGAGCATAATTCCCGTCAGATAGTACACGGCGTTTCCGGCGAGCAGCCAGCGCAGTTCCAAGTGCGGATTCTCATAGAACGTCTTGCCGAACGTCGTCCCGAAGTACAGGAACGCGGCGACCGCCGCGATGCCGACGCAGTGGATGTATCTGAAAAAGCCGAACGGTTTGCGCTTTCCGCCGGCGGGTTCTTTCCACGGCAGCAGGTCGAACACCATCGCAGACCAGCACGCCCAGCCGCACCAACCGCGGCCGAAAATGAACGGACCGGCAATTTTTGCGACGAAGTAATGGATAGTCGCTCCGGCGAATACTCCCGAAAACAGGTAAAACCAAAATCCTTCAATCTGCAGATCTTCTTTGAGGAATATGCCGACGTAGCACAGCAAATACAACCCGACGAACAGCTGCGTCAGTTTGCGTCCCGTGTCTTTTTTTTCGGCCGGAAGCGCGCCTGTCAGAAAAAATCCCGCGGCGAGCGTCGTTCCGATATACATGAAGTTGAACAGAAAAAACGGATCCCCTTTCGCAAAAAACAACGCGAACGCCGTTCCGTAAAATACGGCGATGAACACGAGCGGCAGCGTTACCGTCTGTTTTGAAATAACCAGTTTCATACGATTCCTTTTCTATGAAGAACGTGCGGCCGGCTCGTACGAGACGAGCAGCGCGAGTTCCGTTTCAAACGTTTTAATTCCCTGCGCCCAGAATTCTTTGGATTGAATGTCGAATCCGGCGTTCCGGCAGACGTCTTCACAGGAAAGACTGCCCGTTTGGCGCAGCAGCGTTCGGTACGTTCGGGCGAACGGTTTTCCTTCCTTTTCGTATCGGGCATACAGACCGAGTGCGAACAGCAGTCCGAATGCGTACGGAAAATTATAAAAATCCAGGTCGGGACTGTAATAATGCGTTTTAACCGCCCACATATATTCATGGCGCTCGTCTGAAAGGCCGGAGCCGTACGATTTTTCCTGCGCGGCCGCCATGAGCCGGCAGAAGTCTTCTGCCGAAAGCTCGCCGTTCGCGCGTTCTTCAAACACGGAACGCTCGAAGTAAAACCGACACAAAATGT
This sequence comes from Treponema brennaborense DSM 12168, assembly GCF_000212415.1. NCBI lineage: Bacteria > Pseudomonadati > Spirochaetota > Spirochaetia > Treponematales > Treponemataceae > Treponema > Treponema brennaborense. Next base: position 3,000,786 of record NC_015500.1, on the reverse strand, counting down.
CTACCAAAACCTGACAGCTGTCCTGCAGATGCAGTTCCGTCAGGCGGATCTTGTCGAATCCCGCCGCACGGCCGATCATATCGTTCATGACGATGGTTTCGGCAAAGATGCTGGCGGTTTCGGCGAGCGTCATGGGGTAGTGCGTAAGCGCGTAGTCGGTTCCGGTGATGCAGTGATGATGATACGCGTGTCCCAGTTCGTGTGCGAGCGTTGTAACGTCGGAAAACGTACCGGTGAAATTCGAGAGTACGCGCGACACGCCGTGCGCGGGAAAATCGATGCAGTACGCGCCGCCGACTTTGCCTTTGCGGACTTCCGCGTCTATCCAGCCTTCGGCAAAAGCGGTGCGGGCAAAATCACCCATATCGGCGGAAAACGAATCGAATCTTTCTATAATATATGCGCGCGCCTGATCGAACGTCCATCCTTCCATCCGTACGGAATCGGCGCATTCGGTTTTGGCGCCTTCAGGCGGAGCGAGCGGCGCGAACAGATCGTAAAACGCGCAGCCGCTTTCTTCGGCGGAGGGTTTCACCGCGGCGATTTCCGCTGGGCGGAGCAGCCGCTTTTTTTCTTTCAGATAGCGGCGCCACAGCGGAAGGGAATCTTCTATGGCGCCGATAAGTGCGTCGAGCGTGGCGCGGCTCATTCGGGCGGCGGCGAGCGAACGGTCCAGCGCCTGTTCCCAGCCGCGGCGCCGGTTGAGCGTAACCGTGGTTCCTTTCAGATTGTTGAGCGCGGCGGCAATCGGAATCTGCATACTTTGCAGCAGTTTGATTTCCGTCTGCCAGGCGGCGCGCCGGACGTCGCGGCTGCCGCTGTACGCGTCGTTGCGGATTTCGTTGAACGTTTTGCCGCTGACGGGATCGGACAAGTTTGAAATGATTTGCTCGTGCAGTCTTCCCCAGGCGGCGGCTCCGGTACGTTCGAGATCGTCGGCAAGATTTTCTTCAGCCCGGCTCATGCGGTGCGCCGCGTCGGACAGTTCTTCCTGAAATATGAAACGGTACGCTTCGTATTGTGGATAACTTGTGAAAAACTGTGTGAGTTCATGTGCACGGCTTGTTAAAATTTGTTGAAAACTCAGCGCCTGCTGCGACGAGCGCAGCCCGATTTCTTCCAGTTTGGACAGGTTGTTCAAAAAAACCGTGTTCGTCGTGTCGGTCGAATACGAAGCGTACGCGTACGCGTTCAGCGATTCTTCCAGTGCGCCGACGGTGTTCGACTCGGTTAAAAACTCTGCCAGCCACGGAAAAAACTCAAATGCGCCGGTTTCCTCCGTATCCGAAGTCTTTTCCGCATTTTTCGTGATTTTCGGGGCTGTTTCGGCCCGGGAAAGCAGCTCGTCGAGCGTGTCGAGGCCTTTTTCATACGCTGCAAGGGCCTGCGCGTAGTCGTCGTGAGCAAAATCCGTATATATTGAAGAAAGATTCCAGCGGGGAGCAGCGGATGCTGCCGGTTTCGTGTTCGGCATATATAAATCCTTGATATGAATGTAATTGAATCCTCAGGAAGTATACTGCAAATACCCGTTTGCTACAAGCAACGGAAACGCTTGTGGACAGCTTGTGGAAAACTTTTAGCGGGAGGGCGTTCCCGTACCCTGCAACGCTCTGCTGCTTCCGGCGATGCGCTGTCCGCAGCGGCTGCCGCCGTTCAGCTTTTCGCGCCGAAGCAGGCGTCGATATCTGCAATGATATCCGCGTCGAGTTTTCCGTCCTGCGCGTGCTGAGAAAGGATGCGGATCGCTTCGGCATGGGGAAACTCCGCTTTATACGGGCGCGATTCTCGGAGCGCCTGATACATGTCGATACAGGCCATGAGTCGTTCTTCTTTGCTCAGGTCTTTTGCGCTCAGGCCGAGCGGGTAGCCGGTGCCGTCGAGTTTTTCGTGGTGATTTGCCGCCCAGCGGGTGATGTCTTCAAATCCCGGAACCTGATGCAGAATTTCCCTCGTAATGGAGGCGTGCCGTTTCATTTCCGTAAATTCCTGCGGTGTCAGCGCGCCGGGCTTTTCCAGGATCGCCGTATCGATCGCCAGTTTGCCTATATCGTGCAGGGCGCCGGCAAGATAGTAAGCGGCCTGTTTGTCGGTATCCCAGCGGTAAAACTGCGCCATTCGGTACGCTTTGCTTGCAATGCCCGTCGAATGCGCGCACGTGAACGACGATTTGTAGTCGATAATTTTGGCGAATATATCCGCCATGCCAATGACTTCATTGAGCCCGTATTCGCCGACCGTATCCGTGAACGAATCCGCCAGCAGCTGCCCCGCGTCGTGCGCTGCAAGCTGTGCGAGCAGATCGTATTCCTCAAGACAATCCAAAAACAGTCCCGCGGTGTCCCGGTCGAATTGCGTTCCCGTCGCGTTGCGTATATATTCGATCAGCGTTTCTTTTTTGTCGGGCAGATTTTTTTGCGGATTGAAGCCGATATCCACCATATCCGCCAGATGGATAATCCGTGCGAACAGGGGAACGTCCGCGGGGCTTTTGGCGAACGGGCCTTTCCCGTCGGCCCGCTCGTGATGATACAGAATGACGTTCCGTATGTGCGAATAAAACGGCAGGACGGAAATGTTTTTTTCTCCGAGTACGCAGTGTTCGGCAAGTTTCGTGTATTCGGGATTTTGTAAAACGTCGAAGCCCGCGTTTTGTTCCGCACGGATGTATTCGGTAAGCGCGTTGTCGTGCAGCAGTGCGCAGGCCGCGAGACAGGTGATGTGATCCGGTTCGGTTCCGGCTTTTTTTCCCATAACGGCACTTATATAAGCAACCCGTTTCGCGTGATTTTTTACCGCGCCGAATAAACTGCCTTCGACGTAATCGAGCGCGTCCGAAATGGCGCCGAGCAGGGCTTTGAAATGTATTTGCATAACGCTTGTATACTACCTGAAAACGGGAATCAGTACAATGTGCACGGAAAGGTTTGCGCAGCTTTTGCCGGCAGCCGTTATTTGCTGCCGTCGGTCTCCGTTCTCGGCGGCGTTTCATGCGGCTTTTGCCGGCAGCCGTGCCCTTGACGGCGGCCGCGCAGTTTTTTACAATACCGCCGGAGGTTCTTATGATTCATGAAAACATACCGCTGCCCGTGCAGTACACCGATAAAGGGGTAAAGCGCGGGTCGGCTCTGCCGTATATGACGACGTATATTCTTGATAATTATGACGAAATTGATGCGGAGCGCAAACGCCCGCTCGTGGTGATCTGTCCGGGCGGCGGATACGAACATCTGTCCAACCGGGAAGCGGAGGCCGTTGCGATAAAAATGAACGCGGCCGGTTTTCATGCCGTCGTGGTGTGGTACAGTCTTGCTCCGATGGATTTTCCGGCGGCGCTGCTGGACTTGTGCGAGGCGGTTCGCTTTGTGCGGACTCACGCGGCGCTGTGGCACGTTGATGAAAAACGGATCATTGTCGGAGGATTTTCCGCGGGCGGACATTTGGCCGCTTCTCTGGGCGTGTATTGGAATGCGCCGCTTATCGGAAAATATTTGCCGTACGGAGCGGACGAAGTGAGGCCGGACGGGCTGCTGCTGTCGTATCCGGTTATTACGGCAGGCGAATTTGCGCATACGGGTTCGATTCGGAACGTGCTCGGCGGTACGGCCGAATTCACCGCGGCGGACGTCAGCCTTGAAACGCTCGTAACGGGCGCGGTTCCGCCGGTGTTTATGTGGCACACCGACACCGATACGTGCGTTCCGCCCGAAAACAGTTTGCGGTTCGCCGCCGCACTCCGCACGGCGGGCGTTTCGCTCGAATATCATTTGTTTCGGCGCGGTGTTCACGGTATAGGACTCGCGACGGCGGAAACGTCCGCCCCCGACGGCAGCGCCGTGCAGCCTGAATGCGCCGTGTGGGCCGATCTGTTCGCCGTGTGGCTCAAAAACTTGTAAATTTACGGTTCGGGTTCTGCTTTCCGCTGATTGTGAATGAGGGCGTTAAGAGCAGGTCGGTTTCCAGCTGACCCGCGAGACTGTACACCTGCGACTCTTGCAGCCGTACCGTCTCGCAGCCGAGTTTGAGCGTCACCGGGTCAGCATGTCAATTGCTTCTTCCCGCGTTTCGGTAAAAAAGACGTCGTTTCCGGTGTTGCATTCGTATATGAAGTCTTTCAGCGGCTTGCTCGTATAGTGCGAAAAATCGCCGTAAACGGCTATGCGTGCGCCGTAATTGATGTACTTCTGCAATATTTCGCCGGCGATTCCCGTGCTCAGGATAAAAAAATCTTCCGCCACAAGCTTTTTATCGATGGCGATATTTTTTGTTCCCGCGCCGTATTCCGCGCTTACAAGCACGTCCAGTGCGGACTGTGCGTCGGTAATAACCGTTTCATTGCTGTCTATGACAGCGCATTCAGCGCCGTTCCTTGTAATTTTTTTAATGTCCACTTTTACTTCTCCTTTTCCGGCAGAGAATCATCCTTCCGGAAGCAAGCCGATTATATTTTTGCGGATTATTCCGTTCCACATCTAACCGATCTGACTGTTTTTGCGCAATTTCAGCGCTGGCCACCGCGTGGCTCAGGAATCGGCAGAATCGCTCCCGGCGATAATCAGTTCCAGCGGATATTTTTTTCCGAGGGGAAAAGAAACAAATACAGTACGAATTGCACGGTACCGGCCGCCTTTTTTCTGCTGCTGCGCCTAGTACCCGTATTTTTTCCGCTTCGTCAAAAGGAATGTAATTGTTACCGTCGCCGCAAGCAAATCCGCAATGATGATTGCAAACCAGATTCCGTTCAGCCCGAACAGAATCGGCAGAATCAGCACCGTTGCAACCTGAAAAACGAGCGTCCGCAAAAACGAAATCGCCGCTGAAACGAGACCGTCGTTGAGCGCGGTGAAAAAACTTGAGCCCCAGATATTTATTCCGGCAAAAAGATAACTCAGTATAAAAATCCTGAAGCCGAACATCGTCATCTGCGTAAGCTCGCTGTCGTAGCCGGTAAATATTTGAACAAGCGGACGCGCAAACAGTTCCGCCGCAAAAACCATCACAATTCCGCCCAGAACCATGAGCGAAAGCCCTTTGCGGTACATATTCTTCAGTTCGCCGGAATTTTCCGCTCCGTAATGGTAGCTTACAATCGGGCTGCTTCCGATTGAATAGCCGATAAAAATCGCGGCAAAAATAAACCCGACGTACATCATGACGCCGTACGCCGCAACGCCGTTCTCTCCGGCATATTTCATAAGCTGCATATTGTACAGCGTTCCCACAATCGAAGTCGAAAGATTTGAAACCATTTCCGACGAGCCGTTCGTGCAGGATTTTGCAAAAATTTGTCCGTACCATTTTGTTTTTGTAAGGCGAAGCGGACTTGAATTGTTCCGCCGCGCAAAATACACAAGCGGCGTAATTCCGCCGATGCCGTAGCCGATGACAGTCGCAACAGCAGCACCGGCAAGCCCCTTCTTTAGAATGACGATAAAAACGTAGTCGAGCACCATATTTGTAAGCCCCGCCGCCACGCTCACCTTTAAACTGTAGGACGGCTTTTCCGCGGCAACGAAAAAACTCTGGAACATTACCTGAAGCATATACAGCGGAATGAACGCAAAAATAATTTTTCCGTACATGACGCAGTCCTCAAGCAGCTCGCCTTCCGCTCCCAAAAGCCGTGCGACGGGACGGATAACGGCGCTGCCGACAAACGCACATATAATCCCCAGAATGATTCCCGCGTATACAATCATCGAAAAATATTTGTCCGCCAAATCCTTTTTTTTCTGACCGAGCGTCATGGAAACAATCGCGCTGCCGCCCGTTCCGAGCATAAAACCGACCGTGCTGACGCCCATAATAATCGGCATAAGCAGATTGATTGCCGCAAACGGCGTTTTGCCTACAAAGCGCGAAACAAAAAATCCGTCCACAATGCTGTACAGGGACGTAAAAACCATCATCAGTATGGAAGAAAACACAAACCGGAACAGCTTTCGGTAGGTGAAATGTTCTGAAAGTTGAATTGTCATATAAAAAATCCTTAAAAATTGCACATCGCAGAAAGCTTCGGCTTCCGAGGATTGCGTTTCGGCCGCGCAAGTGCGCCGTTTTTAACTATTTCTCGTTTTATTGTGCCGTATATTTTTTTAAAAGCGAGCAGTATTTTTGCAGCAGCTCCACCACCGCCGCCTGCTCCTCCGGCAAAAAATCATTCCAAACGGATTCCTCCGCCTGGTCAACCGTACCGATGTACGTTTCCATAAAAGTCCGCCCTTTTTCCGTGAGCGCAATCAGCCGGCTTCGCCTGTCGTCTTTTGCCGGTGCGAGCGTAATCAGACCGCGCTCAACGAGTTTTGCGCACGCCGAATTGACCGTTTGCTTGCTCAAAAAAAGTTCGCGCGCAATCTCATTCTGCGAGGCAATTCCCTCGTGAAACATCAGCAGAATCCAGAATTCTGAAAGCGAAATGCCACTTTCGCGGATAAATCCGTTGTAGACCGACTCGATTTCCTTGTCGATTTTTCTGAAATCCTCAATACCGTACCGATTCATTCACACCTCTGTCAATATAGTCCGGTTTCGGACTATTGAGCAGGAAAATCATACCGGCTTAAAAAAATAAAGTCAACCGGGATACAAAAGAATAAACGGAAAGCCGCAAAATCGGCGGAATTTATGATATACTGAACGTATGAAATTGCCGCGGTTTTCCTTCTTTTGGCGTATCTTATCGGCGTTCGTGTTGTGCGGTATGGCGCCGCTGTTTTTGCTTTCGGTCGTGTTTACCGGAGCGGTCGAACACGTCATAGAAAAAAACAATTACCGGCGCGCCGCCGAATCGGTTGAATCGGTACGGCTCGTGGCGGACAGCTTTGTGCAGACGGCGATTCGCACTGCGGAACATTTATCCGCTTCCGCCGCGGTTATCGGCTACTGCGCGAACGGGGACGCGGCTTCGCCGGTGGCTCAGAGCCTGCTCGTTTCGGACATTTTTCAGGAGACGCGGCTTTACGCCGAAGACGACGATTTTCAGATATACGTGATACCTGCCGACGGGCGCCCCGTTCTTTCCAAAAAAACGATTCCCGCACAGTACGAACTCGCGTCGTACGGCGGCTGGGGTGTTTTCAACGCGGCGCGTTCCGAACTGAACCGTACGGACGGTTGCAGTCCGTACGTGCTGTTCGGGCAGCCGCATCCGGACAGCGGCAACCAAACGGTGGCCGCCGTTATCGTGCCGGTGTACGGAACCGCCGCTCCGGCTGCCGCGTTATCACGCGCGCAGGACGGATTTCCCGCCGGCGTAACCGGATTCGTGATCGTGGATATTCTGCGCAAAGGCTTTGCGTCGCGGATTACGCAGATTGCCGGGCTTCAAGGGGCGCTCGACACGCTGCTTTTATACGACAAAAATCGGTGCGTGCTGTACAGCCACTTTTCGCCTGAAACGGAAAGCGCGTTCTTCGATCCGGTGCCGGATTTTGGGACTGAAACGGCTGCGACGCACGTTGCGCGTTCGCCGCTTTCCGGGCTGTCGGTGTACGGCGGGCAGCCGGAAATCGGTACGGTGCAGTTCGTGCGCGATTTGCGCTCCGTCGCACTGCTGATTGCTTTTCTGACCGCGGGCATTTCGTTTTTTGCGGCGGTTCTGTTTTCCCGATCGATCACCCGGCCGGTGGAGGCGCTCGCGCGCGCAATGCGAAAAGCCGAATCGGGAGATCTTTCCGTCAGGTGTGAAGAGCCGTATGCCGACGCGTCGCAGACAGACGAAATGTCGTTTCTGATCCGGTGTTTCAACCGGATGGTCGGCCGGATCGGGCGGCAGGTCGACGACATCGTGGAACAGCAAAAGCGGCTGCGCATAGCGGAAGTGAAAACGCTACAGGCGCAGATCAATCCGCATTTTCTGTACAATACGCTCAATTCCATCAAATCGACGGCGAAACTGGCGGGCGCGCATAAAGTGGCGAACATGGTCACCGCTTTGGGGAAAATCCTCCGGTACGAGTTTACGCCGGAAGAAAATTTCGCTCCACTCGAAAAAGAACTGGAAATGGCGCGCAATTATTTCGAGATTGAAGCGTATCGTTGGGACGGGCGGTTTTCGCTTGAAGAGTCGGTAGATCCGCGGGTTACCGCCTGCGCGGTGCCGCGGCTCGTCATTCAGCCGTTGGTGGAAAACGCGCTGATCCACGGTCTTGAAGAAAAAAACGGAGCGGGAACGCTCCGGATTACGGCTTCCGTGGAAATCGGCGTTCGGTTTCCGCAGCAGTCCGATATTGTCATAGAAATACGGGATGACGGCCGGGGCATGAGCGAAGAGCGCCTTGCCGCGCTTCAAATCATTTTAGCCGAAACAGCGGAAATCGGCCGCCCGCAGTTTTTCGCCGACGCGCATGTTGCAGACGCGCCTGTTTCAGCCGACACGCCCGTTCCCGCCGCCGCCGGGAACGCGATGACGGACTCGAACGGCATCGCGCTCGTAAACACGCATCGCCGTCTGAAACTGCTGTACGGCGATCGGTACGGACTGACCGTAGATTCAAAACGGGAATGCGGTACCGTCGTTACCGTCCGCATTCCGTTCGGCAGGTCGTTATGATAAAAGTATTGATAGTTGAAGACGAACCGATCGTGCGCCGCGATCTGGTGCTGCTGACCCGATGGGAAGAGTTGGGCTGCGTGTGCGCGGGAGAAGCCGCCACCGGCAAAGAAGGTATCGCGCGGTTTAACGAGCTGCAGCCGGACATCGTGATAACCGATATCCGAATGCCGGAACTCGACGGACTTGAAATGATAAGCATCATTTCGGAAATCTGCGCGGTAACCGCCGGATCGGTGTCGGCCGAATTCATCATTCTGTCCGGATACGGCGATTTCGAGTACGCCCGGAAGGCGATGCGCGAAGGCGTTCAGGAATATCTTTTGAAACCGGTGGACGACGACGAACTCGCCGCGGCCGTCCGACGCGTCATCGGACGGATTACGGCTCGGAAAGGACAGTCCGGTGCGGGCGTTTCCGGCGACGGCGGTAAATCGGAAAGTATGCTGATGTTATTTAAAGAATACGAGCTGGGCGGGCGTGAATCGGTTTCCGCGCGGAACGTGGAAAAAGCTATCGAGCTGATACGCACCCGATATATCGGCGGAATCACGATCGAGCAGGCGGCCGAAACGTTGGGCATTTCCGCCGGACATCTGAGCCGGAGTTTTAAAAGCGAAACGGGATATACGTTCGTAGATTATTTGACGTTTTTCAGAATAAAAAAGGCCGCCGAATTGCTGCAGGATGCGAATGCGAAAATTTACGAAGTGGCGGATATGGTCGGCTACGGCGACGCGCGGTATTTCAGTCAGATTTTTAAGCGGCTGACCGGTTTGACGCCGAAAGAGTTTCAGGAGCGCCGGTAGGTTCAGGGCGCGCGTTTCGGTGCACGCGCGGTATTCCCGTTCAGGGCGCGCGTTTACGGTTCCCGTGCCGACTGCGGCGGAAACGCCTGCCAGGTTTGCAGTATCCGTTCGCGGCTGCGCGCGGCGGCGAACACGTCGTAAGGCAGAATGCGCAGCTTTGAGAACGATTCGGCGCCGGCGGGCAGCGGTATGTCGTTTCTGACGCTGCGCCGGTACCAGCGGACGGGCACGAGCTGCTGCACGTCCGGGCCGAGCACGAAATCGATAAACCGTTTTGCGTTTTCCGCGTGTGGCGCGTCTTTGACGAGCGCGACGCCGTCGGGAACGGCGATAGTTCCGTCTGCGGGATACACGATCGCGAGCGGCTGACCTGCCGCCGTTTCCGGCAGCGCGGCGTCTTCCGCGGTAAGCCCTGCAAAATATTCGCCGGTGGCGACCGCACTGTGTACCTGCGACGACGCGGCGGCGAGCCCGCCGGTACCGGCGGCGTTTTTCAGTTCCCGAAGCAGAACCCATTCGTCTCCGCCGTCCCGTTCGGATGAGAGAATCGCGTTGAGAATGCTGTACGCGGAACCCGATCGCATCGGGTCGGGCATGATGATGCGGTGCGCAAAAAACGGATCGAGCAGATCCCGCCACGTCCGCGGAATCTTATCGGCGGGAACCAAATCCGTGTTGTACACGAGAACCATCGTCATGACCGAAAATCCCGTCCAGTACTGTTCCGGATCGCAATAGGCGGGATTTATGGCGTCGAGTTGACTGCTTCGGTACGGAGCGAACAGCGCCGTGTTTGCTTCAAGCGACTCGATGCCGCCGCCCCAGAAGACGTCGGCCGTGTGTACGCCCGATTCCCGTTCATGTGCGAGCCGCTCAAGCAGTTCGGTCGTTCCCTGATACACCAATTCGACGGTAATGCCGGTTCGCTGGCGGAATTCGCGGATGATGAATTCGGTTTTATCAGTATAATGCGGAGAATAAATGACCAGTTCCGCTTCCGCTGCGGATGATTTCGGAACGTTGGATTCCGCCTGCCGTTCCCGTTTTGCGCACGCGGTAGTCGCCGCGATTACGCAAAGCAGAAGGCAGAGCCGGAGCATCCGGGCCGCCGGCGGTTTCCTTACAGCCATTCCCGCACCGCGCTGGCGGCTTCGTCGCTTGAAGTAAACAGATGCGCCTGAATGCCGAGTTTCAGCGCTGCCCGTACGTTGTCTTCGTTATCGTCGAAAAACACCGTCTGTTCAGGCGGCGTGCGTTCCATTTCGAGGATAAAGTGCCAGAATTCCGCGTCCGGTTTGATAATTCCCATCAGGTGCGACGCGTAAACTTTATCGAAACAGGCGTAATCGCCGCGTTCGTTGTGCACGTCGTAATGGCAGCGAATCGTATTGGTGCCGGCGACGACCCGATACTTTTTGCGCAGCGCTTCTATCAGCTGGTACGTACCCGCTATCTTTTCCGGCTGAAAATAAAAGCGCCAGTAGTCGCACGGCACGGCGATTCCGGACACCTTTTCAAAGTTATACCAGAACTGCGCTTCGTCGAGCGTTCCGCGCTGCAAATCTGCAAGACCGCCCTCCGCGTACGGGTTCGGGCCGCGCTTTGCCGCCGCGATCGTTTCAGGCAGCGCGCTTTGTTTTGCAAAGCGGTAAAAATCGCTTTCGGTAATACCGAGTTTTTCGGCAATGCGGGGAATGACGACGACGTTGTCGGTAACGACTCCGCCCATATCGAAAATAAACAACATACGTACTCCTAAATCGCAGCGTGCACGCAAGCTGCCGCGTGCACGCAAACTGCCGCGTGCACGGCAAACTGCAGGGAACGCGGCGGCTCCGTCCGAACCGCCGCGTGCGCCGCTATTCTTTTCCTGCGGCGTACATAGACGATCCGCCGACGAAATATTTGGACAAACCGAAAAACAGAATGAAAATCGGAATACTCGCAATAACCGCGACGGCCATCATGGCGCCTTCGTCCGAATATTTTTCCGCCGCAAATTTGACGATATACGCCGGAATCGTTTTCATTTTTTCACTCTGCGCGACCAGCAGCGGCCACAGCAGATTGTCCCATTGCTGCCGGAACGTCAGAACTGCCAGCGTCGCAATCGCCGGCGCACAGTTCGGAAACACGATACGGAAGAATATACCGGGTTCGCTCGTTCCGTCAATACGCGCCGCGTCGAGTACGTCTTCCGGAAACGTCATCAGATATTGGCGCATCTGGAACACGGCGAACGCGTTGACCATAAACGGTATGATAAGACCCGCGTACGTGTTCTGGATATTCAGATTCAGGACGACCATGTACAGCGGAACCATGATGGTTTCAAACGGGATCATCATCGTCGCCATGATTGCAAGGAACACGACGTTCCGTCCGCGGAATTTGTATTTTGCCAGTCCGAATCCGATGAGCGACGCGAACAATATCGTGGTCGCGGTAATAGTGCCTGCTACGAACAGGCTGTTCGCGATGTTGCGTACGTACATGAACGAATTGTCGTTGCCCGCGATGGCGCGCACGTAATTCTGAAAATAGAATTCTTTCGGAATCCAGCTGTACGGCATTTTCATGATGTTGATGGCTTTCATAAAACTCGCCGTTACCATGAATACGAGCGGCAGTACGATGACTGCACAGAACGCGCACAGAAAAATCCATATCAAAGAATTGCCGATTTTGGCCGAGGTTGAACCTGCCGAATGTTTCGTGTTGATCATTGTTTCCTCCTTTTAAGATCGAACGCAGCGCGAGCGGATACTTTCGGACGCACGCGTTGAACGTCCCTTTAGAACGTTACGTCGTCGCTTTTGGTTACTTTCATCTGCAGCGTCGTCAAAAGCAGCATGATGAGGAACAATATGATACTCATGACACTTGCGCGGCTGATTGCAAGATCGCGCATCGCCGTATTGTAAATGTTAAGCGTGATAACGTTGATCGGTGCAAGCGGCGCGCCGCTTTGCGTGAACAAGTATTGCGTGCTGAACGTTTTCAGACACTGAATCATCGCCATAATGGAAACCATAACGGTCGTCGGTTTCAGCAGCGGCATCGTAACCCACAAAAAACGCTGCCAAGCGCTCGCGCCGTCTATGGTCGCCGCTTCGTATACGGTGTCGGGAATTTTGCCGATGCCGGTTATGTACAGAATCGTAAAATATCCGACGTATTTCCAAAAATAAACCATAATGGTAGAAAACTGAACCATGACGGAATCGGCGAGCCATTTGTAGTCGACGCCGTTTTGTCCGGTAAGGGTGTTCATGAACTGATTCATAACGCCGCGCGGGTCGAACAACAGCATCCAGATGAGCGCCGCGACGACGGAAGAAAGCACTGCCGGCGAATATAAAATCATCTGGAATCCGCGCTTGAATTTACTGCGGCTGGTAATGAATACCGCCAGTACGAGCGACACGATGACGAGCGGAATAAAACAGCCGACGGTAAACACGGCGGTTGCCCGCATGGAATTCCAGAAATCGGGACTGGAAAGTATTTTTGCGTAATTGGAAACTCCGACGAACGCCGGCGCTTTCAGGGACAATAATTTCTTGTTGTATAGACTGGTGATAAACGCGTTGATAATCGGATAAAACGAAAAGAGCGCAAAGAACAGGAGCCCCGGCAATGTGAAAAACCATCCCCAACGGGCTTTTTTTTGTTCATACGTCAATCTTGATTTGCGGTTTTTCATATCCGCCTCCTCATGTATCTGTTTCGTGAAAGAAAGGAACCGGCGGCAGCGGATCCATCCGGCAGCAGCTGAGCGCCGCGCCGGGTTTCCGTGCCGACGGTTTTACGGAGCGTTATTCTTCGTCGATAACGGACTGCAGATTCTTTTTCAGCGTTTCAAGTGCTTTTTCGGGCGTGATGCCGGAAAGCATGACCGATTCGACCGCAGTTTTCAGCAAAGATTCGATTTTAGGCGAGTTTTCGGCATAATAGACGATGCTGCCTTTTTCGAGATCCGATTTGAATACGTCGGAATACGGCATGTTTTTGAACGTTGCGGACTCGAACAGCGCTTTCGTAGGCTGTACGATGGCAACTTCTTTCAGATATTCTTCGCCGTGGCTGAGCATATAGCCGAGCAGTTTCCAGGCAGCCTGCTGCTGCGCGCTGCTTTTCTGCGAGTTGACCATGTAATAATGACCGTAGTAGTGGCACGGTTCGGTTTTTTTTGCGTCTTTCCACTGCGGGAACGGAATGACCATCCAGTCGTCGCTGTTGAAGAACGCGGGATTCGCCGCCGCCATGCGCTGTTCCTGATACAGACCGCTCAAAGACATGGCGATTTCGTTCTGGTTGTTGTCGAAGATCTTGCGTGCAGCCGTGTACGTGGGGGAACCGAGGTTTTTGCCCGAAGGACCGAACTGCTGCATGTAGCGCAACGATTTGAGCCAGGCGTCGTCGTTGACGATTGCTTTTTTGCCGTCGTCGCTGATCAGCTTGCCGCCCAACTGTTCAACCATCGGCATCCAGCTGGTCAGATAGTACGGATAGCGGAAGTCGAATCCGCGGCGCGTAATGATTTCACCGTTTCTGAGCGCGATTTTTTCGGAAACCGCCATAATGTCTTCCCAAGTGCGCGGCAGATCCTTCACCGGATCAAGACCCGCGTCGCGGAAAATTTTCTTGTTCAAGTAAATACACCAGTTCGTCAGTTCGAGCGGCAGACCGTATACTTTGCCGTCTTCGGTAACGGGATCAAGCATTCCGCCCATATACGCGTCGATGATCGCTTTTTGGTTTTTGTATCCGGCCGCCTGTGCGTCTACCGGCGCGACGCGTCCGTTTACGATGAACGGATACGAATCGTTGATTTCAAGATTGAAGATATCCGGACCTTCGTTCGCAGCGAATGCGGCAACCAGAATGTCCTTGATTTTTCCGGACGGATAGGTTACGTAATTTACTTTTACACCGGGGTTAGCCGCCTGAAATTCGGCGATGTACCGCTGTTCGATAGCGGTACGGTTGACGTCTTCATGTGTCCAAATGGTTATCTCAACCGGTTTTGACGGATCCGCGGAATCCTTTCCGCCTGCGGCGAACGCGCCTGCCGCACTGAACGCCATGCATACTGCAAGGATGATACCGATTGCTTTTTTCATAAAAGCCTCCTTATTAAAAACCTTTCTCACGCGGAATTGCCGAAAACCGATCGCCTCCGGCAAACCGCCCGTATATATAGAATCTGACTGTTTTTTGAATTGCGCAATGCGGGATTTCTGCGAATTTGTTTAAAATTCTGATACTGCGGGTGTGATGAGAAAGGTTTCGGGTATGAGGAGCCGAACGAGTGCGTCAGTTGCGCCGGTTTCGCGAAATCAGGACGAGGCGCAGGAAGCTTGCGATCGCGGTGAGTGCGGAAGCAACGTACGTGAGTGCGGCGGCGGACAGTACTTTTTTGACGCCGCCCAGTTCCGATTCGTTCAGCGTGCCGGATTTGCCCAAAATGGCGACGGCGCGGCGCGACGCGTTGAATTCGACCGGCAGCGTTACCAGATAAAACAGCACCGCGCAGGCGAAAAACAGCAGGCCCAAGTTTATCAGAAAACTCCAACTGAATACGATGCCCAACACGGCCAGTACGGGCCCCGCCGCTGAACCGATGTTTGCGATCGGAACGAGCGTGCTTCTCAGTGCGAGCGGGCCGTAATGAACGGCGTGCTGAATGGCGTGTCCCGTTTCATGCGCGGCGACGCCGATTGCGGCGATGGACGTTTTTCCGTATACGGAATCGGACAGACGCAGCGTTTTAGACGACGGATCGTAATGATCGGTCAGGTTGCCTGAAACCCGTTCGATTTTTACGTCGCCGATGTTGTTGGCTTTTAAAAGATACGCCGCCGCCTGCGCGCCGCTTATTCCGCGGGCGCTTGCCTGCTGTGAAAAGTGCGAAAACGTCGATTTTACTTTAAACTGTGCCCATACGGACAGCAGAAGCGCCGGAACGACGAGAATCAGATAATACGTATCGAAATACATGAACAACTCCCATAAAAAGTCAAGAAGAAACTGTCAATTTCCGGCTTGGCTTTTTACGCAGCTTCGCAGCAAAGAGAGAAGCTGCACTTGATAAGAAAGTTTGCAACGCAAACGTATAAAAGATACGAGCCGACGATAGTTCAGGCGGTTTGTATCTTACACTTCTTTATACAATAATATACGTTTTTTTCGTACGGGCGGCGAGCCTCACGCTGCAATAAACGGGAGCTGCGGAATACGCATTCGGAAAATGCGGCCGATATCGGACGGTTTCCTTTAACGTTGCACATCTTTATTCGATTAGTTATACTGGGGGCGACTTAAACGATATGAGCGGAAAAACGTTGCCCAGGCGAGTGATGCCGATTCGTGCGGCCGGTGCATCCGCGGCTTTCTCCGGAGGATTCCGATATGATATTTTTACTGATTATAGGATTCACGGCGGTGGGAATCGCCGCGTTTTCGGTTTCGTCAGGCGCGCTGCTGTTCGGGTCTCTTTTTCTGCGGAAAAAAGATACGAGTTCGCTCGATCCGGCCGTTATCGCGCAGGCACTGGATGCGCTCAGAAAAAGCGCGGACGGCACGTCCCTTCGCGGCGTTGAAATGAGCGGCGCGTCCGCCCGGTTGGCGGCGCATTTGAACGATAAACGGATCATGATTCCGCTGCTTGAAGCAAAATTGCGCTGGTTCGGGCTGTGCGGGCGCAAAGCGGCGGTCGAACGTCTTTTCATAACCGGTTTCCGCCGGGTGCGGCTGGCAGGCTACGCCGTTGAACCTGAAGCGGTCGGTTTTGCGGATGCGCCGTGCAGTGCGCTTACTGCAAACGGCACGCTTGCCGGGAACGATACGCTTCCTGCGAACGGCACGCTTGCCGGGAACAGTCCGCGCCGCGTCGCGCTGCTGGTGCACGGGTATTCGGATTCCGCGGCGGGGATGGCCTATCTTGCCGAAGAGTATTTGAAACGCGGCGTAACGGTCGTTGCCGTCGACTGCCGCGCGCACGGCGGTTCGGGAGGCAAACTCATCACGATGGGCTACACCGATGCGTCCGACGTCGTCGACTGGCTTGCGTTTCTGACCGCAAAATACGGCGAGAACACTCGATTCATTCTGCACGGCGTGTCGATGGGAGCCGCCGCCGTACTGCAGTCGCTTTCATTAAAAGAGTTTCAGCCGTTCGTTCCGAACGTAACGGCGGCCGTCGCCGACTGCGGATTTTCTTCCGCAAAAGAGCAGCTCGCCTGTCAGATCGGTGAGATTATCGGGGCGGCG
This sequence comes from Treponema brennaborense DSM 12168, assembly GCF_000212415.1. Classification (NCBI taxonomy): domain Bacteria; kingdom Pseudomonadati; phylum Spirochaetota; class Spirochaetia; order Treponematales; family Treponemataceae; genus Treponema; species Treponema brennaborense. The sequence continues at coordinate 2,984,151 of NC_015500.1, read as the reverse complement.
GCGTTTCAGCGTTTTATAGGCGGCCTTGTCATAAACGGTATGTCGCTGGTGAACGGCCTCATGTCGGGGTTCTTTTTGGGGCAGGATTCGCCGGTAAAGGCGCTGCGGAAACGGCGAAAATTACCGGCGTGCCGCATTCCGCTCGTATTGTTTCACGGAGACGCGGACGTTATGGTGAGTCCCCGCATGGCGAACGAGCTTGAAACGGCTGCGGCTGGCTGCGGCGTTTCCGTTGCGCACGTACCGGACGCGCCGCACATCGGCAGTTATTTTTACGATCCGCAGTCGTACATGCGGCGGATTTTCGACGCAATCGCAGTCCGGAAAATTGATTGAAACGTGCGGTGCTTTTACGCCGCTTCTTTTTCCGGCTGAAACGTTCGTACCGTTAACCGGTTTAAAATAAAAAAACCGTACCGCTAAAGGAGGAGGAAAACGCGGTACGGTTTATACTTTTTCTTGCTGCTTATCCATAATATACTGATTTGATAAAAATATGTCAATATATTTTTTCGCATTCAATGCGTTTTTTCGCAAAGTTTGTAAAAGGTGGTTGTTTTATGAAGAAACTCGGCATAATAGGCGCTATGGACGTAGAAGTTGCTCTTTTACGAAAAAACATCGTTAATCCGCTTATAACGCGGATAGCCGCAATCGAATTTATCGAAGGAACGATAAACGGAACGCCGGTCGTAGTGGCAAAAAGCGGCATCGGTAAAGTGAACGCCGCCGTCTGTACGCAGCTGCTCATCCGGTCGTTCGACGTAACCGGCGTCGTCAATACCGGAGCCGCGGGAGCGTTCGCTTCGGGACTCGGCGTGCTCGATTTGGTGATTTCCACCGACGTCATGTATCACGACGTTGACGTTACCGCATGGGGGTACGAAGCCGGCGGTGTTCCCGGTTTGCCTGTTGCGTTCAAGGCCGACGAAACGTTCGTTTCCCGTGCCGAAGAGGTCTGTAAGGCGCTGTTTCCGGAACGGAACGTAGTGTGCGGCAGAGTTGCAAGCGGAGACCAGTTCATCAGTTCCGCGGAAAAAAAACAGGCGATCCGGGCTCTCTGCGCTCCGGCGTGCGTCGAAATGGAAGGGGCGGCCGTGGCTCACGTGTGTACGCTGAACGCCGTTCCGTTCGTCGTGGTGCGCAGCATGTCCGATATGGCCGACGACGACGGCGGCCGGACGGCGGTTTTCAATGAAAAAGCCGCGGGAGAAACGAGCGCCGCTCTTGTTATTGCACTGCTTGAACGGTTATAATACGCTATAAATGAATCTGTTGGTAAAATTTCGGGAAACGCTGTATTCGGTCGTTCCCATTATGGTTATCGTGCTTATTTTGGGGTGTACGGTAGCACCGCTCGGCGGCGTGCTGATAGCCCGATTCGTTATCGGCGGCGTGCTGCTTATCGTCGGGCTGACGGTGTTTCTGCTCGGCGTGGATCTGGGTATTCTGCCGATCGGCGAAGCGGCCGGCTCCGCTCTGGTTAAAAAACGCAGTCTGCCGCTGCTGCTTTCCGTCGCGTTCGTTACCGGATTTTTGGTTACGGCTGCCGAACCCGACGTACAGGTGCTTGCCGGACAGATCCAATCCGTCAGTCCCGCCGTACATAAATTTGCGCTCGTCATGATGATTTCGGCCGGTATCGGGCTGTTCGTCATGATTGGATTGCTGCGTACCGTACTCGCGCTGCCGCTCAACGTAGTGCTGTGCATTTCGTACGCGATTGTGTTCATCTGTGCGTATTTTACGCCGCCCGAATTTCTTGCCGTCGCCTTCGATTCAGGCGGAGCGACGACCGGGCCGATGACGGTGCCGTTTATCATGGCGCTCGGCGTGGGAGTTGCGGCGGTGCGCGCCCGCGACAACGACAGTTTCGGCCTGATAGGCATTGTGTCCGTCGGCCCGATTTTCGCCGTATTGCTGTTCGGTATATATACCGGGCCGTCCGGGGCGGAAAACGCGGCTGCCGCCGCTTCGGCGGAAGAAGTCGAAGGGCTTGGTATTTTTCTGCGGCTACTGCCCGAAGTTTTCAAAGAAGTCACGTACGCGCTGCTGCCGCTTATCGCTTTATTCGCCGTGTTTCAGCTGACGCTCATAAAAATGCCGCCGTATCGGTTTGCCAAAATAATAAAAGGGTTGATCTACAGTTTTATCGGGCTGATTATCTTTTTGGTCGGGGTAAAAGGCGGCTTTATGCTGGCGGGATCTTCGTTAGGGCGGATTTTGGGCGGCTACGTTGCCGCAGAAGCGAACGGCGCTTTGTACGAAGCGCTGATCATCGGCGTGGGCGTGGTGCTCGGCGCCGTCGTCGTCTGTGCCGAACCCGCGGTGTGGGTGCTGACGGATCAGGTTGAAACGGTTTCCGGCGGTACGGTGAAGCGGCGCTTTTTGCTCGTTGCGCTTTCCGCCGGGGTCGCCGTTTCCGTCGGGCTTTCCATGGTGCGCATTCTTGCCGGATTCAGCATTTGGTGGTATTTAATACCCGGTTACGCGCTGGCGCTCGCGATGTCGTTTTTCTGTCCGAAACTGTTTACCGCGATTGCATTCGATTCCGGCGGAGTTGCGTCCGGCCCCATGACTTCCACGTTCGTGCTGTCGTTCACGCTGGGTATTTCTTCGGCGTGCGGCGGAAATCCGGTAACCGACGCGTTCGGCGTTATCGCCCTCGTTGCGCTTACGCCGCTGATTGCGATCCAAACGGTCGGACTTTTATACCGCAATTCGTTACGGAAAATAGGAGGTGCCGCGTGACGTTTTCCCAATTGGTGGCGATCGTGCCGCATAACGAAGGAGATCGGATCGCTTCGATTCTCAAAGCTGCCGGAGCGCGCGGGGGAACCGTGCTGATGGCGCGCGGTACGGCCGAAAACTCGTTTTTGCGGCTGCTCGGCGTCGGCGATACGGCTAAAGATATCGTCTTTTCCGTCGTGGACAGCGCGCAGAAACAGGCGATGATGGACGCCGTTCGAGCGGGAACCGCCGATCAGAAAGCGCATTACGGCATTCTGTTCGCGCGCGAAGTTTCGACCTTTTTTAAAAACAAACACGCAGTTCCGGCGGAATCTGCGGAGGAGACCCGTATGACGGAAAAAACGCATAAACTGATCACGGTTATTTTGAATAAGGGATTTGCCGACGACGCGATGGCCGCAGCCCGTAAGGCGGGTGCCGGCGGCGGAACGGTTATCCATGCGCGCGGTACGGCTCGTGAAGAAGACGCGTCGTTTTTCGGTATAACGCTGGTGCCCGAAAAGGAAATGCTGCTCATTTTGACGGAAAAACAAAAGGCTGACGCCGTTCTTGAGGCCGTATGCACGCTGCCGTGTCTTGCCGAACCGGGCAGCGGCATCGCGTATTGCATGGACGTGGACAGTTTCACTTCGCTGGGGCAGAAAGCGGCGAAAGAATGAAGACCAAAGACCGTATTCTTTCCATATTACGGGAGGCGGACGGCGCGGTCGTGTCCGGAGAAGATTTGGCCGAGCGGTGCGGCGTTTCGCGTACCGCCGTATGGAAAGCCGTTTCGGCGCTGCGTTCGGACGGTTACGTGCTTGAAGCCGGAACGAACCGCGGATATCGGCTCGTTCGGGAAGGCGAATCACTGGACGCATCGCTGATCGAGCGGCGCGCAGCCTCCTTGTGCAGCACAGCTTCCTTGTGCGGCGCCGCACAAGGAAGCCGTACGGATTTTAGCGGTAAAGTTCGCGTGTTCGGCGTTACCGATTCCACGAACAGCGAAGCTAAAAAGGCGCTTTCCGGTGCGGCGTTTGTACATACGGCGGACGGATCCCTTTCTGCGGAGGGGCGGGCGCTGCACGGTTCCGCGTTTTTTGCCGAAACGCAGACTGCCGGGCGGGGCAGACTGGGGCGTCCGTTTTATTCACCGTCGCACACCGGATTGTACGTCAGCCTGGTGTACGTTCCCGCAGGCGGCGTGCACGAGCCGGCTTTGCTTACCGCGAGTGCCGCCGTGGGTGTCTGCCGCGCGCTTTCGCGCGTATACGGCGTCGACGCCCGGATAAAATGGGTGAACGACGTGTTTCTGCACGGCAAAAAGATATGCGGCATTCTCACCGAAGGCGTCAGCAATTTTGAAACGGGTATTATAGAAGCCGCCGTCGTCGGGATCGGCGTCAATATTGCCGAAAGCGGCGACGGGTTTCCCGATCAAATTGCGCGCGTTGCGGGCACCGTTTTGCCCTCTGCCGGAGACGAACCGGCAGCCGCGTCAGGCGGATTGCGCCGGAACGAACTGGCCGCCGCCCTCGTATACGAAGTGATGCGTGCGCTTGACGAAAGCGGCGGGTACGCAGCCGAATCTGCAACTGCTGAACGCACTGCAGTCGACACCGGCGCATCGGTAAATCCGGTGATGCGGGAATATCGGGAACGATCGCTTTTTACCGGAGGACAGGAATTGACCGTGTTCCCGCTCGCCGGGGACGCTTCGTCCGGATACGCGGCGCGTTTCGTTTCCATAGACGACGGCGCGCGCCTTATCGTGGAGCTGCCGGACGGAACGCGACGCGCGCTGGGATCGGGCGAAGTAACGCTGCGCAGTGCGCGCGTGGCGCAGTGATGCAAAGCGGCGCGGGCTAGGTTCGAGCGGCGTTTCAGTGACGCAAAGCGGCGCGGAATTTCGGCAGTTCGGCGCCCGCACATTTATTTCTTGCGTGCCGCCGGCGTATCTGTTATACTGAAAGCAGCTTATCAGAGGAGCTTCCCATGCAAAAATCTGCGGTGAAAACATTCGGTATTTTAACTTCCGGCGGGGATGCTCCCGGCTTGAACGCGGCGATCCGCGGCGTCGCGCGTACCGCGATTGATCAGTTCGGTATGAACGTGATCGGTATTGAACACGGGTACCGCGGTTTAATAGAAGGCAACGCGCGGGAACTGCATCCCGAAGATTTTTCGGGTATTTTGACGCGCGGCGGAACCATTTTGGGAACTTCGCGCGAAAAACCGTTTAAAAATGAGGAAATCGACCCTGAGACCGGAATGTCCGCCGTCGAACGAATCAAAGCCAATTATAAAAAGTGGGGGCTCGACGCGCTCGTCGTACTCGGCGGAAACGGAACGAACACGACCGGCAGTCTGCTTGCCCAAGAGGGATTGAACGTTATCGGACTGCCGAAAACGATAGACAACGATTTGGTCGAAACCGATATCACGTTCGGTTTCCATACCGCGGTTTCCGTCGCTACCGAAGCAATCGACCGCATCCACACGACCGCGCACAGTCACAACCGGATCATGGTCATTGAAGTGATGGGCCATAAGGCCGGCTGGCTGGGTTTGTACGCGGGAGTTGCCGGCGGCGGAGACGTTATCCTGCTGCCCGAAATACCGTACAATATCGCTTCAATCGCCGATCATCTGAAAAAACGGCGCGATGCCGGAAAGGCGTTTTCCATCGTGGTGGTTGCCGAAGGCGCGCTTTCCGAAGAAGAAGCGCTTATGGATAAAAAGACCTTTAAAAAATCGCGGCTTGCGATGCCGTATTCCATTGCGTATCGCGTTGCGCACGAATTGGAAGAAGCGACTGCGCTTGAGTCGCGCGTTACCGTGCTCGGTTATTTGCAGCGCGGAGGAACGCCCGTCGCGTACGACAGGGCGCTTGCGACGATTTTCGGAACCGCGGCGGCGCACATGCTTTCGCAAGGCGACTTCGGCAAAATGGTTGCGCTGCAGAACGGAAAAGTGGTAGGCGTGCCGCTTGAAAATGTGGCCGGAAAAATAAAGCGGGTTCCGCTCGATGATAAAATGCTGCTGGCCGGGCGCGAAGTTGGAACATGTTTCGGCGATTAAACTATAAATGTCATTTCTGCGCTGTATGCGACGGGTCCGGATGTACCGGTGAATTGCCGGGAATGGGCGGCGTGTACGGTAATGAAAATTTCCGCAGAAATTGCGAAGACTGGAAAATTCTTGCACGGACTTTCGCTGCCGGCAGTCCGCCGTCGGCGGAAACCTCGCGTGAAGCCGCGGAATCGCTTCAACTTGCCGCCTTGCCGTATGGAGCCGAAAAATCGCCGCTTCAAACTGCGGCACCTCAGCGGATGCCGCTGATCAGGCTTGCGCCGATTACCGGCGGCGTTGAAAACGTCGGGTATCAGGACGAACGTTCGTTTTATTTTGATCTGATTACGGCGGTAAGCGAAGCCGGAATCGCGCTTTCGATCGGCGACGGTTGTCCGGATGAAAAAATTTTGGGCGGTATCGCCGCGCTTCGCGCCGTGCGGCGGTTTTATCCGGAACGCCGCGCCGCCGTGTTCATTAAACCGTATGAAAACAAGCGTATTTTCGAGCGTATCGAATGGGCCGGTTCCTGTGCGGAACTGATAGGAGTCGATATCGATTCGTATAATATCGTAACGATGCGCAATTTGGTTCGGCTCGAAAAAAAGAACGCGGCACAGCTGCGTGAGATTCGGCGCGCGCTTCGCGTCCCGTTTGCGGTAAAGGGAATATTTACCGAAGCCGACGTGGAGCTGGTGCGCGAGCTGAAACCCGACGTGGCGGTCGTTTCAAATCACGGCGGCCGCATTGAAACCCGCCGCGGCAGTACGGCCGCTTTTTTGGCCGAGTACGGGCGCGCGCTGCAAGCGAACTGCGGCGAATTGTGGGTTGACGGCGGTATACGCGATAAAGGCGATATTGAAACCGCCGCCCGGTTCGGCGCGGCGCAGGTTCTGGTAGGCCGTCCGTTCATTTCGGCGCTCTGCCGCGGCGGCGTCCGCGAAGTAATCCGCGAAGCGCGCGCACTGCGCGGATTGTGATTCGGCGCTACCGCAATAGCTCTTCGACCCGGCGTTTATTCGATATCAGATTGCAGGTGAATCAGTTCAGTACGCCGTACTGCGCCCGATACGCGCGCATCGAGTCGAGGTGTTCTTTTCCGGCGATGACGCCTTCTTCCATAGCCTGAATGATGTCGTTGATTGTTACGATCGGATACACTTTTACGCCGAAGTCGCGGTAGGCTTCCTGTACGGCGGAAAGCGTTCCGGTCAGTCCTTTTTCCATGCGGTCAACGGTGATAATCATGGCTTCAACCGTAACGTCGGCGCAGCCGGTCAGCTTGGGCATCACTTCGCGCAGGGCTTTTCCGCTGGTCATGACGTCTTCTATTATGACGATGCGGTCGTTCGCTTCGGGCTGTTTTCCTACGAACGCACCGCCTTCTCCGTGATCTTTTATTTCTTTCCGGTCAAAGCAGTATCGCACGTCGACCCCGTATTTCGTATAGAGTGCGACGGCTGCGCTGACGGCGAGGGGAATTCCCTTGTACGCGGGACCGAACAGAACGTCGGCCTGAATGCCGTGTTCCTTGATGCAGTCGGCGTAAAATCCGCCCAAACGCGCCAGATGTGCGCCGGTAGTGTAGTTGCCCGTGTTGATAAAATACGGTGCGCGCCGTCCGCTTTTCAGCGTGAAGTCGCCGAACGTGAGCACGCCGCTGTCGCTCATGAATTTGATGAATTCCTGCTTGTACGTCATTATTCCTCCTGCGGAAACGGCGTGAAGCGGAACCGTGTTCCCGGGGTTTTTCGCCGCGCCGTGCCGGAGTATGATAGCATACGGTGCGGAAAATACCAAGCCGGATTTTCCGGACGGCGGCTCTCGTTTGCTGGCGGTTTACTCCGGGAGTACCGTCCGTTCGTGCCGGATCAGATGAAACGTGTTTTTTTCAACGGAAAGAAGACCTTCACCCTGCATTTTGCCCAGTTCGTTCGAGAGGGCGCTCCGATCCACGCACAGGTAGTCGGCAAGCTGCTGCCGGTTGAACGGTACGGCAACGTCGAACGATCCCTGTTTGCGCGACTGAAACGACAAGTACGAAAGCAGCCGGTTGCGAATGGATTTGGGCGTAATATGCGTTATTTTACGCGTCAGATTCAGATTTTTCTCCGCCATAATATACAATAAATTTTGGATCAGCGTGTGATGAAATTTGCAGCCGGAGGAGCAGGTTGTCAGAACTCGCCGGGTATCCATGAACAGAATGTCCGTGTCTTCGGCGGCGGTGACTGAAATCATGAGCGGTTCGCCGGGTGTGCACGCGTATGCTTCGGCAAAAATGTTTCCCCGGCCGAAACTGCCGAGGATCGCCCGGTTGCCCCAAATATCGTTTTGTTCGACGTGCACGCTGCCCGACAGCAGCAGCCCTATTTCACGGACGACCGTTCCTTCGCGGTACACGGTTTCACCTTTGCCGTATTTTTTGGTATAAGCGTTCAGGCAGTTCAGCATCGGCTGAATTTCGGATTCCCGAACGCCTCGGAACAAAACGGTGTTTGATAAAAAGAAATAATCCATAAAATCCTCAAAAATGTTGTTTTAACAACATACGGCGTCGGGCAAATATACTATTCTTAGTATATAAAGTCAATAGTACGCGGAGGTCGTATATGATACGGAAAATAATTCAGATTGATGAAGAAAAATGCAACGGCTGCGGATTGTGCGCTCACGCGTGTCATGAAGGAGCCATCGGCATGATAGACGGTAAGGCGAAGCTGCTGCGCGACGATTATTGCGACGGATTGGGCAATTGTCTGCCCGCCTGTCCGACCGGCGCGATCAGTTTTGTCGAGCGCGAAGCGGCGGCGTACGACGAACAAGCCGTGCTTGCAAATAAAAAAAAGGCTGCCGCTCCGCACGCGCTTGCGTGCGGCTGTCCGGGGACGCGTTCGCATCTGATCGAGCGGCATGGCAAGCCTGCGGCGGCGCCGGAAACTGCGGTTTCCGCGAAGGTTGCCGCGGCCGGCCGGCAGGAGTCCATGCTGAATCAGTGGCCGGTTCAGATAAAACTGGTTCCGGTAAACGCGCCGTATTTTGACGGTGCGGATCTGCTGGTTGCCGCCGACTGCACCGCGTACGCGTATGCCGATTTTCACGCCGATTTTATTCGCGGCAAAATTACGCTGATCGGGTGCCCGAAGCTGGACGACGGCGATTATACGGAAAAACTGACGCAGATCATCTGCGAAAACGATATCCGAAGCGTAACGGTCGTGCGGATGGAAGTTCCCTGCTGCGGCGGAATTGAAAACGCGGTTAAAAACGCTTTGAAAGCGGCGGCGGTCAAAAAGGGCGGAAAACTCGTTCCGTGGCAAGTCGTTACGGTTTCTACGGACGGAAAAATTATATGACAGCCTGCAAGGGCTTACCGCCGGTTCTGAAACTGCCGGCGTATCATCATACGGAGGTGTAATTATGGAAGGCAACATGTTTTGTTTTCAGTGTGAACAGACGGCCGGCGGTACCGGTTGTACCGGAAAAGCAGGAGTGTGCGGAAAGCAGGCTTCTACGGCAAAGCTGCAGGATAAACTGACCGGTGCGCTCATCGGTCTTGCCCGCGCGTGCGGAACGGAACCGGTTCCGGCGGATGTGAACCGGCTGATGCTTGAGGGGCTGTTCACGACGATTACGAACGTTAATTTTAACGATGAAACCGTTCAGGCGCTGATCGATCGCGTGCACGCCAAAACGGCGGAACTCGTACCCGATTGCGGCTGCTGCGCTTCACCGTGCGGGCACAACGACGATTACGATGTGGAATCGATCTGGAACGCTCCCGTCGACGTCCGTTCGCTGAAGTCGCTTATCCTGTTCGGTATCCGCGGAGTGGCGGCGTACGCGTATCACGCGATGGTGCTCGGCTATGCGGATGAGACCGTCAATCAGTTTTTTGTCAAAGCGCTGTGCGTACTGGGTGAAGATTCGGATCAAAAAGAGCTGCTGCCCGTCGTGATGGAAACCGGAAAAGTGAACCTCGCCTGTATGGAACTGCTCGATCGCGCCAATACGGAGACGTTCGGCAATCCCGTTCCCGCGACGGTACCGCTTTCGATTGAAAAAGGACCGTTCATCGTCATAAGCGGACACGATCTGTTCGATCTGAAGCTGCTGCTCGAACAGACGGCGGGAAAAGGTATCAACGTGTATACGCACGGCGAAATGCTTCCGGCGCACGGATATCCGCTTTTGAAAAAATATCCGCATCTGAAAGGAAACTTCGGCACGGCCTGGCAGAATCAGCAGAAAGAATTTGCCGACATGCCGGCACCGGTCCTGTTTACGACCAACTGCATCATGCCGGTAAAACCTTCGTATGCAGACCGTGTGTTTACGACGGAAGTCGTGTCGTATCCGGGAATGGTTCACATCGGCAAAGACAAGGATTTTTCGCCGGTTATTAAAAAAGCACTGGAATTGGGCGGTTACGCGGAAAATCAGACGCGCACCGGTATCAACGGCGGAACGGAGGTTACGACGGGATTCGGACGCCATACGGTGCTCTCCGTTGCGGGAGACGTAGTAAACGCGGTAAAATCCGGAAAGATAACGCATTTCTTTTTGGTCGGCGGCTGCGACGGCGCCCGGCCGGGCAGAAATTATTACACCGAGTTCGTCAAAAAAACACCGAAAGACAGCGTGATTCTGACGCTCGCGTGCGGTAAATACCGATTCAACGATTTGAATCTGGGAACGGTGGCGGGCTTGCCTCGTCTGCTGGATATGGGGCAGTGCAACGACGCGTACGGAGCCGTACAGGTTGCGCTCGCATTGGCGAAGGCGTTCGACTGCGGCGTGAACGATTTGCCGCTCTCACTGGTACTTTCGTGGTACGAACAGAAGGCGGTGTGCATTCTGCTTTCACTGCTGTATTTGGGAATTAAAAACATATACCTCGGTCCGACGCTGCCGGCGTTCGTTTCTCCCGACGTACTCAAATTTCTGGTGGAACAGTTCGCCGTGTCTCCGGTCGGCACACCCGACGAAGATTTGAAAAAGATTTTGGGCTGACGCCCGTCCGTTCGGAGCCGCCGAAACGACGCGTCGCGCGGCGGTTCCGGGGCGGCGTTATTTTTTTGACTTTCGGTATAAAATCAGTTCGGGGTGATATTCAAAGTGCATATTGTCCCAGATGATCCATTTTCCGCCCCAGATGAAACCGTGTTTTTCAAAAGCGGCGACGATGCTTTCCGGCGGCATCCAGCGGCGATCGAGCGGCGTCAGCATCCATTTTTCCGGGTCGATGTCGCGCCGCCACGCCCAATAAATGTTTTTCTGTTGCCAGCCGACGGGCAGAATGTCGAGCGCGATGCCGATGCTGTGAAACGAACGGTTTCCCGAATCGCGAATGGTGCGCCAATAGTAACCGTCGGTTTGCGACAGATTCGTTACGAAGGCGCGTGCTTCCGGATCCGTTTCCGCAAGTGCCCGTATGTCCCGTTCGACGGCGGCGAGCGGGTCGCGGATACGTTCGTGAACGTTCGCCTGTTTTCCCAAAAAGGTAATCCGCGTGATGTGCTGCTCGACGGCGGTCTGCGACGCACAGTCGTATATCGTGTCATAAAAAAACGGCGGTGTTCCGGCGCTTGCCGAACGGGTTTCCGGCGCACTGAACGCGCGGATCCGCTCGATGTCCTGCTCGCTGAAATCTTCGGGATCGGGGACGGCTTCGGCATAGTCGTAAAGTAGTACCCGATAGTTTTCTTTTTCGGGGATTTTATCGGCGCTCAGCAGTCGGCCGCCGCACCAGTACAGTTCGGCACGCCGATCGTCTGCGGTTACGGTTACGAGCCAGTCGCCGATCAGCGTATCGTATGCTGCGGAAAACGTAACGTCGGGGTACGCCGTGCGAAATATGGAAAGCAGCTCCGGTTCGGCGGGAGCTGCTTCATTCGGCTGTTCTGTCTGCGTCGGGTTGCAGCTGCCGCTGCAAAGCAAAAAACAAAGAGGCAGCAAAATCAGAAAAAAACGTTTTGTCATATGAACAGTATATCCTTTTTCGGTTGCGGTGTCAGTGGTTTTCGGTATGCGGATCGTAGGGGAGCCGGAGTCAGCATTCTTCGGTGATCCGTTTTCTGATTGTTTTGATTTCAAATAAATCTCCGCCGGCGAGCGCTTCGATTTTTTCGGCGGCAATCGCCGTGTTGCCTTTCGGCAGGCGTACGATGCCGCCGTTTACGTAGTTTTCCTCCGTTCGTGAATAATAGGCGACGAGTATTTTTTTCATGTGTTACCTCCGGTTCGGTTTAAACATACTACTTGGAGCCGGCTCAAAGGCAAGCGTTTTTTATCGGATTTTTTGCCGGATACTGCGATTCAGGATACGGGACGGTTCGCGGAAGCGCGGAGGTGCCTGACGCACTTCGAGTATCGTGCTATACTTGAGCGGTTTTCAAAAGTTTGCTACTCTTAACATAGACGGAGGCTCCATGTCGATTATTCAGGCGATTTTACTCGGACTGCTGCAAGGTGTGGCGGAATTCTTACCTATTTCAAGTTCAGGGCATTTGGCCGTCGTGCAGAATTTATTTTCGCTCGACGACGTACCGCTTCTGTTCGACGTGTTTTTGCATTTGGCGACGCTCGCCGCGGTGGTGGTGTTTTTCCGCAAAAAGATATGGCTGCTGCTGTGCGTTTTGGGGCGGTGGATAAGCCGCCGTTCGCGTGCCGGAGACGCAGCCGGATTGCAGACGATAGCCGCGCTGCTGCTGGGAACGGCGGTAACCGGTGTGTTCGGCGTCGTGCTGAAAGATTTTATTCCCGACGTTCCGATAAAAGTCGTGTGCGCGGGATTTATCGTAACGGCGTTCGTGTTGATTCTTTCGGCAAAACTCAACGCGCAGCGGACGCTGAAAAAAGCCGCCGGCGGTTACGGGGCGGACGATACGGGCAAAGCCGGCAAGGCGGTCAATTCCGCCGAAGCGTATAATGCGGACAGTGCCGCCGAGGCGTATAATGCGGATAATTCCGCCGAAGCGCCCGTTTCCGCAGCGGTCCGGCCGGTTCAGGGCCTGCTGATCGGGCTTGCACAGGGATTCGGCGTGCTGCCCGGTATTTCCCGTTCGGGCAGTACGATCGCGGGCGCGCTTTTGTGCGGCGTGGATCGAACGACGGCAGGCGAATTTTCGTTTTTGCTTTCGATTCCCGCGATTTTGGGCGCGTTCGTGCTTGAAGCCAAAGATATCGGAGCTGTCGCTTCAAGTATCGGCATGGGAACCGTCGCCGTCGGGTGCGCGGCTGCGTTCGTTTCGGGCTTCGCCGCGCTGGCGTTTTTGATGAAAATTATCAGAAAAGGCAAACTCGAATGGTTCGCTGCGTATTTGATACCGATCGGTATTCTCGGAATCATTTTTCTGCATTAAACTGAACGCCGCGTAAGACCGCCGTTTCGGGGCGGCGGCGTTCTGATTTTGTAATCGTTTTTATGGATTTTCGGAGGATGTATGAAACTCGGACGAACGGTGCTCGCCGCTTTCTGTTGTTTGTGCGCGTGGTGCGCTTTTTTCGGCTGCAGCGGGAACGGCAGCAAAGTTGCCGCCGGTAAATCGGATGCTGCCGCCGCCGTTTCCGACGACGCGCTGTACGTGCTGGATATGCAGCCCGCGGGCGTTTTACCCGCCGACATGAAATATCCGGCGGTGTACGTACAGTTTTCAAAACCGGTGGTTCCCGTTACCGTGTTGGGCGAACCTTCGGAAAAGTCTGATCTGATGAAAATCGAACCGCCGCTTGAAGGCGTGTTCCGCTGGTACGGAACGAGTCTGCTGTGCTTCGATTCTTCGCAGCAGACCGTTCCGCAGCGCGAATATACGGTAACGCTGTCGGGCGATATTCGCGCGGCCGACGGTACGCCGATTTCGGGTCAGACTGAATTCACGTTCCGCACCGAAGAATTGAAACTCCTTTCCGTAACGCCCGGCTATAAGGCGATTGCCGCGGGCGAATGGGTCGATGCCGGCGACGTTCCGCCCGAACAGGCGCGTTCGATTGCGCTCGTTTTTTCGCAGCCGGTAACGGCAAAGGAAACGGCGAAATACGTTGAAGTGAGCGACGAGGCGGGAACGGTGTATCCGTTCGATGCCGCTCAGTCCGATGAAAAGCAAAAACAGCTGCTCGTGCTGACGCTGAAAAAAGCGCCGCCTGAGAATACGCGCATGACCGTTACGCTTAAAGCCGGCGCGCGTTCCGACGCGGAATCGCTCGGTACGGCGCAGAGCGACGGCAGCCATTCGTTTCACACGCTGAAACCTTTTTCCCTCGAAGATATCGACACCGACGGCCGTTCGTACGGCAAATACACGAATCCCGTCCGCTTTCGATTTTCACACCGGCTGGCACCGGCGCTCGATCCGGCAAAGCTTGCGGCAGCCGTGCGGACGGAACCGGCGATGCCGGTAACCGCGGCGAACGTGGAAGCGGACGGTTCGGTGCTGACCGTGTTCGGTCTGCCGGTTACGTTCGATCAGCAGTATACGATAACGCTTGCGGCCGGGGCGGTTTCCGATGTGTACGGCAGACCGTTTGCCGACGCCGCCGGTCCTGAAACGGTGACCGTTCCCGAAGCGGCGAGTTACGCGGGCTTCAAGGATTACGGCTTCGGAATGCTTGAAGCGCAGTTTCCGCCGAAACTGATTTTCGAGTATCAGAACGTTTTGCCCGGTTCCGAATATCGCGTCAAGGCGCTCACCGGCGCGCCGGCTGCACAGCCGGCGGACGTAACCGTTTTGGACGAAACTTCAATTCCCAAAAACGTCCGCGTGCTGCAGCCGGTTGATTTGCTGCCGTTTTTAACGCAAACGGATCACGGTGCGTTCGGCGCCGTGTCGTTCAGCGCGGTGATGAAATATAATCGGAAAGATTATTACGGCGAAACGCGCGTCTCGAAGATGGAAAACGGACAAACCGTACAGGTAACCGATTTGGGACTGACGGTTCGGTACGGATACAACCGCGTTTTGGTTCTCGTTACCAGCCTTGCGACGGGAAAACCCGTTCCGGGCGCCGCCGTCAAACTGTATACGTACGCATCGTATTCGGTGGACGGGGAGACGGTGCTCACCGCGCCGGGAACTCCGGCTGCTTCGGGCGTTACCGATGAAAACGGATTCGTCCGCATCGATTTGGAGCCGAATGTCATCGGTGATTCCGTACGCACCTGTTACGTCAGCGCGGAAAAAGACGGCGACCGTGCCGTTTTTAATCCTTCCGGGAACCGGTTGTGGCAGTACGCCGGAAACGTCAGATCTCCGCAGAACGCGCGGGCGGCGCAGATGGTAACGTTCATGTTTACCGACCGCGGGTTGTACAAACCCGGTGAAACGATGCAGCTGCGCGGCATAGATCGCAATTTGCAGCTCGGTTCGTACGAACCGTACGCGGGACCGTACACGCTGAGCATTCGCGAAAATACCTGGCGGTCGAAGCCGTTCGTTACCGTGACCGGTTCCGCTTCCGAAAGCGGCGGTTTTACCGGAAAGTTCACCTTGCCGCAGGAGCTGGCGCCCGGTTCGTATCTGATAGAATATACGCGCACATTAAACGGCCGATCCGCTACCGAATCGATTCCGGTTACGGTGGCGTATTTTGAACGGCTGCGCTTTGAGACGGCTGTTTCGATTCCGACTGCCGTTCCGTACGTCAGCGGCGACCGCATTCCCGCGGCCGTCTCCGCTTCGTATTTGGGCGGCGGCAGCCTTGCCGGTGCGCAGTGGAACGCCGAGTGGTACCGCGAACCGGCGGGCTTCCGTCCGGACGGCGTGCGCTTCGACGGATACCGGTTCGGCCCGCGGCAGGGATACGACGGCCGGTCCGCGCTTTCATCGGAAGAGGGCGCGCTCGACGGAACCGGTAAAGCGTCCGCCTCCCAGCTTTCCGGCGGTGAAACGATAAAAGGTATGGCGTATTCGTACCGCGTGGAGTCGACCGTTTTTGACGCGGGTTCGCAGGCCGTCAGCTCTTCGGCCTCCGTCGTCGTGCATCCGGCGCAGTATTACATCGGTCTTTCCGCTGCGAAGGGGATAACCGGTTTTGCCAAAAAGGGAACGGAACTTTCCTTCGATTATCTGCTTGCGCAGCCGGACGGTTCGGCTCCCGCCGAGGAAATGCTTCCGCGGCGTAAAAGCGATCGCAAACTGTCCGTAGAATTGCTGCGCGAAGACTGGAAACAAGTACGCCAGATGGGACTGAACGGGCAGATTATTACCCGGTACGTGCGCGAAATGGTAAGCGAATCGACATCGACGGTACCGCTTGCGGCGGCCGGAACGGTTTCCGTAACGCCTCCCAAAGGCGGCGCGTACGTCCTTCGGCTTTCCGCTCAGGACAGCGGTGCCCGTGCGGTTGTTACCGAACGCAGCTTTTACGTAACCGGTTCGGACTGGAATTATTATTACGGAAACGAATCGCAGGAAATCACGCTGCTGCCGGATAAGGACGTGTATCAGGCGGGCGACACCGCCCGTATCCTGCTGCAAAGTCCGCTGCCCGCCGGCACCTATCTGATGACTGTCGAACGGGAAGGTGTTTTTTCCGAGCAGGTGTTCCGCCTGACGGAGCCGAGTACGGTTCTTGAAGTGCCGGTTACGGATCGGTATCTGCCGGTTGCGTACGTAACGGTTTCGTCGTATTCGACGCGCACGAAAAAGCCCGATCACGATTATGCGACTCCCGATATGGATAAACCGAAAGGATATTTCGGTGCGGCGGCGATTCGCGTAGATCCGGTTGCGCGCGAGTTCGATATAACTGTAACGCAGGATAAACCGTCGTACCGGCCGGGCGACACGGCGACGATAACGCTTTCGGCTTCTAAAGCCGGCCAGCCGCTCGCGGGTGCCGAGCTGACGCTCATGGCGGTGGATCGCGGCGTTATCGACCTTATCAATTATCACGTGCCCGATCCGGTTGCACATTTTTATAACGAATATCTGTTTTTCAGCGCCGTTGCCGGCGGTGATTCCCGTTCGCTTTTGATCGATCCGGTTACGTACGAAGTGCGCAATCTGTTCGGCGGAGACGAGGGCGGCGATAAAATTGAAGAGCGCAAAAACTTTGATCCGACGGCGGTGTTCGTTCCGGTTCTGACGACCGGCGCGGACGGCACCGTTTCATATTCGTTCACGTTGCCCGACACGATTACGGCGTACCGGATTACGGCGGTGGGCGTGCTGAGCGATTATTTCGGAATTTCCGAAGCCGAAATGTCGGTAAACAAACCGGTCAGCGTGCGCGACGTTCTGCCGCGCCGGCTTCGCGAACACGATACGTCCGACGCGGGCGTAGTGATTTCGAGTCTTGACGGCCGCGCGCACGAAGTAACCGTTTCAATGGAAATCGTGCCGGGAAGCGAACGCGCGGGTGTTCCCGCTGAAGAAAACGGCGTCGTTCGCCGGCCCGGCCGCGCTTCGGCAGTCGCAGGTACTGCTGCCGCGAACGGCGGTGCTTCGGCAGCCGGCGCGGGTGCTGCCGCCGCTAACGGCGGTATTTCGGCAGCCGGCGCGGCTCCGGTGCGGAAAACGGTAACCGTTCCCGCGGGAAAAACCGTTCCGCTTATGTTCGATATAAGCGCGCAGGAGTACGGGTTCGTCTCGGTCGTGTTTAAGGTCGAATCGGACGTGGTAACCGAGCGTATCGTAAAAGTGCTTGAAATAGACCGCCCGTACGTGTTTGAAACGGTAACGACCGTCGGCGACGTGTCGTCCGGCAGTACGGACAAAAAGGGCGCGGCCTCAGTTACCGAAAAAATCGTTCTTCCTGTTTCGGTTGCCGAAGTCTCGGCCGCTGCAGGCACAACGGCCGCCGACGGCACAACTGTTACCGGCGGTTCCGCGATGTCCGCCGACGGCACAACGGCCGCTGCCGGCACAACGGCCGCTGCCGGTGCGGGAACGCTTTTCGTGCAACTCGACCCGACGCGATTGGGAACGCTGACCGAAGCGGTTTCGTACGTGTTCCGCTATCCGTACGGCTGCCTTGAGCAGCGTTGTTCGGCAATGATTCCCTTGCTGTATTTTGAAAAATATATCGACGTGTTCGGTATGCAAAGCGAAGTCAGTTCGCCCAAAAAAGTCATTGAACGGGAAATTGCCGATTGGGCGAAGACCCAGCAGTCGGACGGCGGTTTTCCGTATTGGAAAACGAGTTCATATTCGTCGTTCGCTCCGTCGCTTCGGTTTGCCGAATT
Source organism: Treponema brennaborense DSM 12168 (assembly GCF_000212415.1). Taxonomy (NCBI): domain Bacteria; kingdom Pseudomonadati; phylum Spirochaetota; class Spirochaetia; order Treponematales; family Treponemataceae; genus Treponema; species Treponema brennaborense. Next base: position 2,966,165 of record NC_015500.1, on the reverse strand, counting down.
GATTGCGTCGGCAAAACTGCATGGAATAACCGTGCCCCGGTCGATAAACGTGCCGGCGCTTTCGGATTATCTGAGTGCGGAAGTGACCCGCTCGTGGTACCGCGGCAATGCGTACGTGCAGGCGTACACGCTGTTCGTTCGGATGAAGCTGACCGGTTCCGTCGATGAACGCAAAATAGACGGCGTGTGCGGAATACCTTCGGCCGGATATGCGGAAAAAGCGTTGTGCGGGCTGATGTATCTGAGCAACGGAAACCGGCAAAAAGCCGAAGCGGTGGCGAAGGATATCCGTGCACACGTACGGCCGACGACGCGCGGTGCGGACGTAACGGATTCACGGTTTACGAGTTCACCGTGGATGTATTTCAACGACGTGTCCGAACGGAACGCGCTGCTGTTGCAGTTCTTTACGGCGCTTGATCCGTCCGACGATCTGAACGGCAGATTTCTGTTCAATCTGCTTGAAATTCAGCGTGCCGGAAACGGTTATTGGAAAAATACGGCGTCTACCGCGCGCGTACTTGAAGCGGTCGCTTCGTATATAGAAGCAAATAATCTTGAATCGCTCGATTTCAGTGCCGAAGCGACTCTTGCCGGAAACGGGTTCGTGTCCGGTTCGTTCAAAGGGGCTGCGGCGAAACCCGTGGAAAAGACGGCGCCGTTTGCGGAACTCGCCGCGGACGGTGCGGCATTCGGTACGGAATTGCCGCTCGAAGTGTCGAAAGACGGTCGGGGAACGTTGTTTTATACGGTTTCGATGAAATATCCGGTACCTGCGGATAAGCAGTACGCACGCGACGAAGGGTTGAGCGTGTTCGTCGATATTACCGACGTCAAAACCGGCAAACCGGTTGCGGGCAGCGCGTTGGTTTCGGGAACGGTCTACCGCGCGCGGGCAACGCTTTCCACGACGAAAGACCGAACCTTCGTCGCGCTCCGCGTTCCGATACCGTCCGGCGCCGAAGTGCTGAACGCGGCGTTCGCAACGAGCGCACAGTATGCGGGAACCGGTTCCGCGTCGGACGATACCGGTGCGGACGGCAATTTTATCTCCGAAGACGAATGGTTCGAGCGGTACAACTTCGGTCTTTCGGGGCAGGAAATATACGACAACGAAGTGCGCTATTTCTGGGACGCGTTCCGCCGCGGACGGCAGCAGGTGGAATTCCTATTCAGAGCGGTGCGCAGCGGTTCGTTCACCGTACCCGGCGCGACGGCCGAATGTATGTACGAGCCGGAAATTTTCGGCAGATCGAAAGGCGGCGTCGTTGTCATTACGGAAAAATAACGGTGCCGGGAATTCGCAGGCTGCCAAATTTGCCGGCAGACGCCGCCGCATAGCGGCGGCAGTTGTCGCGGTTATCGCGCTGTGGGGCGGCGTACGTTTGACGCTGAGGTTCGCACCGTTCGCCGCACTCGACGCGTTTATCGTCCGCCCGTGCAGTACGCGCGTGTACGACCGAAACGGTGTGCTGCTGCAAGTTCTGCCGCTTGAAAACGGACTGCGCCGCGAATGGTACGACTTGGACGCACTGCCGCCCGCAATTTTGCGCGTGTTTATTGCGGCGGAAGACGAGAATTTTTACCGGCACGGCGGCGTTGACGTGATTGCGCTCGTGCGGGCGTTCGTTCAGAACGCGAAATCGGGGCGGCCGGTCAGCGGCGCGTCTACCGTAACGATGCAGCTTGCGCGTCTGGTGGTTCCGCGCGATCCGGGTAAGCCGGTTTCGGTGGGCGTCAAACTTGCCGAAGCGTTTACGGCTGTCAGGATTGAATCGAAACTGCCGAAAAAACGTATTCTCGAATTATATTTGAATTCCCTGCCGTTCGGACTGCAGGCCGAAGGCGTCGGATCCGCAGCGCGTACGTATTTCGGTACGACTCCGGACAGGCTGTCCGAAGCGCAGATTCACGCGCTGGCGGTTATTCCGCGCCGTCCGGTCAAGTACAATCCGCTTGAAGATCCGGGCGCGTCGTTTGAAGCTGCGGCGGAAATCGGAAAGCGAACGGGGTTTTCCGTGACGAAGACCGAATGGATCGATGCGGTGTCCGTCGGCGAACGGTACGAATATCCGCTCGGTATGCCGCATTTCGTTCTGTACGTCCGTAATTCGGCAGGCGGACGGCTGCCTCCGGAATTGCATACGAGCGTCGACGCCGCTTTGTCGGATAAAGTGGCGAACGATATCAGTACGCAGATCGCACTGCACGCCGATGCCCGGCTTTCTCACGGTGCGGCGCTCGTCATTGACAACGTAACCGGTGAAATTCTTTGCTGGGCGGGTAGCGGTGATTTTTTCAGCGAAAACGAGGGGCAGATAGACGGCGTGCTCGTCCGGAATCAGAGCGGCAGTACGATGAAACCGTTCATCTACGCGCTCGCGCTTGAACGCGGTTTTACTCCGTCGAGTGTCCTTGCCGACGTTCCGATGGATTTCGGCAGCGAGCAGGTGTACGTACCGCTCAATTTTAACAATCAATACAACGGGCCGGTATTGCTGCGGAACGCGCTCGCGTCGAGTCTGAATATTCCCGCCGTATATCTGCTGTACCGGCTGGGCGTGGACAATTATCTGAAAACGCTCGGCGCGCTCGGATTCGATTCGTTGGCGGGCGAGCGGAACCGGCAGGGGCTTTCGCTCGCGCTCGGCAGCGGAGAAGTGACGCTGTTCGAGCTGGTTCGGGCGTTCAGCGTGTTCGCGCGCGGCGGTACGATTCCCTCCGTTACGTATCTTAAAGCGGGAGCTGTTTCGGCTGAAGCCGGGACGGAGCCGGCCGGATTGGCAGACTTCTCGGCTTCTGCTGCAGTGTACGAACCGGATACCGCCGCGCTCATCTGCGACATCTTGTCCGACCGCCGCGCTCGCGCACTGGGGTTCGGTTTTGCCGAAGTGTTCAGCACGCCGTATCCGGCGATTTTCAAAACGGGAACGTCGAATCAGTTTCAGAACATCATCGCGCTCGGCAGTACGGCGCGGTATACCGCCGGTGTTTGGATGGGAAACTTTACCGGTGAAACCGTCGTGCGCGAAACGGGCAGTTCCGTTCCGGCCGCCGTCGTGCGCGGCGTGTTGGACGTGCTGTCGGAGCGGAATCCGGAAACCGCCGCCGCGTTTGCCGCTCCCCGCAATTACCGAAAACTGCCAGTGTGCGCGGTGTCGGGTATGGCGCCCGGTCCGGACTGCCCTGCGGTTACGGACGAATACGTCGCTTTAGCGGCGGCGGCGAACCGTCCGGTTTGTTCGTGGCATTACCGGCAGAACGGGCGCGTTCACGTGCGGTATCCGCAGGAATATCAGCGCTGGCTGAGCGGGCGGAATACGGCTGGCGCGCTTGCGGATACGGGCGAAGGGCGGATTCTGTATCCGGCGGACGGCGCGGTGTTCGTGTTCGATCCGTCGATTCCGTCGGCGGCGCAGAAAATCAAAGTGGACTGTACCGGCGCCGGTGCGCGGGCGGAGCTGTTCGTGAACGGTGTTTCCGCCGGAACGAGTGAACGGCCGTTCAGTTGGTACGTTCCTCTTTTGCCGGGCGAAATGCGTCTTACGGTGCGTTTTGCGGACGGACGGAACGCGGCGATCCGGATTTCGGTAAAATAGATTGCGCCGGAAACGTTTCGGGGGCGAGAGTCCGTTTTTTTCGGGCTGCTCTCGGCGCAGTACGTTTATTCGGTCGTGCTTATCGATTACCGCGGCAATTACTTTAAATCATACAAAATGGGGCCGGTTTCCCTCTTTTTGTTTTCGGGTATTTTTTTTGACTGTACTATTATGATAACCTTTCAAGTTTTAACTTGACTTTTTACGGGAGAGAATGAATGCAAAGCTTAAAAATCTTATTTACTTTTAGCAACGGCAGTTCTGTCACTATTGATTTTTTCATGTACAACTACTGCAAGGATTGATTAAGGTGTTTTCCGATTTTTGAAGGAGTGAAAATGAAGTTTAATAGAGTGAATGTCTTGTTAATAAAAATTTGTTTATTTGCTGTACTTTTGAGTAGTATTACCAGTTGTGCAAGATACAAAACAGGTGAATTGCTAACAAAAGGCGATAATGGCGGTAAGTTTTACACTAATGAAGAAATAGAAGCTGTGGTAGCATTTAGAGACAAATTTCGTATAAAAAATAATCTTCCATTACCTACAGATATTCCAAGAACAGAAATCGGAATTTTTATAATGAATGGTTTGCTTTATGTTCCTGTAACGGTTAACGGTAAAAAAGGTAATATGGTTCTTGATTCTGGAGCTTCTGGTATAAGTCTTTCTATTGAAACTTTTGAATCTCTAGGTGGGACGTACAATGTTGATGATTCTGCCTATTTTTACTTTCCACGAGAAATTGATTTAGGTTTTGGAAAAATTGCATACACTGCTAATTATTCAGGCATGTTTAATAGAAACGGAATGGGCTATGTTGGTAGTAGTATATACGGATTTTATGCAGAACGAGTAACTTTTGATTATAAAAATCGAAAACTAATTTTAAACGATGAAGTTCCCAATGTTGAGCCTATTTCTTGTGATGTTTCAACAGGTCATATTGTTACGGAAGGAAAAGTTAATGGTGTTCCTGTTAAAATTTGTTTAGATACAGGTGCGCCAACAGGACTAATAAATAATGAGATATTTAATTTCCCTTTAACTGATATGTTAACAGAAGATGTTAACTGGGAATATTTTAATAGCACAATGCTAACAGGAAACTCCTATTACTATGATGTAGAGCTTGTTGAAATTGGAAATATCACATTAACTAAAACCTTTACAGGTCTAGTTGTTCAAGATTCTGCTACAGATATGTATGCTGATGTTCTTAGTTCTATTAACGTAGACATGCTTCTTGGCTACGACTTTTTTGCTCGCAATAGAATTACCGTAGATTATAAAAATGGGTTATTGTGGCTTGAATCTTATTGAAAGTGATTACCCTAGAATTTCATAACCAGAAAATGAAGCCATAAAACCAATGCGGTCTGGAACTCCAAGGATTTTGAAGATGTATCGCATTCGGTTTCTTACAGTGCCAAATGAAATACCATATTCATGTGCAATAGTTGTGTATTTAGTTTCAGTTATAAGTAGCTTTATCCATTCTTTGTCACGTTCTGTAAGATCCGGAAATTTATTAAAATCTAACACCGGTTGACCGGAATATTTTTTGTCTTTTGCAACTTTACTTAGAATAACGTAGGCGATAAGACCGATTATAAAAAGATAGCCGAATGTGTTGATGAATCCATCAAACCAAATATCTATCCCATATCTAATTCCTGATATCATTATGAGTGATAGAAAGATACAGGTGAAAATAAATTTAGTTTTTTTGTTCTTCCTATAAAATCCGCGTTTATAGAGTGTTGAAAAGGATAGTATGAACATTAATACTCCCATTAACGGAGAGTATCCGTCAATAAAAAAATAAACTGCATATAAAAAACTGAATATACCGTATAATTCTAGTTTCAAAGGTTGGAAAATTAAAAAAATAAAAACAAAGAAACCTATAACATTAATTACAAACATAGATATACGAGAGAAACTATCTTTCGAGTCTGAAATAGTACCTGTGTGGTAATCATTATTTATGATATTTGGAATAATTCTTGATAGTAATAATATGGCTCCAAATATGGCAATACATCGCCAAATAATCAATTCGTTATTTCTACCATCTTCCATTACTAACTCCGATAGTAAAAAAATCAGCAAGAGATTCACAGGTAATTACTTCAAGTTCTTTTTCCAGTTCAGCTTTTTTTTGTTCATAATTCCATGACCCAGAATTTAACGGGTTGTAGATTTTATTTTGTTTATCGTGTTCTTGAGATTCATGATATCCTTCTAACATAATCAATGCTAACAAAGATAAGCCTTCATGAATTATTTTTTTATCACCACCGGAAAACGTTGCTAATCTGTTTAATCTATGATAAATATCAAAATTATCACAGGGTAAATGGGCGCAGTATTTTTGAAATCCTTTAATTTCTGCAATGTAAGTTATTAAATGTGATATAGCAGTTCTTTCCGGTTCATTACAACCCGCTGCAAATGGAATAGTAGCTATAATTTTTGCTACATTACTGTTTTTTAAGCGAGTAACTTCAAAATCATTTAATTTGAACACTTTCTGTATTTCGGAAACAAAATAATCCCAATCAATACGTTCTTTTTCTTCTGGATTTTGTAAAAATAATGGGCATACACTATTTTTTTTCATAAACCTTCTCCTCGGTGTTAAAAAAATAACTTTTTAAGAATAACATAAAACTACATTTTTGGCAAATTTGTCATATTACTATTTACAGGTTACCTTACTTTGGTAATATTCTGGATTTTTACTCCATTGAATCAAATTTAAATGGGTATAAAACTGATTTTGTCAAGATGATTTAGGTAATATTACCATATGATTTATGTAATATTGGGATATTACATATGTAATAAATGGCGTTTTTTGAGTTGACTTGTGAAAAAAAATCATGCAACACTGATATTATAAAATTGAATTATGAAAAATGTGTCGGAGAGAGGAGCGGTTGTGAAACACATTCTACAGTTTAATAAAATCGGTCATAGGACAGATTGTCATTCATGATGAAATTCAAATCAGCAAATTAATATGGAGTCAGTCGATATCTCCCCAAGTTGGGATAGATATTGATTTAAAGATTTGGCGTTTTTTCTTAAAAATGAATTTCAATTCTTCAATTCCCATTAAAACAGGAGAAGTTCGATTATGAAAATTAATAAAACATTTTTGCTTATACTAGTATTTTTATCCTTTTTTTTATTTTCATCTTGCATGACGATAAAACAGTACGGGCAGAATACCGACAGTTTTGAAGTTCTGTATTCCGGTGAAATAAAGAAATATAAAAAAAATGGAACATATACGGAAAGCGATATTGTGGTAAATGACACAAATAAATATGGCGGTGTATTTATACTTTTTTCAGACCTGCCTGTTGCAAACAGGAAAATGAAGGGAACTATAAGTCTGTATGATTCTGAATATGCCATTAAAATGTCTTATAGGCAAGAGTATGAAGGGGATAGACCTTATAGCAACCGTATATCTAAAGTGACTAATGTTACAATTGAAGGCTTACCCGCAATGTACCAGTTTGCTAAATTTGACATAGAAAGAAGATTCTCTTTCAAAGAGAAAAACATAATTACTGTGTATGAAAAAGATATGCCTGGCGTTTTTACGAATTTTTCCATTGGCGAAAATGATTTTTCCGTATTAGTAACGGTTATGAATGTTTTACCATCGTTAGATGATAACATAAGTTCCTTTACCGAATTAATTCCCTTAAAAGAACAAGTTTTTCAAATTGTAGATAGAAATGGAACAGTTTATGCTGAATTTTCTTATGATTCCTATAAGATTTTCTCAGTACCAGACTCCAAAATAGATGAAAAACTGTTATGGCCGTGTATAGCTGTTTTCTCAACACTACGGAATATCGTGCTGAATATAAATTAATATGATAAAAGGAAGGAACTGAAATCTTATTTTTAGCTCCTTCCTATGATTCTTAATAGGAGAAGTTCGATTATGAAAATCAAACAGGGCATTATATTTCCGTTTTTAGGAATGCTTATATTCATTTTTTTATCTTGTATGACGATAAAACAGTACGGAATCGAGACGACTGCATTTGAAACAGAATTATCCGGAAATATTAAAGAATTTAAAAAGTCAGACGATGTAGATTCTAGAGATATCATTTTAAGTGGAAAAACAGACTTCCGATTTGGTTTTGACCCACTGTATCTAAATACTGTAGATCTTATGAAATGGACTGGAAAAGTTTTCCTTAATGACGCATTGTACAACATTAATATCAACTACCGTAAAATGACAGAAAATAATAGAATTTTGAATATTAGAGCGATTGATATTCAAAATCTTCCGCCTATCTATAAATTTGAAAAATTTGATATATCCGGTTCTCAAGCAATTTGGGAAAAAGAAGTGCATGAGTCTGAATTGCCTGTTAAACTTGCATCTTTCTCTGTTGAGGGAGTGGAATTTTCCGTATTATTAACAAGTATGAATACAGTATCGACAATGAAAGACAGCATGAGCTCTTTTATACAAATGATTACATTAAAAGAACAAGTTTTTCAAATTGTAGATAGAAATGGAACAGTTTATGCTGAATTTTCTTATGATTCCTATAAGATTTTCTCAGTACCAGACTCCAAAATAGATGAAAAACTATTATGGCCGTGCATAGCGGTGTTTTCAACATTACGGAATATCGTGCTGAATATATAATAAGAGGTTCAAATCGAACTGCCGGATAAAATTATGCCGCAGAAAATTGCACCGCCCGTCGATTTCGTATATATTGAATGTATGAAAACAGCAGTTAAAGGGATTGTGATTGCGGTTTGTTCCGTTGCGGTGATCGCCGTGATAGGACTGGCCGCCGCTTCGAGTTATTTTTTTACGTTCGCACTGGATCCGGCTTCGGATAAAGACGTTTTTACCGACGACGAGCCGGCCGTGCTGATTGCCGAAGATGAATCGGCAGCCGCGTTGCCTGCGGAAGAATGGCTGATGAGTGAAGGCGAAAACGTATTCATTACCGCAAAAGATGGGCTGCAATTGCACGGCTATTTTATCGCGGCAAAAGTTCCGTCTGACCGGTATGCGCTCGCCGTGCACGGATATAAAATGTCCGCGGCCGCTATGGCGCAGTACGCGCGGCATTATTACGAGCGGGGCTGGAACGTACTCGTGCCTGATCAGCGTTCGCACGGTTTGAGCGAAGGCCGGTATATCGGTATGGGCGCACCCGAACGCTACGACATGATAGAATGGATCCGGTATCTGACCGAAAAAGATTCGGCCGCCCGCGTCGTTTTGCACGGCGTTTCGATGGGAGCGGCAACCGTTATGCTGACTACCGGCGAGCCGCTTCCCGCGAACGTGCGCGCCGCCGTGGAAGACTGCGGCTATTCGAGCATCGACGCGGAGTTTACGTATCAGCTGAAGCAGTCGTTTAATTTGCCGCGTTTTCCGCTGATTCCGGTTACGTCGCTCGTAACCAAGCTGCGCGCCGGGTACTTTTTCGGCGAGGGCGACTGTGTTCGTGCCGTCGGCCGTTCGGTTACGCCGACGCTGTTCATTCACGGCGACGCGGACACGTTCGTACCGTTCGCCATGCTGGATCAGGTGTACGAGGCGGCCTCGTGTGAAAAGGAAAAACTCGTCGTTCCCGGCGCCGCTCACGCAGACTCCGTAGACGACGCGCCTGACCTGTATTGGGCGGCCGTCGATTCGTTCCTGAGCAAGTACGTTCCGTAAGCCTGGCCGTTCCGAATGCGGGGGCCTCCGTAAGCCTGCCGAGTGCGCGGCTGAAGCGGCACGTGCGCAGTGTGATTGGCATGAGTGTGGAGTGCATGGAAACGGCGCGTTTTCTCTTGCGCCGCCGTCGGATTCGGTATATACTTAACGGGTGTCAACTTTATATATCGTCGGGACGCCCATCGGAAATTTGGGCGACATAACGTTCCGCGCGCTTGAAACTTTTAAAACGGCGGACGTGATTGCCTGTGAAGATACCCGGCATACGTTGCAGCTTTTGACGCATTTTGAAATACGGAAGCCGCTCGTGTCGTGCCGCGCGCAAAACGAAGCGGCGGCGTCGCAGAAAATCATTCGGCTGCTCGACGACGGGCAGACCGTCGCTTATGCGAGCGACGCGGGGACGCCGGGCATTAGCGATCCGGGCGCGGTGCTTGCGGGGCTTGCCCGTGAAGCCGGCCATACGGTGGTACCGATTCCCGGTGCGTCGGCGTTCGCTTCTTTGGTGAGCGTCGCGGGTGCCGGCGGCAAAACGCTCGTTTTTGAAGGGTTTTTATCGCCCAAACCGGGGCGCCGCCGTTCCCGGCTGCGGGAGCTTTTGGGGCTGGGATATGCGTTCGTTTTATACGAATCGCCGTTCAGAATCGTTAAGCTTTTGACGGATATTGCCGATATTGAAAAAGAGCGGCGTGTGGTAGTCGGCCGTGAGCTGACGAAACTGCACGAAGAAATTGTGGAGGGATCGGCCGAGACTGTTCGAGACGATTTTGCCGGACGCAGCAAAGTGCTTGGTGAATTTGCGGTGTTCGTTGCGGGTAATAAAAATGCTCAATTTTTAGAAGAGAATACCGATAATATGGTAGAGGCAGGTCAAAATGATGATTGATAAACTTGGAGGCATAAATCCTCTGAATAACGTGCAGAGTTCTCACCGAACCGCGGCAAAAGCGTCCGTTTCTTCCGGAGTTGATTCCATTTCCGTCTCGAAAGAAGCGCAGGAAATGGCCGAAGCATATTATTTGTCCGAAATTGCCGCAGAAACGCCCGACGTCCGCAGCGACCTGGTTGCGCAGGTAAAAGAAAAGATACAGGATCCGTCGTATATCAATTCCGCCGTAATCGATTCTGTTGCCGACCGTATCATGACCAGTTACGGTATTTAACGTAAAACACGAATTCGCAACTGAGGAAAAAAAAGACGGAACGTTGCTTCCGTCTTTTTTTGTTGAAACTATGCAATCTGGAGAAACATATGTCCGATTTGATTTTTAGAATTTCGCCGAACATCGTACTCGGCTCTTATACGGCCGCCCGTGCCGGACAGTTTGCCCGCGACTGGGGTTCCCGTTATATCGTGCTGATAGATCCGGTCGTGAAAGAACTTGGTGTTGCCGACGGTATTCTGCAGTCGCTGACCGACCGGAAAGTTGAATTCTTTCAGTTCGACGAAATGGAAGCGGACGCCGATTCGGAAATAATCCAGCGCGCATTGTCTCTTGCCCGTAAAGCGCACGTTCACGGCCTGATCGCCGTCGGCGGTGCAAAAACGCTGAATTTGGGCCGCGCCGTGAGCGCCGTATATAACGAAGTGCACGATCTGTACGATTTTATAGACGGAGCGGTTCCGTCTACGGCGCCGCTGCCGATGATTGCGATTCCTTCGACTATCCGCGATACGTTCGTTTTTACGGATCGGGTTCCGGTTGTCGACTCCAGAAGCCGTCACGTCAAATTGATAAAAGCCCAGCCGGGCCTGTGTAAAATGGCGCTGTTCGATTCCAATCTGTCCGTGTCGCTGACGGAAAATCAGATAGCCGCCATGTCCATAGAAACGCTGTGCCTTGCCGTTGAAGCGTACGTTTCCCAGAAAGCGACGTTCTTTTCCGACATGCTTGCCGAAAAGGCGTTTGAAGTACTCGGCTACGCGCTCGACGGCGGACAGTCGCTTGCGGTAACGACGCCGCCTGAAGTGCTGCTTTCCATGGGCGGCTGTTTGGCGTCTCTTGCGGTTGCGACCGGCTCTCCGGGGCCGGCGTCGCTGCTTGCGCTTGCGGTAAACGCCCGTTTCCGCATTTCGCGCGCGCTGACCGTTTCAATTCTGTTTCCGTATATTATAGAAGATATGGCAAAATATAAGGTCGACCGGCTCGCCAAAATCGCACGAATGCTGCGGCTTGCGGATGCGGACGCCGCTCCCGAACAGGCGGCGGCACTGCTTGCGGAAAACGCCCGCCGCCGGTTGGCGCAGGCGAACCTGCCTTCCCGGCTCAAGGATCTTTCCATCAGCATAGAACAGTTTTCTTTAGCGGCGGAAGACGCCGGACAGCTTGAACTGATGAACGGACTGCCGCGCTCCATGACGGCCGACGATCTGTTTGAATTGATCAAATTGGCATATTGATATGATCGCACCCGACAAATTGTCTCATCTGCGCGGCGGCCAGAAACGCCGCAAATTGGCGCTGTGCTTCGGCGCGCTTGAGCGCGACATTGCGGGAATTGCGGAAGCCGGCTGCGGTTATTCGTTCCCCTCTCTGAGCCGCGGCGAGTACGTCAAAAAACTGGCGCGAGTCGTGCTTGAAGATCCGCAGCTGCCGCCGTCCGCCGCGGGTGAATTGGAGCGGCTTCTTGCAGCCGATCCGTTCGACGAGCGCCGCGTCTGCAACTGCGCGCGCAATCATTTGCTGGCTGTCATCGGAACGTTTCCCGCCGAGTGGGATTTGGTTATCGCGCCTCACCGCACGGAAGCGGCGCAGTCGGTTTGCGCTGAACGCGATTTTTACCGCGGCGTAACGGTGTATGCCGAAGATATCCGTTCGCCGTTCAATTTGGGTTCGATTTTCAGAACTGCCGAAGCAATGGGTGCCGAGCGTGTGCTGCTTTCGCCCGGATGTGCGGATCCGGCTCATTCGCGCGCGCTGCGTTCCGGCATGGGCTGCATAGAAACGATGCCGTGGGAGCGCGTGCCGCTTGAGGCGCTGCCGGCCGGCGTACCCGTTTTCGTTCTTGAAACGGGAGGAACCCCGCTCGACGAATTCGCGTTTCCGCGGGAAGGAATCGTCGTCATCGGTTCGGAAGAACTCGGTGTCAGTCCGGAAGCTTTGAAACGGGGTACTTACGGGCGCGTTTCCATCCCGATGAAAGGGCTGAAAGCGTCTTTGAACGTGGGCGTGGCGTTCGGCATACTGATGCAGGCTTGGGTCCGTTCGCTTCAGGGCGTCTGATCCGCGTTCGGCGTTAAAACGTGCCTGACGTTAAAATGGCGTTTCCGCATTTGCCGGTCAGGGCGTTTCAGGATGCTGTTCAAAATGTTCCTGCAGTTTGTCTGAAATGATTTTCAGCTGTTCTTCGGAACTGATTTTAAATACGGCCAGAACATCCGGATCGAATTGGTAAAAATCGACTTCGCCTTTTTGGTAATGAGTCAGCAAGTTCGCCAGATAAACGATTTGTACGAGTTTCCGGTTTTCGGGAGCGCTGCATTCGGGCAGATGGTGATATTTGATAACATCCGTTATGATTTCGGGAAAATTCCATTTACGGGTAACGAGCGCTCCTATCTCCGCATGATTGACGCCGGCGATGATTTTTTCAAGTACGCGCTGCGGAATGTTTTTTTCGGTACACAGGGTTTGCAGTTTGCTGATGAGATCCGGATGCGCGCAGTCGAAAACTATTTTGCCGATGTCGTGCAGCAGGCCGCATACGTAGGAAACGGAGATGAGGTTCGGTTCGGCGCGGCAGAAATTGCGGCTTAAATTGTACGCGTAAAACGCCGTCCGGGCGGAATGATCCCACAGTTCTTTTCTGTCCGAGCCCGCCGGATCCAAGTTCTGCAGGGTGCCGATGCTGTACATGAGGTTTTTGATGCCGCGCAGGCCGATCAGTTTTACGGCCGCCGCGACGTTCGTGCACGGTTCGTTCAAGCCGAACGCGGCGCTGTTGACCATGCGCAGCAGATCGGTGGTGAGCGATACGTCGTTGCTGATGTGCATGACGATGTCCGACAGTTTTGAGTCGGGATCGTTGAGCAGCCGATTGATCGTCGTGATGTTTTCCGGAAATTTCGGAATGGTCTGGATTTGATTCGCGATTTCTGCGGAAAGACTTGAAATCTGGTTCTGCTGATTTTCATTCATCGGCAGAATGATGCGCGTGATCGTTTCTCCGTTTTCGCACACTATCTGGAAATTTTCATCAGTCAGTCCGATTTTTTGGAGCATCAGTATCAGGATGATGAGTCCGAGACCGGCTCCTTCGGTTTCGTCGAGAAGCTGCGTCATGGCGTCTTCGATGGAATGATACTGCTGCGCGCGCGACAATTTGTCGTGCATTCGCTTATATTCGTATACGGTCAGTTCACAATTGTTGCGGATTTCAAGTTTTATCTTGTTGTTTTTGGCTTGCAGGATCAATTTTACGTACAAGCCCGCCTGTTTTTGCAGCACCAGATAATGATCGATGTTGCCGAGCGTTTCGTGTTTGAAATGTTCCATTCCGACGGTATAGTCGTGCATATCCGTGATGTCGAGATCTTTTTCACGGAAATAGATACGCTTCGTATTCGCTTTCTTGGAATTGGTTATCAGCTCGTTCAGACAGTACGTTAAATATTCCGTCATGAAATCCTGATCGAGTTCGTGCAGGAAGATCGTGAGCACCCTGTTCATGTAAATTTCCATTTCATGAGGCAGCGTGTATGTGGTAATCGACAAGGGAAGGCTCGCTTTGATTGCCGAACGTATTTTTTCGGTATCAGGCAGCGGCATTTTTTCAGTTGCGTTTTTACTTTCTGACATAACGACCTACTTTGTTACTTTAAATCATGTATACAACAATAACACAAACGGATAAGGAAGTAAAGAGATTATAGCTGCTTCCCTTATAACAAAATAGTGTAAATTGCCGTAAAAAAGGCCGTTTTTGCAGTCGGTTGAGATTGTTCGGCTTTTGCTTTATGATACGGGTATGACGGATACTGTTGTAAGCGAATTGGTGATACTCGTTCTTTTATTGATCGTCAATTTCCGCGTGTTTATAAGAAAAAGATCGCAGCGCGACGCGGTGGTCGTTTTGGCGCCGCTGGCTTTGGTGCTGAGCGTTCTGCTGTGTTTTGCCTGGAAGCCGGATTTGCCGATACTGGCCGTGTGCGTGCTTTCGCTTTTTGTGTGCGTGATAAACGTGCACAGTCTGACGCGATTGGTTTCCCGGCTGTTTGTGGAGCAGTACAGTCCCGCCGCATACGTTTCGTCGGTGGCGGCCGTTTTACTGATCGCGGCGGCCGGCGGTGCGATCGTGTTTTTTCGGCCGGTTCCGCTGAGTGCGGACCTGTTCGGCGCTGCGGAACGGAAATTGCTGCTTACCGGTTCGTACCGCACGGGGTTTTCCGAACGGAAGGGGTTGTTCGAATCGCTCGACGCCGAAGTGTCGGTTTTTGTTCCCGAAGACGCGCCGGAGCCGCTGCCGCTCGTGCTTTTTGCGACGGATCCGCGTTCGACCGCGGCGCGCAGTATGCCGTTTGCGGCCGCGCTGGCTTCCCGCGGCTATGAAGTTGTTGCAGCCGATTTTAACACGGTGTCCGCCGCGTCGGGATTGCTGCGCTGGAAAGCGTTGTTTTTTCCCGTATCGTTCGAGGCCGAAAAGCCGGATTATATCCGCGACGCGGTGATGCAGTACGTGGCTCTGTTCGATTTGTACGGCAAGCCGGCCGCCGCCGCGGGAAGGCTGGTGTTTCTTGCGGGCGAGGGCATCTGCCGCCAGGCGGCGTTCGGTGCGGCCGCCGCGGAACCGGATATTGCGAGCGGCATATATACGATAAACGGCGGGAACTCCGCCGGCGAATCGTTCGCCGTTTCCGGCTGGTGCAACGGATACGGGGCTGTCGCACAACTCGCGCCGGAACTGTACGCGCTGCTTTCAGTGCTGAATCATCCGGCGCTGCAATCGTCTCCCGCCGGCACCGGCACTGCGGATTCAAGCTCTGCGGCTTCGGCAGCTTCAAGCTCTGCGGCTTCGGGTGGTACTGCCGGCATGGCTTCAGCTCAGTCGAGTGTTTCAGCTCAGCTGCGCGCTGCTGAACGTTTTTTTCCGGTACGGAACGCTTCCGTTCCCGCTCCCGGCGCGGTACTTGCCGCGGAACAGGCCGATCGGGTCTTTAAAGGAGGGCTGCTGCCGTGACGTTAACCGAACTTGATACGTATTTCCGCTCATTTTTGGCAATCGATTCATATCCCGCGGATCCGTCGCGTAACGGGATTCAGATCCAGAACAGCGCGCCGGACGAAAAACGGATCGGAAAGGTTGCGTTCGCAGTGGATGCGTGTGCGGAAACGATCCGGCGCGCCGCTGCGTACGGCGCCGACGTGCTGTTCGTTCATCACGGACTGTTTTGGGGGCAGTGCGAGCCGATAACCGCTCAACTGTATCGGCGCGTCAAAACGCTGCTCGACGCTGATACGGCGCTGTACGCGTGTCATATTCCGCTCGACGCGAATGAAGAAGTCGGCAACAATTACGGTCTTGCGCGCAGAATCGGACTCGAGCAGCTTGAACCGTTCGGATTATGGCGCGGAATGAGTATCGGCGTTGCGGGGTGTTTGCCCGAAGCGCTGACGGCCGAGCAGCTTGCAAAAAAATTATTTCCGCACGGGGAGCAGCCGCTGCACGTGCTGCCGTTCGGCAATAAACGTATCCGAACCGTCGCGATCATTTCGGGCGGTGCCGGAGACGACGCGGAACAGGCCGCCGCCGCCGGATTCGACGTGTATATCACCGGTGAAATCGGGCACGAACAGTATCATTTTGCGTTGGAAGCGGGACTGACCGTTATTGCCGGCGGACACTATCAGACGGAAACGGTCGGCGTTTCGCTCGTAATGAAAAAACTTGGCGAAGAAAAAGGACTCGAAACCGTATTTATCGACGTGCCGACCGGTTTGTAACGTTCGGCGATTCGGCAAACGCGCGATTTTATGCAGCTAGACTTTGTAACCTGAATAGTATAGTATATCTGCATGATTGACGATGTTGTACCTGTTGAGTTTGTGAAGAATACCGGACTGAAGCGGAAATTAATTCCGTTGATTTTGACGGCTGCGATTTTTGCCGCCGACCAGCTGACGAAATGGCTGGTCGTTACGTTCATATCGCCGTATACGGTGGGCGCGAGTTTTTTAAATGGTTTTTTGCGTATCGTGCACGTGTATAATCCCGGAATTGCGTTCAGCGTGGGCAACGGTCTGCCGGATACGATCAGAAGCGTTTTGTTCGCGTTCGCGCCGCTCGCGGTGCTGATCGTCGTGATGGTCGTGTACTTCCGCACGAACGAATTTTCATCCGTACAGCGCTGGGCGATCGCCGGTATCGTCGGCGGCGGTCTGGGGAATCTGTTCGACAGGTTTTTCCGATCCGAAGGCGTGGTCGATTTTATCGACGTGAAATTTTACGGGTTGTTCGGGCTGGAACGGTGGCCGACGTTCAACGTGGCCGATATGTCCGTATTGATCTGCGGCGCGACGCTGATAATTTCTTTTATCATTATGGTAAAAAACGAATCGAAATCGAACCGGAATACGGTGAAGGACTGACTGATGACGAAAAAACAACGGACTGTCATTTTCATTTTGATAACGACGGCGGCCAATTTGGTGATAATGCTGCTTTTGCTGGTTTTGTTTTCGGTGATCGCGCTGCTCGCGCTGAAAGAAAACGGAGCGTTCGTGCTGCCGTTCGTGTTCGTTCTGGCCGTTTTTTTGGGAATGCTGATCGCGCAAAAACTGACCGGCATCGTCATCAAAAAGTGGAATCTTGAGGACAAACTGGAGCCGCTGTTCGGCAGAAAGAGACGGAACCGCAGGGACTAGCCGTTACTGTGCGTGTTCCCGCACGCAGTCTTACGAGTTCCCTGCGTGCGGCACCGTAATGCGGATCAATATCCGTCCGACATCGATCGGTTTATGTCGCGCTGGTACAATTCCTGATAGACGAGACTGCGCGTTTTCAGTTTTTCCTTGATGTCCGGCGAGAACGGCATGTGCCGCCAGAATACGCCGCGCACTTCTTTGTCGAGCCGCTGAACGCCTTCGCTTTCTTTTGTCATCCACAGCACGTAATCGTTTATGAAATAATCTTTTACGTCGCCTTTCAATTTTTGGGCAACGAGCCACTGATAGTACTGCCCGGTGAGCCCTTCTTCCATCCAATAATAAGAAGCTTTTTCCTTGGCAACCTGCCAGCGCAAATCGGCGACGGCGGTGAGCAGCGCGATTTTGAGATCTTTGGGATACATGGGTACGGCGATGCGTCCGCGACTGGTGATACGGTTGTACCGGTCGAACGGTTCCCAGCAGAAACCGGTGTCGCCGTACGTCGGGATGAGGATGACGTACGGAACGATGCGGTTCGATACATTTTTATGGATACGGCAGAACGCGCCCGGATCAACGGATTCGATCCACGCCATAACGTCTATGACGTTTTCACGGAATCCGGTTGCGCGCGGCATGCAATGAAAGTATTCCCTGGTAAAAACGGGAAAATGGTTTCCCTGCCGCCCGACGGTCATTTTGGCCATTTGACGCACCGTGTCGAGTTCCGTAAACACGTCCGCTTTGCTGACTTCTATGGCAGCGGGACCGCTGTTTATTTTCGTATCGAGTGAATCGGATATGTTTTTCGCTTCCTGAAATTCGGCGAGGCTGCTGCCGAGTTCTTTATCGATTTTTGCGAGCAGCCGCAGCCGTTCCGTGACTTCGGCGAACATGCGTTTTTGACTTTCCGAGTACGGTGCTTTATGCGTTCCCAGTCCGATCACCGCATCGTGCTGGCATATCTGATCGACGCGCGATTTGAGTTCCGCTTCGATCATGGCGCGCTGGCTTTCTTTGGCGTTCAGCAAGTTTTCCGCGTTTTGCAGTTTGCCCGAGTTTTTGCTTTTCAGCTGCATGAGGCGGGCCGTTTCTTCCGCGGGATTTCCCGTGTTTTTACGGGCCGGACGGGCTTCGTCAGTGGCAGACAGCGTCAGTCTGCCGGCGGCGATTTCACGGAACCATTCGTCCAGATAAAAAACCGGCTCGCCGCTCGTGTTTTCAAAAAAGACGGAGGAAAACAGTTCTTTTTGTTCGTGTGTGAACAGCGACGGCAGCACGACGGCGAAGCGCATCAGCGTACGCTTACACAGCGGGAGCGACGGATCGTTCATTTTCGGTGCGAGTGAGCGCAGAAATTCCCAGTAGACGTTGACTATTTGCTGACGGTATACGGTGCGGTCTTTGGGGTCCTGTGCGGTCAGATATTTGGTCAGCAGCGTGTGCAGACGCTGGGCGGATTCCGATTCTCCGGTCAACGCCGTTTTATAGTATGCCGGATCGTCGAATATCGGCGACGGTGTTGAAGAAAAAAATTCCTGTATGGGTTGGAATTGTCGGACACTCAGATCAACGTCGGGTACGCCGACGGCGGCGGTTTTTTTTACGGGATCCGGTTCTGCGGCGGATTTTATCGGCGCTGCAGATGCGGCTGCCGCTTTCGGACTTACGTTTTGTGCCTCGTTCAGAAGGGCTGCAATTTCCGGGGCTAATTCGTCTTCGTACATTCCGTAATTATGTGATATCTTTTATATAAAGTCAAGTTTACGGCGCCCGGTCTTGGCGGCGGAGTAATTTTGCCGAATGCGGCGGTTCTGCCGGCGCAGGAAACCGTACCGGGAAACCGTGCGGTAAAAGCGCTTGTTAATTTTCAGCGCGTGCCGTATAGTTATAAACGGAACGGAACCGGCGGCTGCTTGGAACGGTTTGCGCGGCCGTTTTACGTTTTTCAGGAGGTACGGATGAAGCCCAAGTGGCTTAAACAGCTCTTACGCTATCGGTTTATCGTCGTTTTGATATTGCTGGCACAAATTTGCTTTTTCATATGGTTCATTTTGCGCGGTTCAGACAGGTATCCGTACGTTGCGCCGTTTCTGACTGTGATGAGCCTCGCCGTTTCGCTGTATATCATAAGCCGCCGCGACAAAGGTGCGTTCAAACTTGCCTGGATCTATCTGTTGCTGATCGTTCCGCTGTTCGGCGGCGTTCTGTACGTCGTCATCCGCTGTCAGGCCGCGGTTCGCCGTTTTCGGAAAGCGAATCTGACTATCGAAGATCGTTCGCGCGGATTGTTCATGCTGAACGGGAGTTGTCTGGAGGCGGCCGTGTCCGCGTATCCGCAGCATAGTGCGCAGATGTCGTATTTGGAACGGTTCGTCGGGTTTCCCGTGTGCGCTCGGACGGAGGCGGTCTATTATTCGGCAGGAGAATCTTTTCTGCCGCCGGTGCTTGAAGCGCTGAAAAAAGCCGAAAAATATATCTTTCTTGAGTTTTTTATAATGCAAGAAGGCGTTATGTGGAATTCAATATTGGAGATTCTCGTTGAAAAGGCGTCTCAAGGCGTCGACGTTCGCGTCATGTACGACGATATCGGCTGTTTCCTCATTTTACCGGCGGATTATACGGAGACACTGAAATCTCAGGGTATTAAAGCGCAGGTATTCAACCCGCTTAAACCGTTTTTGGCAATCAATCAGAATAACCGCGATCATCGTAAAATTATCGCCGTAGACGGAACGGTCGCGTTTACCGGCGGTATCAATATTGCGGACGAGTATATCGGTACGGTTGAAAAACACGGTATTTGGAAGGACAGCGGCGTAAAACTGACGGGACAAGGCGCCTGGACGTTTACGCTGCTGTTTTTGCAGATGTGGGATTTCTGCCGGTACATCGCGGCGCCGCACCGTAAAAAGGCGCTGCCGCCGCCGTGCTGCGATTCTTACGAATCGTATTTTCCGGCCGTTCCGCACGGGATTGCATCCGGAGCCGATGAAGCGGCGCTGCCGGATTCGGATAAAACTTTGCCGGAATCCGGCGGCTTCGTGCAGCCGTACGCGGATACGCCGATGGACGGCGAAAATGTGGGCGAACACGTGTATCTGCAATTGATTACCGGTGCCCGCCGGTATATTTACATTACGACTCCGTATCTGATTTTGGACGACAGCATGATTTCGGCGCTGATCCTTGCGGCAAAAAGCGGCGTGGACGTGCGCGTCATTACGCCGCAGGTATGGGACAAACGGCTGGTGCACATAACGACTCGCTCGTATTACCGCGAACTGATCGAAGGCGGCGTAAAGATATACGAATATACCGGCGGTTTCGTTCACGCGAAATTGCTGGTAACCGACGATAACGCGGCCGTCGTCGGTACGACCAATTTCGATTTTCGCAGTCTGTATCACCATTTCGAGTGCGGAACGGTGCTGTACGGGACGCCCGCGGTTGCGGACGTGAAAAACGATTTTCTCGAAACGGTAAAAGCGAGTACGCCGATTACGATCGATTCGTGCCGCGTCAACTTCGTGATGAAAATCGTGCAGGATATTCTGAGAATTTTTGCTCCGCTCATGTGAGGCGCCGGAATGAAGTTCAGTGCAGCGCGTTTTTTGCAGCATATGCCCGTTGTCTCCGCCGTTTTCTGCGCGGCGCTGCTGCCGGCGGCGCCCGGTACGGTTTGGGCCGATTCGGGAACGGCTTTTGCGCCGGTATCGGCGGCCGTTTCCGTTCCGCCCGTTTCGGTTTCATTCGAGACGGGAATTTCCCTTTTGGCCGGCACGGTGCGCGAATACGTTGAACGAAACGGTAACACGGTGAGCCGGCTCGATTGGCGGATGTCGGGCGTTCCCGTACTGAGTGCGGCCGGAACGGCTTCGGTTTGGGGTGCGGAACTTTCGGCCGGATTTTCGGCGGCGATTCCCGTAAAAAGCGGCGTAATGGAAGACTTCGATTTTCTGCTTGCGCAGACATCCGCTGCGTCCCATTATTCCCGGCACGATCTGTATACGGACCGCTTTGCGGATATTTCGGTAAGCGCCGGGTGGCGTGCGCGATTCGGGCGGTTTTCCGTGAGGCCGGCGCTGGGCTTTCGGTATCGCAGCGTAAAGTGGACGGCGAAAGACGGCTACAGTCAGTATCCGGCGAGCGGCGCCTGGACGGGAACTGAAGAGAAAAAAGCGTTTTCCGGCAGCGTCATCAGTTACGGGCAGGTGCTGCGGCTGCCGTATTTTGCGCTTGAAGCGTCGTTCGAGGCGCGGCGCGAAGTCGGCTTCAGCGTGAACGCCGCCTGGTATCCGTACGTAATCGCCGACGCGCTGGACACGCATTTTTTACGGAGCACGCGGTTTTTCGACTCCATGCGCGGCGGCTTCGGCGTGGCTGCGGGCGGCACGATGCGTCTTTTCAACGTACGGATTACGCTGACGTACGAATATATGTCGGTAAGAAGCGGCGCGAGCGCTTCAAGCAGTACGGATTTTTTTTATCCGGTGCCGAGCCGCGGCGTGACGCCCGGATACGACAGTTCGCTGTGGCGCGCGGCGATTTCATACCGATGGCAGCGCCGTGTGCCGGCCGTCAGCCGATGATTTTCCACTGCGGTCCGTTTCCGTTCGGACCGACGCGGACGCGGCAGGGGCTGCGTCGCGCGTTTTTGCAGAAAAAAAACAAGTCCTGCGCGTACGGGCTGAGAACGTCGTCGGGGTGATACGAAAGCGTCAGTTCCGACGATTCGCCTTCCGCGTACGCACGCGAAAGCGCGCCGTTGAGCCGGATGAGGTCGGTTGCAGCGGCGAGCAGGCGGGTTTGTTTTGCCGCTTCGTATTCGGCCGTGATAAAACCGACTTGCAGCCGTTCCGTCTGCGCGTGGGCGCATTCGGCGTGCGCATCGTTCCGCGGCGCCGCGGCTAGGGTTACCGGCGCGGTTTGCGGCCGCGCCGCGCTTTGCGTTCCCGGCGGCGTAGGTGCGGCCGGCGGGCGATCCAGCCAGGCGGCGAATCGGGTGAAAAACGCCGACGGTTTGCAGTGCAGCGGCGCGGTTACGCTATGAAACCAGCTGACGGCGCGGCCCGCCGAATAAAACAGGGACGCCGCTTTGCCCAAGGATTCGGCCTGATTGAGCGCGTCTTCCGGGAATGTCGGCAGCGAGCGGATAAGGTACGGCGCGCGCTCTTGAGCGTTCAAACCGAGTTCGCTGCGGCGGTCGTACAAGTCGGTGCCCGGCAGTACGGACAGGCGGAATATTTCAAGGCTGTTCGGATACAGGCTTACGGCAAAATCGATGCTTTCGCGGAAGCCGGAAAGCGAGTCGCCGGGCAGCCCGTATATCAAGTCGAAGCCGAACACGGCGCCGCTTTTATTGAGCAGCCCGATCTTTTTTATAAAATCTTTTTTATTGAAGCCGCGGTGAACGAGGGCGAGCACGTGTTCGTGCGCGCTTTGCAGTCCGATTTGGAGCGAGCAGGGAATCGAAGCGAACGCCTGTGCCAAAGCCGCGTCCAGAAATTCGGCGCGGCATTCAAAATGAAAAAAGATGTCCGGCGCAGTTCGCCTGATGTAAGCCAGCATGTCGAGCGCGCGTTTTTTGTCCGCGTTGTAAGTGGGATCGAGAACGAATACTTGGCGCACTTTTTTTTGAACGAACAGATCAAGCTCCGCACGGATACGTTCCGTCGGAAAATGAACGACGGTTTTTTCACCTTTTGATTCGTAACAGTACGAGCATTTGAACGGGCAGCCGCGCGCCAGTTCCCACAAAGCGCCGCCGTCGTAGCGCGCCGGGTCGAGCGTGCCGTCCAGATAGGGCGACGAAAGGCGTTCGGGCGCGGTGCGAGTGCCGTGCAGAACGGACGGTTGTGCCGCTGCGTGCTGAGCCGGTGCGTGCCGCGTATCGGTTGCCGCCGCTGCGTCGTCTGCGGCGAACAGTTCGGCAAGCAGCGCGGGAACGGCGTCTTCGCCCTCTCCGGTAACGAGGTAATCGAATACGGGCAGGGGGGCGTTGCGGGGGCTGAGCGTGCCGGGTTCCCCCGCAGGGAGGGCAGCGGAAAGGAGCGGCGCGGATGCGGCGCTCATTGGAGCGCGGGAGGGGCTCCTCCCGCTCCCGTAACCGATATTGAAGCTTTCGGGGTTCGCGGTAACTTCGGGGCCGCCGGCGACGATCGGGACGTGCGGTGCGCGTTCTTTGACGAGGGCGGCGGTTCGTTCAAGCAGGCGGCGGTTCCACACGTATACGGAAAAGCATACGGCTGCGGGGTGTTTTTCCGTCAGGCGGGAAGCGAGCGTTTCGGGTGAAAGATTGTCTTCAAGCGAGGCTGAAACGAGTTCCGCCCGGACGCGTCGGGATTCGCCGCAGTCTTTGAACGCGGCGTTTACGGCCGAAGCGATGCAGGCGGCTCCGAGCGGGAGCGCTTGGGGTGAGGTTTCCGCCAGAACGGTACAGACGACGACGGTTTTGCTCATTGCAGGACTCCGATAAGGTCCGCCCTGCCGGCTTCAAGCAGCGCTTCTTTGACGAGGGCGCGGTTTTCCGGTTTGTTGAACTGAAGCAGCGCGCGCTGCAGACGGCGTTCCCGTGCGCCGGCGGCAACGTGAATGGGCTGCATGGTGCGCGGGTCGAGCGCGGTGTAATACATGCAGGTGGCGAGGCTGCCGGGAGTGGGGTAAAAATCCTGTACTTGCTCGGGGACGAAGCCGGTTTTTTTGAGGTACAGCGCCGTTTCTACGGCGTCCGACAGTTCCGCTCCGGGGTGTCCGGCGATATAGTAGGGTACGAGGTACTGTTTTTTGCCGAGTTTCCGGTTCAGCGCGGCGTATTCGCAGGAGAACCGTTCGTAGACTTCGTGCGTGCTTTTGCGCATGAGGTTCAGCACGCGGTTGCTGACGTGTTCGGGGGCAACTTTGAGCTGGCCGGAAACGTGATGTTCGCACAATTCGCGGAAAAAGGTTTTATCGCCGTCCAGCAGCAGGTAGTCGAAGCGGATGCCGCTCCTGATGAAGACTTTTTTGACGCCGGGCAGCGCGCGCAGGCGGCGCAAGAGGGTAACGTAGTCGCGGTGATCGACTCTCAGATTGGGGCAGGGGTCCGTTCCGAGGCATTCGCGGTTCGTGCACGCGCCGCTTTTTTCCTGTTTGGCGCACGCGTCCTGCCGGAAGTTGGCGGTCGGGCCGCCGACGTCGTGGATGTAGCCTTTGAAGCCGGGCAACGCGGTGAGCGCGCGGGCTTCTTTTTCGAGCGAGTCGTGGCTGCGCGATTGGATGCGTTTTCCCTGATGGAAGGTGATGGCGCAGAACGAGCAGGCGCCGAAGCAGCCGCGGCAGCTGACGAGTGAAAACTGTACTTCCGCAAGGGCGGGGACGCCGGTTTTGCCGTTGGCGGCGGGAAGGTCGTAATCGGGATGCCAGCGGCGGGTGAACGGCAGTTCCATGACGGCGTCGAACGCTTCCTGCGTGAGCGGGAACGCGGGCGGTTCCTGAACGACGTAGCGGTTTTCGCTTTGTTCGATGAGGATTTTTCCCGAAACGGCGTCGGTGTTCGCTTCTTGCAGCGTAAAGGAACGCGCGAACGCGGCTTTGCCTTCGGCGGTAGGTGCCGAAACTTCGGCGAACGGGGGCAGTTCGACGGGAGCGGAGATTTTTCCGTTCGCGTCGGCGGAAACGGCCGGCAGTTCGGTTCGGCGTCCGGTGCGCCAGCAGGTGCCGCGAACGCCGCGGATAAGGGACGCCGTTTCTCCGCGTGCAAGGCGTTCGGCGATTTCGAGAATCGGCCGTTCTCCCATGCCGTAAATGAGCAGATCGGCTTTAGTGTCGAGCAGGATCGAGCGGCGCACCGTGTTCGACCAGCAGTCGTAGTGCGCGGTACGGCGCAGGCTGGCTTCTATGCCGCCGATAATTACGGGTACGCCTTTATACGCTTCGCGGATTTTGGCCGTGTACGCGATGAGCGCCCGGTCCGGGCGGTGTCCGGCTTCTCCGCCGTGCGCGTACGCGTCGGACGAACGCGGTTTGTTGTTCGCCGTGTAGTTTGAGACCATCGAATCCATCGCGCCGGCGCTTACCAAAAACGCAAGGCGCGGTCTGCCGAGTTTTTTGAACGGTTCGGCCGATTTCCAGTCGGGCTGGGCGATAATACCCACCGTGTAGCCGTTTTTTTCAAGCAGCCGGCCGAGGATAGCCGCGGCGAATGATGAATGGTCTACGTACGCGTCGCCGGAGACGAACACGAAGTCGAGTTCCACGATTCCGCGTTCGTCCATGTCCGCGCGGCTTACGGGCAGAAACCGGCTGCGCGGTACGGCCGGTGCGGATTGCGCGGATGCGGCAAATGCTGCGGCCGATTGCGCGGATGCGGCGGCCGATTGCGGCGGCGCGGGTCGTGCGGCGAGATGTGCCGCTGCGGCAGCTGCGGTCGGATGTGCGCCCGTTTTTTTGCGCGCGGAGGAGAGTGCCGGGTGCGCGTTCGCTTCGGACTGAGAGATTTTCATAGCCGCAGTATAGCACGCCGCGCGGAAACGCGCCATACTGCGCAGAAATGACAGTTGCGGGCGGCGGCGCGCAAAGGCATCGGTACCGACGTCGTGTATAAATCCTCCGAGTTTTATACACCGCTTGAAAAGACGGTGAACGGTTCGTACAAGATACCGGCCGGACAGATAGTTTGCACGCCGCTGTCGTTACGCGAGCGGCTGAGTGCTGCTGACTGAGTGCCGCCCGACAGGTTACCGGCGGATAATCAGCGTCTGAATCGCGCGGGGCGGACAGCGGAGCGTCCGGGCGGAATCCGCCGTACCATCTATTTTCAGTTCGTACGGCAGATCCGCTTCCGTTCTGTTGCAGATGATGAACACGATTGAGCCGTCGGGATTCAGAAACGCGCAGTTTTCTATCGTGTTTCCCAGCTTTCCGTCGACGGCGGCCGGCACCATGTACGGAGTCGTTTCCGCGCCGAGACGGACTGCGCCCGGACGGATAAATCGGCTGAAATGCCCTATATAATAATAAGAACTTTGATAATGCAGCGTTCCGGCGGCGATATCGGCAAGAATCGGTGCGTCGCAGTAATTTCCCGCGTGATTCGGGCCGCCGTTCATATCGAGAACGATGTTCCAGTCTATCCACGCCGTGCAGCCGTTGCTGAGATCGTTGATGATATTATGCGCATATCGCTCTCCGGAAAACCAAGCGCCGTCGCGGGGGCCGCCTTCTATGCAGCCTTCGGAAAAAACGATTTGTTTGTCCGGAAAGCGTTCGGCAATTTTCCGGACGTTGTCGTATTGGTCTCCCGAGTACCAATGGTACGCGGCTCCCGCGATATAATCGGCGGCGCCGGGCACCGCCATCGACGCGGCGAATCGGTCCCACAGCAGATCCCGATTGTGATCCCATACCAAAATATCCGTATCGGCAAATCCCGATTGCCGCAGCGCGGGTCCCAGATATCGGACGGCGAATTCCGCTTCTTCTTCTGCCGACCAAATGCACGAATCCCAGCGCTGTACGGCCGCCGGTTCGTTCTGAATGCTGACGATGCCGGTGCGCAGGCCGCGTTTTTGCAGTTCGGAGAGAAACCGTACGAAATACTGCGCCCACAGCCGGCGGTATTCGGGCTTCAGATGTCCGCCGCCGTTCATACAGTCGTTGTCTTTCATCCAGGCCGGCGGCGACCAAGGCGTTACCATGAGCCGGAACCGATCCGCTTTCGTCCCGGCGGCACCGTTTGCGTCGTCCGGGTCATTCGAGGTATTTGCGGCGATCTTCGCCGCTTTCAGCAGCGGCGTAACGTACCGATCCGTCCGCTCCATGGAAAAAGAATCAAGCGTTTCATCCTTTTGAGGGACGCACGCCCAGTTTTCGAGCGAGAAATCACAGGAATTCAGGTGCGTCCGGGCATACGTGTAATTGTTGCCGTTCCGCGCGCTGAAACAGGCGTCGACCGCTTCCTGCCGTACGTGCGGCGGAAGTTTCGATACGACGTATCCCGCGGATTCCGTGATTGCGCCGCCGAAACCCGTTACCGTTTGGAATCGGGCTTCCGGTTTTACCGTTATGATACACGGATTGATTTTCGGGTCCGTAATCAGCCGCGATTCGCCGGGCAGCTCCGCAAGGCGCTGCCGGGAATCTTTTGCCGTTTCAAATATGCGTGTTATGTTCATTTTCGTACCTCCTCAGTTCGGTGTTTTTCAAGCAAACCCGCACGTCTATCGCGCGGATCGCACCGTCTCTGCTGAACAGAAGCGCCGTTTCTTCCGCAGTGAGCGTTGTTCCGGCCCGTTCCGCCGCGGCTTTATCCGCGTACGTGATGCGGATGTTTTCCGAATCGGCGCTTTCCGTCAGAAAGTACGTAACCGGAACGCCGCACCAGGTAAAATCAAGCGTACCGTCCTGCCGGAATTCGGTTCGGCGGAGCAAAATCGGGCGGAAGGCGGCTTTTCCGTCTTCAATATGAACGCCGAGTTCGCCCCAGCGGGTAATGATTTCTTCTTTTACCTGCCCCGTCATGCCCGGCTGTTTTGCTCCTTGACCGGCCGGCGTGTGCGAATACGGATCCGCGGGAAACGCGCCGTACAGCTCCGGCGTTTTATTGAATCCGATTCCGCTGCGGATGTCGTAATAGACTGCGGCAAGTTCCGCCGCAGTTTCCGAACCGGCTGCGGCAAAGACGTTTTCCTGCGCCGCAACGAGCAGTTTCGCAACCATGTGCCAGTAGATGCTTCCGAGTCCTTCGTACGCGTAAAACGTGCCGGAGCGGCCGGTGAAATTCTGATGATTGAACGTTTTTTCATACAATTCGGCGAGTACGCGTTTTTCCGCATCCGTGGGCCGCATGGCAGCCGGCAGCGCGTCGATATACGCCTCCATAACGTGTACGTTGCGGAAATCCGCGTTGAAATGATAATCGCCGGCGCAGTCTTTCGCGATGATCCGTCCGTTCGTTTCGGAAACGAGCCGTTCGACCGGCTGAATTTCCGCCGCGGAAATTCGGTTTTTATCGCGGAACCGGGGCAATTCCTTATCCGGATACAGCAGATACGAATGCTGCCGCGGTTCAAAGAGTTTGCTTTGTTTAAGCGTTTTGAACACGGAAAGCGCCTCTTCCGGTAAGAGCATTCCGCTTGAAAGGACTGCGACTTGCCCTTCAAGCATTTCCGGCAGCGATGAAAGTTCCATGCCCGTTTCGGTAATGCGCATCGTGTTGTATGCGTGAAACAGGCCGTCCGGGCGCCGGTTCAGCCGGATAGTGTGTTCCGCGTGGGCAAGAATGGCTTGCAATACGGCGACGATGCGGGAGCCCGTCAGTTTTTTTGCCGGAGCGGCGAATCCTTCCTGATATAAATCGCCGCGTTCTTTTTCAAACAGCAGTCCCGCGCGGTCGGTGAAAGCGCGGCGGGAGACGCTGTCTGCGGCCGTCTGGACCGGATCGTATGCCGAATACAGCACGCCGAGCCCCGTAAACGTTTCCGCAATTTTGCCGGGCACCGTAAAAACTTCGAGCGGCGAATTTTCATATAAATCGATCAAAAACGCGGCGAAGCGGCGCAGATAGCACAGCGTTACTACGGAAAGTCCGTAACCGGCGAGCGCATTGTTTGCGTCGTTCCATTCGGGGCGCTGGGTGTTGAGCCAGATACCGCCGCCGGGAACGAAGTTCGACGCTTTTGCAATAACGATTTGGAGCAGTTTCGCGGTAATCGAAACGAGTTCCGGCTGTCCGTCCGCTCCCGGAACCAGTTTCGCGTCGGATCCTTTTTTCTCGGCTTCCCGTTTAAGCTGCAGGCTGAGATTTCGATCAAAATCGATGGTTTCGCGCGGATTTTTGAGGATATCCGCATACGGTTTAAGTCGGTACGGTACGCGGGCGGTCGCGCAGCGGGGACGGTTCAGAGAAGCGAGCAACCCTTTGCGGTTCGTCCGGCTGTATAATTCGAGCAGTTTTTCAAGATAGATGATTTGGTGATCACCCCAATATCCTATTTGTGCCCAAGGATTGTCAGGCTCGGGTTCTTCCCATTCGATTCCTTCCCGCGTGATGCGATACGGATTGAAACCGTCGATGGTCATTGCGCCGAGAAATTTGGCACACATGTTTTGGACGTACGCGGGGTATGAAAAGGCGAGCGCTTCCCAGTTCTGGAAAATATCGCGCCAGTTTCCTTCGTAATTGAGTACCGGGCTGCCGTCTGCGTTTTGTACTTTGATGCTGAACCGATTCCATGGCCGGCTCGGGTCGCCGTGGCGGCGAGAAAAGGCGAGCGGCAGGTATTCCGTAACGAGCCGTTCAAGCTGCGGATCTGCGGATTGCACGACGGCAGCGGAAAGCGCCTGCGGTGAAATTTTGCCGCATTTAGCGTTGTCGCAGCATTTATTGCTGCCGTCGGCGCTGCCTATATCGCCGCATTTACCGTTGTCGCCGATTGTGCCGTTCCGTTCCGGGGCGGTTCGCCGTATCAGGTCTGCCGCCGCCGCCCGCTTTGCTTTATTGCGGACGCCGATGAAATCGAGAAAATCCTGTGTCCCGATTCGGCCGTTGTCCGCAAAAACGCCGCCGCGCATGATGTTGAACATGACGTTCGCCGTGTGATGCGTGCAGGCCATGATATCCGCGGTATGCTGGATACCGTCGGCGTCCGCGACGTACCGGCGCATCGCTTCCGTTCCGGCGGCAGCGTCCGCTTTGAGTGCGGCGGCGGCAGCGGAACGATCCCGTATCCGCGATTCAAGCGCCGCGAGCCGGCACGCGTCGAGCGACGTATCGAACGTCTGATACCAGCAGTCTGCGGCTGCCGCTTCAAGTGTGAGTGTCCGGCAGATATAACACGCCGGCCGTTTTCCTTTGATAACTGCGGAGCGCGCGTCCGGAGCCGCAACGGCCGCCGCGGCGCTGTGTACGGTGCTGCCGGCTGCTGCCGCGGTTGCCGCGAATCGGGCGGGTGCGTCCGGGCTGAGAATGAGATCGTCGTCCGTAGTGAACCAGCAGACGTTTGCAAAAAGCCCTTCGTTCGGTTCGGCTTTATCGGTAACGATGGAAGAAACGGAAAACAGCGCGATATTCGTATCTCCGCTGTTTTCCGTTTTTTTGTATGCGTCGAGCAGAATGCTGTTGCCGTTTTGAAAGTCGGCGGTTACGCACGCCGGCAGTATGTTTCGGCAGCCGTCGAGAACGGCGAGCGTTTGCGGAACGGGTGCAAGATTTTCGATCCGGACGCAGCGTACGAGGCCGAAGGCTGCCGAAGACGTCCAGCCGTATCGGAACGAAATCTGCAATTCCGTGTTGATTTCTTCAAACCAGACTTTCGTGCCGACTTCGTTTTTGTAAATGCTGGGCCGGCATTCGGGACCTTTTTGTGCGGGCGACGCGGCGGCAAACGGTTCCCAGACGACGCAGTGCTGCTCGCCGTGATCGGAGCCTCGTTGTACGGCGATCGCCGTATACGGGCCGGTATACGTTTTTGCATCGGAAACTTTATCCGCCGTATAATAGGGAAATATCGCGTGATCGCAGTCTATTCGGCCTGCGGTAACGCCTCCGGATGCCCAGCAGAAATTCCAAATATCCGACGAACTTGTTATCGTCATGAAAAAATCTTCCATGGCGTCGTAATTTTCGATTTTATAGAATCGTTCGCCGTCAAGCTCGGTAAACGATCCGGTGCAGTGCCGCTCTTTCATCACAACTCCTTGTGCGCGCTTGTTTTCTTTCGCTGTTCAATCTAAAAGAAGGTATTTCAGTTGTCAACGCGGAGAGTACGGTAAATCCGGGGAAAACCGAAAAAAAGACACCTTTCTGAAATTTTGTATTCTGGCGGCCGCTGCGGAAGGCTGGTATATTGGTAATCAGAAAGGATGCTTTTATGAAACAGAAAACCGAAAAATCGGCTCCGGTTCTTTTAAATAAGAAAACGTTCCGGCGCCGGCTGCGTGAAGAAAAATATTTACAGTTTATGGCTTTGTGCGGCGTTGCCTGGATGCTCGTGTTCAATTACGCGCCGATGTACGGAATCCTTATTGCGTTCAAAAAAAATTACCGTATAACCGTGCCCTTGTTCAGCGGGCAGTTTCTTCAATCCGAATGGGCTGCCTCCGGCGGATTCCAGCATTTTATCAATTTTTTCAAGGATGAAGAATTTTCGTCGGTTATGACGAATACGCTGGGAATCAGTCTTTTGAAACTCTGCATCAATTTTCCGCTTCCCATCGTGTTTGCGCTGATGCTGAACGAAGTGCGCAATCAGCGTTTTAAAAAAGCGATACAGACCATTTCGTATCTGCCGCATTTTCTTTCATGGGTCGTCTTGGGAGGAATCCTGACGACTTGGATGGGAGAAACGGGGCTGTTCAACGAACTGCTCATCAAATGCGGTATTATAGAAAAAGGCGTTACGTATCTTGCGTATCCCCAATATTTTTGGGCGATCACCGTTATTTCCGATTTATGGAAAGAGCTCGGTTGGTCGGCGATCATCTATCTTGCGGCGATTTCCGGTATCGATCAGGAAATGTACGAAGCCGCGCGCGTTGACGGAGCGGGACGGTTCCGCCAAATATTTTCAATAACGCTGCCTTCAATCAGCGGCACGATTGCGCTGCTGTTCATTCTTGCCGTGGGCGGTTTGCTCAATTCGAATTTCGATCAGATATTCGTATTATGGAACCCGCTCAATTCGGAGCGCAGCAACGTGATCGATATTTATACGTACAACACGGCCATGCGGAGTATGCGGTATTCGTACGCGGCGGCTATCGGTCTGTTCAAATC
Organism: Treponema brennaborense DSM 12168; assembly: GCF_000212415.1. NCBI lineage: Bacteria > Pseudomonadati > Spirochaetota > Spirochaetia > Treponematales > Treponemataceae > Treponema > Treponema brennaborense. The sequence goes on along the minus strand of NC_015500.1, from coordinate 2,934,216 downwards.
GGTTGCAGCGTTCCTTTTACTGCTCGTTGCGAATCGCGTTACGAAAAAATTGAACGATACGTCGCTGTTTTAGGGTGTCCGCAGCAAGCGCGCGGTCAATGCGGCGCTTATCCGTTCGGATGTATATTGCAAAAAGGAGTATGTCATGAATACCGAGAGACTTATGGAAAAAAAACGCGCGCGGAAATTGGAGAGTAATATAATCGGGGATAAAATTCTTGTGGCGGCGATGGCTGTTTTGTGTTTTATCATATTGTATCCGGTGTGGTATACGGTTATCATTTCGTTCAACGATTCTTCGGACGCGCTGCGCGGCGGTATTTACTGGTTTCCGCGTAAGTTTTCACTTGAAAGCTACAAAACGGTTTTTATGGATAAATCCATCGCCCAGGCGTTTACCGTAACGATTCTGCGCACCGTTATCGGAACGGTGTCGAGCGTCTTTTTTACCGCAATGGTCGGTTATGCTTTTTCAAAGAAGCACATTATGGGCAATAAAATATATACCGTTTTGGGAACGATTACGATGTTTTTCGGCGGCGGTCTTATTCCTTATTTTATTCTTATCAAAAACATCGGTTTATACGATAGTTTTTGGGTGTACATTGTTCCCGGTCTTTTCAATTTCTATAATATGATTATTTTCATGTCGTTTTTCAGGGAGCTTCCGGCGGGGCTTGAAGAGTCCGCCAAACTCGACGGTGCGAACGATTTGGTCGTGTTCATAAGAATAGTCATTCCGCTTTCAATGCCGGTGATCGCAACGATTGCGCTGTTCAACGGCGTGGCGCATTGGAACGATTATTTTACGGGAGTCATGTATACGAATCGGGCGGAATTGCAGCCGATACAGACGTTTTTGTACCGCATCGTTGCAAGCGCCAGTGCGTCTAAAGCGGTCGTGTCCATGCCGGCCGGCGTTACCGCACAGCAAGTCAGTTCGCAGTCGGTCAGGCTTGCGACTATGGTCGTAACGACGGCCCCGATTATCTGCGTGTATCCTTTTATGCAAAAATATTTCGTAAAAGGTATGATGATCGGTTCCATAAAGGGTTAATTTCCAAAAGGAGGAAATAGATGAAGAAAGTTTTAACCGCAGTGCTGACGGTTTGCCTTTTGGCATCGTCATTCGTGTTTGCCGGCGGAGGTAAAGATACCGCGGCGGCGAACGGGACGAAATCCGGTTCAGGGAGTACTCCCGGCTGGCAGGCAAACAAGGATACGCCTGTCAAATTAGACTGGTACGTCAATTTCAGTTGGTTTGCGCGCCATTGGGGCGATTCGCAGGTTTCCAAATACATTACCGAAAAAACCGGAGTCGACGTTAATTTTATCGTTCCGGCGGGTAATGAAACGGAAAAACTGAACGCCATGATCGCCGGCGACGCGCTGCCCGACATCATTACGCTGGGCTGGTACGAAGGTCAGGTGGCCATGATGATCGACGCAGGATTGGTTTTGCCGCTTGACGAATTGGCGCAGAAATACGATCCGTATTTTTTCAAAGTTGCCGACGCGAACAAACTCGGTTGGTACCGGCAGAACGACGGCCATGTGTACGGATATCCGAACGCTTCATATACGCCTGCCGATTATGAAAAATATGCCGGTAAACTGACGTCGAACGAAACGTTTTTGGTGCGCAAGGATATGTACGAAGCTATCGGCAGCCCCGATATGTCTACGCCGGAAGGTTTTCTCGGTGCATTGCGCGCTGCGAAAGCGAAATTTCCCACGGTTAACGGGCAGTCGCTCATTCCGTTCGGAACCAACGAATTCAACGATTTGGGCTGCGACCGCCTGCGCGACGCGCTGCCGCATTTTCTTGCTTTGCTGCCCGAAAAAGACGGCAAATTCTACGATCCTCAGCTCGGTCCGACGGATCCCGAATACGTACGCTGGCTTAAAACGTTCCGCAAAGCTCATGAAGAAGGGCTGATTCCGACGGACATTTTTGTTGACAAACGTTCCCAGATTGAAGAAAAAGCCGCGCAGGGCCGCTATTTCTGTATGCTGTATTACAATTGGGACATGCAGGCTGCACAGAACGCACTGTATGAAAAAGATCCGAACAGTATTTATATTGCGGTAAATCCTCCGCGTAATTCCCGTGGAGACGAACCGACGCTCGGCGGCGCGGGTATCGCCGGATGGACCGTTACGCTGATTTCAAAAAATTGCAAAGATCCCGCCCGGGCAATGCAGTTCATGACGTATCTGATCAGTGAAGAAGGTCAGATGGATACGAACTTCGGCATAAAAGACGTTACGTATTCGATAGGTGCGGACGGTATTCCTGCACTGCTTCCCGCCGTACAGAAACTCGATCAGAATGACAAAAACAGACAGGAAACGGAGATCGGCGTTCAGTATACGTACTGGATGCTGATGGACACCGCCTGGCAGCAGCAGTGGGGCATCACGTATGCGCCGTCGCTGGAACAGCCGCAGCTGTGGACCCGTCCGTACGTACATTCCTTTGCCGTTTACGATAATCTGATGCTCCCTGCCGGCAGCGACGAAGCGCTCATATTTGAAGAAATTCAGCGGCGCTGGGGAAAAGTTCTTCCCGCCTTGCTGCGCGCGCCGTCGGACGCTGAATTTGACAAAATCTGGAGCGATTTTGCAAAATTCAAAAAAGATAAAGGTATCGACAAGGTTGTTGAAGCTCAAACGAAAATGATGAATGCCAACAAAGAAAAATTGGGTATGAAGTAAAACGGAACGTTTCCTCCGCGCGGCAGCGAAAGCTCTGCGGGAGGAAACCGTGCCTGTGTATGTACAAACCGCACCTGCGCATACAAACCGCCGGTCTGTGCGAGTTGACGCCGATTCATGCGTATAAACCGCCGGTCCGTTACGGGGTGCGGGTGCGGCGTTACGGATTGGCACTGCTCCGTACAGGGGTGTACCGGTCCGTATTTTCCATTTACAGAAAGCGATTCCGCTCTTATAATGAAGACATGATTTTTTCAAAACGGCTCGTGCTCGTTTATACGTGTATAATAGTGATTCCTCTGTTTTTGCTCGTTATCGGTGCAACGAATTATATCCGGAACGGATTGTTTGAAGAATTACGCACCGCGAGTATGCAGGCGGTAACGGATCATGCTGAACTGATAAACGGGCGCGTCGATTCCTTCGTACTGATAGAGAGCGTTATTCGTGCGAACGACGAACTGATGTTTCTCGTTACGAAACCGGAGTCTGACGACGAATCTCAGCTGATTAGCGCGATAATCGACGAAGTTTCTTTTATGTCGCGGCTGATGTTCGTTGTGCCCGATATATGCGCGGTGCGTATGTTTACCGATAATCCGCTGATTCCCGAACGGTGGCCTTTTATTTTACATTCAAACAGAACGGATCTTGCCGCGCTCGATAAGTGGGAATACAATTACGCCGCTTCGTATATGGGAAATCAGGATCGTCTTAAAGCTCCTTCGGTCTGTACCACGCGGCGACTCGTACGGAACGGCCGTGAGCTCGGTTATATCCAAATAGCCATGTTTATGGAAGATTTTTTTCCGTTTTTATATAAAGCCGATTCACCGTTCCGTGCGGATTACGTTTTTACAGTTCAAGCCGATGCTCTGGTGCCGGTTACGGCCGGCGGAAAGCAAAGCGTTCACCCCGAATTGACTGCGGCGGAACGGTCGCAGCTCGCCTCCGCTGCGGTGTTCGGAACGGATTCCGCGTCCGGTCTTTTTACGATGAACAGCGGACGCAGTACGAAGATCGCCGCGTGGCGTACGATTCCGCGCATGAATCTGCTTGTTGCACACGTGTGTTCGACGGATATGATACGCAGGCAGTTGTTTTTATTCCGGGGCGGAACGGTTGCGGCGCTGCTCGTTACGATCTGTCTGCTGTTTTTCATTATCAGCGTTACGACGAAGCGGCTTATGGCCCGAATCTATTCCGTTATGGACAGAATGCGGCAGGTGCGGAACGGCAAGCTGGACGTTACCGTTCCGGTCGACGGAAACGATGAAGTTGCCGAAATGCAGCAGACGTTCAACGCCATGACGGAGCAGCTGCGGGAACAGATCGATCAAATCTGTAAAGAACAGGCGCTCGTTGCGGAGACGGAAATAAAGGCGATGCAGAATCAGATAAACGCGCATTTTCTTTACAATATACTTGAAACGATTAAAATGCAGGCGGTGCTTGCCGATCAGAACGACATCGCCGAAAGTGTTACCGTCTTGGGAAAGATGATGCGGTATTGCCTGCGCTGGAGAGTCCACCGCGTTACCGTTCAGCAGGAAATCGAATATATCTGCTCATACGTATATATTCTCAATCTCCGCAACGATTACGTCATTTCGCTTGAAACGGAAATTGCACCGGAATTTCAGAGTCTTGAAATTCTCAAAATGATATTGCAGCCGGTCATAGAAAACGCGTTCATGTATGCGGTGGAACCGGCCGGCAAAGACGCCGTTATCCGCGTATATACGGAACCGGACGAAAGCTGCGGCAGAGTGTGGCTGTGCGTCAGGGATTTCGGCTGCGGAATGGATGAACAAAAACTTGAAACCATTCGGCAGTATCTTTCCGACGATTCGCCCGAGCGGAACGCGAAAGGCAGCATCGGTCTTAAAAATATTCAGCAGAGGCTCGACATGTTTTACGGAAGCGAATACCGCATCAAATTGGAATCGGAAAAAGGAAAAGGGACGCTCGTGTGCATTCCCGTCCCGTTGGAGCATCGATTATGATAACGATCGTTATTGCCGACGATGAAAAATTGATCCGCGCCGGTATCAAGAAAATCATTACGGATTCGCTGGGTGTTCCCGTTTCCGTTCTGGAAGCAAAAAACGGAGCGGAAGCGCTCGAATTGTGTACGACCGAATTGCCGGATTTAATCATTACCGATATCCGAATGCCCTGTATGGACGGCGTGGAGCTGATGCATCGGCTTGCGCAGTGCGAGCAGCGGCCTTCACTCATCGTTTTGAGCGGATTTGACGATTTTTCGTATGCAAAAGAGGCGATTGCCGGCGGCGCCGTTTCATATATTCTTAAACCGGTTGATAAAAAAGAACTGATTTCGGCAGTCAACACGGCGATCGCCGTATCGCGTAAAGAAGAAAAAGCCAGAACGGAACAGATGCTCAAAAAAATTGCGGACGAAGGCCGGTTCGACAGCAGTTGTGTGCCCGGCAGTTTCCGTTTTGATAACGGATTGTGCTGCACGGCGGTTACGGGCGCACGGTGCCTTGCCGTCGTTTCCCGGATTCTGCAGCCCGTCCGTTTTTATGTGCTTGAACAGAAAAAAGATTTCGTTATGCTCGTCGTACCCTGCGAAGCGGTGTATCTTTTGGAAACCGATTTGTCGGCTGCTTCTTTTTCGGCGGGAATCAGCGCTTCTTCCGGTAACCTTTCGGCCCTGCGCACGCTTCGGATGCAGGCGTTTGCGGCGCTTTTGCAGTCGTTTTTTGCCGATTCTGCGGGTCGCCGTTCACCGGGCGTGTTCCGTTTTACGGAATCATCGGCTGTATCCGATTTTTCGGCAATAGACAGCGCGTATGAAAAATGTATCAGCCGGCTCGATATTGCGTCCGTTGCCGAAATTCAGCGCGATATGGAACTGCTGTTCGATTTTGCAAAGATTTCGGATCCCCGCCGCGCTGCCGTATTGTATTATCTGTACAACAAAGTCATGAACAATTTGTTCAAGCGTTTTCCCGGATGCAGCGGTTCGGATATGTATCTGCATCTGAAAAGTATTATGATAGAAAATATTTGGCAGTTTGCTTCCGTAAACGAGTGGAAAACCTGCATTTGTGATTACACCGTCTATCTTGCGGCGCTTTTGCAGCAAAATACCGCCGAATATCCGTTCATTACCGACGCGCTTGAATACGTCAAAACTCATTTTGCAAAAAACATCAATATGGCGATGGTTGCGAACCACGTATCGGTAAACTATACTTGGTTTTCCGAGAAATTCAAAGAGCACGTCGGAATCAATTTTAACGAATATCTGAAGCGTATCAGGATTACGGAAGCCCAGCGGCTGCTGAGTAAAGGCTGCTACAAAGTGTATGAAGTCGCGCAGAAATCCGGTTTCAGTGATGTAAAATACTTTATGAAAACGTTCAAGGAGGCGACCGGTATGTCGCCGGGCGAGTATCGTAAAGTAAAGGAATCCCAAACACATTTTGCCGGCTGATGCCGTGGTGCCCCAAGCATCCGGCCGAATCCCGGCCGGATAAATCGGCGCGCAGCCGTTACACGTCCGGCCGGGTGCTGCCCGACTGAATTCCGGCAGACTGAGTGCCGGTCGGCGGGTGCCGCCCGACTGAATCCGCCCGACGCTTATTTTTTGAATATACCGTTCGCCTTCTCCGAACAGATGAAAAGGACGAGCGCGAAGCCGGCGAGCACCCACGGTAAAATGGATACCGACGCAATCGTCGCCACCCAGCCGAACAGCGGCGGCATCAGTGCCGAAGACGTGTACGCCACCGCCATTTGAAAGCCCATGACCGCCTGCGCGTTGTCTTTGCCGAACCGCGCGGGCGTTTCGTGCAGCATGGCGGGAAAAATCGGCGCACAGCCGAGACCGAAGAATATGAACCCGCACAACGTGCACCAGTCGCCGACTCCGGTGTAATGTCCGGCAAAAAGGCACGCGACACCCGTGAGCGCGGTGAGTGCACCGGTACGGATAAGCGTTTTATTTGAAAGTTTCATGGCGAGAAATCCGCATAAAAAGCGCCCGGCGGTAATTCCGCCGTAATACAGCGATACCCAGGCCGCCGCCCGCGCCGTTTCAAAGCCTTTTACGGCAGTCAAATAGCTTGAGCCCCACAGACCGAGCATGAACTCCATACTCGCGTACGTCATAAAACACAGCAGCACTTCTTTTACGCCCGGCACGCGGATACTTTCGATGAACGTTTTTTTTGCCGGATGCGTGATATTTTCCCGCTCGGCGCGCGCCAAAAGCGCTTCGTGTTCGAGCCGGCTTTTCCGTTCGGCCCGCTTCCACACCGGCAGTGCGCAAAACATGACGATTACCAGTACGAATTGCACCGCGGCGGTAAAACGGTATCCGTTTTGCCACACGCCGTTTTGCCTGATAAAAGCCGACATGACCAGCGGCCCGGTAAGCGCGCCGATTCCCCAAAAACTGTGCAGGAAATTCATGTGGCTCGCTTTATAATGTTCAGCCACGTATTCGTTCAAACCGCTGTCTATGGCGCCTCCGCCGATGCCGAGAGGAATCGCGAACAGAAACAGCCATCCGAAAGACGGCGCAAGCGAAAATCCCAGCAGACCGACCGCGGTCAGCAGAACGCTCACCGCCGACACTTTCCCGGTACCGAAGCGGCGCAGTACTTTGACGCTCAAAAGCGACGAAACGATCGTTCCGGCTGAAATCGTGAGCGAAACGAACCCCGCGTATCCGAGCGGCAGGCCGAATTGACCGCGTATCGTAGGCCACGCGGCGCCGAGCATTCCGTCGGGCAAGCCCAGACTGATAAAAGCGGCGTAAATGATGCACAAAATGAGAATGGACATGATCAGTTCCTTCTTAATTCAAATGCCGGTTTTAAGAGACTGCGAGCCTGATGCAGCAGTCCGTTCCGGTAATCGGTTTCAAATTCAGGTGAAAGTACTATTTCTGGCAGCCGCGCCCGGGTACCGGAGCAGGCGTCGCCGGACAGCTTATCCGTCCGTTTCAGATGCTCCAGTATGAGATTCAGATGCCGTTCCGTCAAAACTCGCCCGTATAAGACGATTTCCTGCGGATCGAGTACGCAGCACAGGGAGGTTACGAGCTTTGCAATCGCGGCGGCGAGTTTCAGTTCATCGTCGTACAGCGTTTGATCGCTGCACCAGTCGATGCCGAGCGGCATGTCGGAAACTTCACCCGCGTAACTGCGGAACCCGCGGTACACGCCGCTGCCGATCCAGATTCCCGCACCCAGCGCGCAGACGCGCGGAAAATACAATGCCACCACCGCCGTTTCCGGCTGCAATTCCCGCCCTCCGCACCGACCCGCGACGACGCAGTTTACGTCGTTGTCAAGCACGACGGGTAACCCGTACCGTTCGCGGAACAGCGTGCCCAAATCGCAGCCGGCGAGCCGCCCGAAGTCGCATGAAACGACGGTGTCGCCCTGTACGACGCCGGGCAAGCCGACGGCGATCGACCGAATCGCCGGGTAGGCGTTCAGCACGTCGTCGATCGGTGCAAAAAACGATTGCGCTTCCATGTGAGAAACCCGGAATTCCTTCAGGTACACGATTTCATCGAACGCGTTTGCAACGCAGATTTCCGCCGTGTCGAATCCGTCCTTTTTGAGCGTCTGAACGGCGAGCCGCAGGGTCGAGTCGGCGTTGTAGCGGTACTGCCTCGACGGCCGCCCTCCCGCTGAAGGAACTTGTTCGCCTTGCAGTACTTCACCGCTTTCTTCCAATTGCAGAAGGATGGTTCCCACCGTCATCAAACTTAATCCGGTGAGCTGCGACAGTTCCTGTTTGGTTGCCGTCCGGCAATTTTGCAGCGCTTTGGAGACGAGCGCGGTGTTTACTTCTTTTACAACGAGTGCGTTTCCGCAGGATTCATTCATACACTTATTATAAGTATTTTAATAAGTGTATGTCAAGCGAACCTCGTCGGTTTTTCGGAGAAACACCGATATTCAGCCTGCCGCCCGACTTGCCTGCGTGTGCTATTCGTCTGCCGGAATCATCGGCTGCCGCAGTGTGCGCATCGGCGCGCCGATTACGGCGCCGGTTACCGTTATTGTTACTGTTGCGTTTACGTTTACAGCGCCGGTCGCCGTGAATTTACGGCCGGCCGCCTGAATGTACGGCCGGCGTTTTATTGGGACGGAACGACGAACGCCGTCGGACAGCCGTACGCCGGGTGGGTGTAGACGCCGAATTTTTTGCCGTACGCGCGGTACAACAAGTCCGGCGTCAGAACCGATTCCGGCGTGCCCGTGCACAGCTGTGCCGCTCCGTTTTCCCTCGCGCGCCCGATCGGCGAAAGCAGCGCCAGTACGTCGGCGAACGCGGCGGCAAGATCGAGATCGTGGATCGAAACGACGACCGTCAGATTTTTGCGCCGGGCGAGACGTCGGATCGTATCGAGCAGACAAAATCTGAACGTAAAATCGAGATTCGCCGCCGGTTCGTCGAGCAGCAGGACGCCCGGTTCCTGCGCGAGTGCGCGGGCGATTCTGACCCGCTGGAATTCTCCGCCTGAAAGCGTCGTGACGGAGCGATCCAGCAGCGGTTCGAGTTCCAATTCAGCGGCGGCGCGGCGTGCGGCCTCGTAATCGGCTTCGGCGTATGAACCGAAAAAGCCCGTATGCGCGTATCGTCCGGCAAGAATCACGTCGCGCACGGTGTAATTCCAGACGATCGATTCGTGCTGCGGCATGAACGCGATTCTGCGCGAAAGCGCTTTGCGGGAAAACGACGCGAGCGGCTCTCCGTCGAGCGTTACCGGCGGAGATTTTTTTCCGGCTCCGCAGATGAGCCCCGGTACGTCGATTCCTGCCAAAACGGCGAGCAGCGTGGATTTGCCGCTTCCGTTCGGCCCGGTCAGGAACGTGCAGCGTCCGGCTTCCGCCGAAAGCGAAATATCGCTCAGGATTTGCGTTTTTCCGTAAAAAGCGTCGAGCCGCCGCACGCATACGTTATTCATTGAAATTCCCCGTCCGGTTGCGGCCGCCGAACAGTATCGATATGAAAAACGGCGCGCCGGCGAGCGCGGTGATGATTCCCACCGGAATTTCCGCCGGAGCCGCAACGGTTCGCGCGGCAGTATCGCAGGTTATGAGAAACACGGCGCCGCCCATCATGCTTGCCGGTATCAGAACGGCGTGACGCGGGCTGAACAGCCTCCGCGCGACGTGCGGTGCGATCAGCCCTACGAATCCGATGGTGCCGCCCGCGCAGACGGCGGCTGCCGACGCGAGCGAGCCGGCCGTCAGAACCAGCAGCCGCGCGTGAGCGGGATCAAGACCGAGCGCTTGCGCGGTACGTTCGCCGCCGCTCAGGACGTCCAAAAAACGGGCGCAGCCGGCGAGCAGCACTGCGGACAGCACCGCCGCCGGCAGTACGAACGCCAGTTCGCTCCAGCCTTTGCCGTTGAAGCTGCCGAGCGTCCACACGAACATCCGGTGCAGTTCCGTATCTTTGACGAGCAGTACGACGGACGTTACCGCTGAAAAAAACGTTCCGGCGGCGGTTCCCGTCAGCAGAATCGCAATCGTTCCGCCCGAACGTGCCGTCAATTTTGACGCGGCGTATATCAGAAACGCCGCCGCCGCCGCGCCGCAGAACGCGCAGACGGTCGTTACGTTTGCCTGCATGAATTGCGGAAACCGTGAAGCAAGCTCCGCTGCGCCTGCGATTCCCGTTGCCGCGGGAATGAACGCGCTCAGCACCGCCCCCAACGCTGCTCCCGACGAGATTCCCATGATTCCCGATTCGGCGAGCGGATTACGGAAAAATCCCTGGAAAGCGGCTCCCGCACTGGCGAGCAGCGCGCCGCTCAGGCCGGCGAGCAGCACGCGCGGCAGCCGCAGTTCCCTGACGATGACGGCGGCAAACGGATCGGCGGCGGCAGGGCGGAACAGGGCGTTCCCGATTTCACGGAACGGAATGCGTTCGGTGCCGAAAGCGATACCTGCAGCGGCGGCGGCCAGCAAAAACAACGCGGTGGCCGTGAATCGTACGGTGAGCGAAGTTCCGGTGCGCACCGGGTGCGGCGCGGAGATTTTCATCGGTTGCCGTCCCGCGCGTACAGTAATTGCGCGATCAGCAGCGCCGCCTGTCCGATTCGCGGCCCCGGACGGGAAACGACGTCGGCGTCGACGCTGAACACGTTCCGATTCCGCACCGCGGGGACGTTTTCCCAAGCGCGGCGTTTCAGTACGGCCGCCGCCGCGTCTATTCCTCCGTAAGAGGGAACGATGATAACGTCCGGCGCGCGCGCAATGATGCTTTCTTCACTTACCTGCGGGTACGGCTGCGTAACGTCGGCGAAGACGTTTACGGCTCCCGCACAAGCGAGCACGTCGTTTATGAAAGAATTCTTTCCGCAGGTAAAATATGGAGATGCCGACACTTCCCAAAAAACGCGGACCGGCGGTCCGTCCCGTAGAAGCGCGCGCGCCTGTGCGAGCTGCGCCCTGATTCCGGCAACGAGCGTGTCTCCGCTGCGTTCGCATCCGGTAATTCGGGCAAGCTCGGTTATTTCGGAGAGTACGTCTTCAACGGTGTCCGCGGAAGACACGAACACGCCGATACCGTATTTTTCAAGCGGTGCGATAAGATGATCGTGCATACCGGCGGTAACGCAGACCAGATCGGGCCTGAAAGACAGGATTTTTTCGAGACTGGTCGCCTTGCCGTCAAACCCGCCGACGGAAGGAATAGCAGCTGCTTGCGGCGGCCAGTCGCAGTAGTCGGTACGGGCTTGAAGCGAACGTTCCGCTCCGAGCGCGAAAACGATTTCAGTGACCGCAGGCGAAAGTGAAACGATCCGCCGGGGAGAGCCGGCGGAAACAGTTTCTGCCGCTGCGGAAAGCAGCGGTCCGCCCGTTCCGGTGCAGACGAGAATCGCCAGTATGAATGCGCGTAATCGTTTCATGATGGAAAATCATATCATATTCGTTGCGTTAAGTCCGTAAAAAAGTTATGCTTTTTTCATGAAAACGATCGATCTGCCGGCAAACGGAATGGAAACGGGAACGACCTATCAGCATCGGCTTTCGGCGAATCTGCTCGCCGCCGACGAACGCGAAGTATATCGATACGCCGGATATTCCAAAGCCGCCCTTTTGAACGCGGAGGCGATCACTCCGGAAACCTCCGCGCTCGTGTCCGAATGCATCGCGGCCATGCGGCCGGTTCTGCGCCCGCAGGCCGTGTACGCGGTTTTTCCGCTGACCGTCGGCGGCGCTGCGACTGCATTCGCTGCAGCCGCCCCCGGCACGGCCGCCGGCGGTTCCGAAATCTGTTCGTTCGCCGGATATACGATGAAAAGCGCCTGTCTGGCGTGGAATCTTGCAGGCTGCAGCCGCGTGATTCTGTTCGCCGCGACGATCGGGCCGCAGGTCGATTTTCTGATCCGGAAATCGGCAAAACTGGACGCGGCGCGCGGTGCGGTCATGCAGGCGGCCGGCGCCATGTTCGCCGAATCGTACGCGGATTTTCTGAACGCGGAACTTTCCCGGCTCGCCGTTGCGGGCGGCTTCGTTTTGAAGCCGCGCTACAGCCCCGGATACGGCGACGTTCCGCTCGACGTGCAGCGTGTCTTTTTTTCGATTCTGCCGTGCGCGCAGAAAATCGGACTGACGCTGACTTCGTCGCTCGTTATGGCTCCCGAAAAATCGGTAACGGCGTTTATCGGCATGAAACGCGCGGAATCGGCTACGTGAGAGGCGTTTTCTCGGCCGGCGCTTGACTCTCCCGTTGCGGGAGACTGTACCTTTTTGTCTGTGACATGGAGGTATCAGTATGAGTGAGTGTTCGTCGCGCGGCGACGTGCTGTGCGTTCGGGATTTACGGAAATCGTATCGATCGCGTACAAAAGGAACCCGCGTTGAAGCGCTGCGCGGAGTCGGTTTCACCGTGCGGAAGGGAGAGATTTTCGGCATCATCGGTGAAAACGGCGCCGGAAAATCGACGCTCGTCGAGTGCGTGCTCGGTTCAAGAGACTGCGATTCCGGTTCGGTTCAGTTGCTCGGCATGAATCCGGTACGCGCGCCGCGTGCGGTGAAACGGGCGCTGTTCAATCGCGTCGGCGTTCAGTTTCAGGCAACCAGTTTTCAGAATAAAATCAGAGTCGGCGAAGCGTGTGAAACGTCCGCCTGTTTGTACGCACGTCCTGCCGACTGGAAATCGCTGCTGGAAACTTTTTCGCTTTCGGAACTGCGGAATCGCGACGTGGCTTCGCTGTCCGGCGGGCAGAAACAGAAACTGGCGATCGTTCTTGCGCTTATTCCTCAGCCCGAAATCGTTTTTCTGGACGAACTGACGACCGGACTCGATCCGAAAGCGCGCCGCATGATTTGGGATACGCTGAAAAAATTGCAAGCCGACGGTTTGACTATCATTTTAACCTCGCATTATATGGAAGAAGTCGAATATTTGTGCGACCGCGTGTGCGTGCTGAAATCGGGTGAAATCGTCGCTCTGGGCACGCCGAGTACGTTGGTAGCTTCGCACGGTGTCAAAAATCTGGAAGACGTTTTTTTGAACTATATGGATGCGGATCCCGCTGCGGCGGACGGAGGAATCGGAGAATGACTGCTTTGAAAACGTTTTACACATTGTTCAAAACCGAAGCGAAACTGGCGATCCGAGGCGGCGACATGCTGCTGTTCGCCGTCGCCATGCCGGTTGGAATCATGTTTCTGATCGGATGCGTGTCGGCACCGGAAACGGTGCGCAGCGCTTTCAGCGGCGTCGCGTGCGTGGGAATTTGCGCGGCGGGTTTTATGGGCATTCCGCTGACGTTGTCCGGTTACCGGTATGAAAAGGTTCTGAAGCGCTTTAAGGTAACGCCGGTAAGTCCGGGAATGCTGCTCGCCGCGGATACGGCGTTGCAGTTTCTGTTCGCCGCCGTTTCGGCCGTTTTGGTGTGGCTTGCCGCCCGATTCGGCTTCGGCGTAAAAATCGCCGACGGCGCGCGCTTCGTCGCGACGTTTCTGTTTTCGGTGTGCGCGGTGTTTTCACTGGGCGCTTGTATCGGTGCGGTCGTTCCCGACGTGAAAACGGCTAACGTGGTTACGTCGCTGATCTATTTTCCGTCGCTGTTTTTGTCCGGCGCGACGGTTCCGTACGCGATCATGCCGCGCGGGCTTCAGGCGTTTTCAAACGTGTTTCCGCTTACGCAGGTAATTAAACTGCTCGACAACGCGGCGGCGGGGCTGCCGGTTTCGGCGGATATCCTTCGGATCGGAATTCTGCTTCCCGTAACGGTCGCGGCGTTCGCGCTTTCCGTCAAGCTGTTCAAATGGGAGTAACCGGCGGCGTTCCGCGGGCAGGCATTCGTTTCCGTGAGGTTGCGCCGTGCGTTCCGCTATTTGCACCCGCAGCGTCTTGACAACGCGCCGCCGATAGTCGAATATGAAAAACGGTACTGTGCCTGCACTGCGGCCGGATTTCGCGGTGCAATCAGCCGATCAGCTGACGAGCAAATCAGCCGATCAGCCGGAAACGGGAGGACGCCGTGAAATTATCGCAATTTCTGAAACTGACAGCAGGTTTTACGGCGCTTGCGCTCGGTCTCGTGGGCGCGGTGCTTCCCGTCTGGCCCACGACGCCGTTCGTGCTGCTTGCGCTCGGCTGTTTTTCGGCAACGCCGGCTCTGCAGTCGAAAATACTTAAAATCGGGTTTTTCCGCGAATATTACGAAAGCTACACGCGGAAAACCGGACTGCGCCGCCGGACGATTGCGGGCAGTTTGATTTTTCTGTGGGGAATGCTGACCGTTTCCGCCGTTCTGATACGAAAACTGCCGGTGTGTTTGCTGCTGGCCGCCGTAGGCGCGGCCGTTACCGTGCATATTTTATGGATTGCAAAAAAGAGAGGTTAGCGGTGTATCGGATAGGACAATTTTCAGTCATGACGAAAGTGACTGTTAAAGCGCTCCGTTTTTACGAGGATGAAGGACTTTTGTACCCGGTGCACGTGGATCCGGCCACCGGATATCGCTATTACGACACGGCGCAGCTGCTGCGCGTGCATAAAATCGTATCGTTGAAGCAGTGCGGGTTCCCGCTGTGCGAAATCAGGAAAATGCTCGACGGCTGTGATGTTGCGCCGCTGCTCGCGTCCCAGAAAAAGCGGCTCGAAAATCGGATCGCCGCGCAGACGGCGCAGCTGGCTTCGATTAATTCGTATATGAGTTTTCTGCAGGAAGAAAAGACGGTACCGTATCAAGTGGTCGTCAAAGAATTGCCGCGCGTTACGGTGTACAGCTGCCGTATGGTGGTTCCGTCGTACGATGCGTATTTCGACGTCATCCCCGAAATCGGTCGCGAAATCGAGGCGGCAAATCCCGGCCTTACCTGCAAAACCGATCCGTTTTACTGTTTTATCATGTATCACGACGGCGAATACCGATCTCGGGACATCGACATGGAATACTGCGAAGCGGTTACGTGCAAAGGAACCGACACGCCGCGAATAAAATTCAAGGAAATCGAACGCGTACCTCGCGCCGCGTGCGTATTGCACAAAGGTCCGTACGCAACGTTGCCGCAAGCATACTGCGCCGTTTTTAAATGGATTGAAGACAACCGTTTGACCTGCGCCGGACTTACCCGCGAATCGTATATCGACGGTGTTTGGAATCGCCAGAATCCGGACGAATGGCTCACGGAAATCCAAGTTCCGATCGGATAACCGGGCGAACGCCCGCGTTTGCGGTTCAGGCCGCGTCTGCGGCTCAGGCCACGTTTGCGTTTCCATGCCACATGTACGGTTCAGGTCGCGTCTGCGTTTCCATGCCGCATGTACGGTTCAGGTCGCGTCTGCGGCTCGCGTTGACGCGCGGCTGCCGCCCCTCGTGCATACGCGCAGTTCACCGCGCCCGTTCCGCTATTTCAGCAGCGCTTCCACGATGCTTTTTGCCACTTTCATATCCATGCCCGGAACGGCTTTAACGAGCGGCATGATGTTTTTCAGCACGCGGTCCTGCTCCGCAAGCCCTTCTATGATCCGTTTCACTTCGGTTTCCGTTTTTTCGGGAGAGAGCGTTTCGGGAACGAATTCTTTGAGAATTGCGAGTTCGGTCTTTAACTGCGCGGTGTCGGCGCCGCCTTTTTCATATTCGGCGATCGTTGCCTGCGTCTGATCGTACATTTTTTTCGCTGCGCCGGCTATATCGGCATCGGTTTCTTCACGATTCAGTTCCCGCGTCGCTTTCTGAACGGCGTCGATAAGCATTCCCAAAACGGAAGCGCGCACCGGATCGGTTTTGCGGATGGACATGCGTTCTTTAAATAATTCTTTCGTTGTTGCCATAAAAATCTCCTTTTTTACACGGCGCTGTGAGCCGCTGCAACTTGCTGTGAGCCGCTGCAAACCGCTGCAACCTGCTTCGCACCGCAGCGCGCGGTGCCTGCGGACGTTCACGCAATTTTCCGTGTAAACGACCGTCATTAAAGATACTACCAACGGCGTTTCATGGCAAGTGCGAAGTCGGTTCGGCCGAAAACGAGCGCGAGCGTGGGACGGGACGAGCCGTGTCGCTTCGGTACCGGTCGTGGTGCTTTGTTTTTGGGTCGGTACCGGTCGCGGCGGTTCGATTCCGGTCAGGCCGGCCTTCAGCAGGAACGGCCCGCGTGCTGCCGATCGGATACAGCCGCTTTCCCTGGCTTTTCTTCCGGAGCGCACCGCACCGCACACCGGCTTTGCGGGGCTCCGGCATTCGCCTTCGTTGTGCGCTCCGCGGCCGCGCTGTTCGCGCAGCACGCTCCCTGCACAAGACTGCGTACGCAGTCCCCCTTCAATCCGGGCTAGCCGCCTCGGCACAAGACGCGCCTTTTCGCCTTGCAGCGTCCCGCGCAATAGTGTGTTATTCGACATACGGCTGGGTAAAAAGTATCATAACCGTAAACAGTGAAAGTGTGCAAAAACAGGCGGTACGGGTATGGGATATGAAAATGCCCGGTGAAAATCCGAGTATGATACGGGAACAGATTCCGGCACAAAAAATCAGACAACAAAGAAAAAAAACTTTTTTGCACGGCGAGGCATATCGAAGCGCAATCAAAACGCATATGATGATCAAAAAATAGAAACTCAATTCAAGTGCAAAATCCGCGGCGGAAAGCCCTGCCGAAAAGTATAATTCCGTGTTAAGCAGTTTTTTCACGAAGAAACGCGATTTAAAATAAGAATTGCGGCTGAAAAAAGTTAGCAAAAGACTTGCACAGAACGGTATCGCGGCAGCAATGTAATAAGGAATTTTTCGCAGATTTCCGGCTTTACCCGGCTGCGGTTTCCGCGTATTACCGCGAATCAAAACGGTACAAAACAAAACGCCCGAAAAAAATATGAATACGAAATTCAAATCGCAGAAACAGTAGTATGCCATGGTATATAAAAATCCCATTGCAATTTTATCGGCCATCGAAAGTTCAGCGTAATTTGCAAACCAGTTGTTCAATTCAAAATCGTACCGGAGTCTGTTCCCAGGGCATAAAAAGATAAAAACAAGTTCCACCAATACGCAAGCCCAAAGCAGTAGCAAAAACTGCGGTATCTTTTTACGTGTTGCTGTGATGTACACGATGAAAAATAAATAATATCCCGCCAGCAGTGCCGCCATTTGTTCCTGGTTTGCAGCGAACAAAGCGGCGGCAACGTAACCGATTTTTAAAACAGCGTTACGTTGCCCTCTGCCAGTTTCAGTCAGAGCGTCTTTTATCGGAATGAGTGCGAACGTCCCCGCCGCGGCTATCCACAAATAATTAACGGTCGTCGTTACCCATCCTACGTTACCCATCGACTTATAGGGAAACACAAAATAGAAAAACAAAGCAATGACCCAGGTATATTTTTTATATGTTTCTTTTAAACATAATTTTTGCAAGCTGTATACGAGCAGAAAAATGGAAAGTATATTGCAGCATCGCCAGACATTCTGATTATGCTGTATGATAAAATAAAGTACCGTTTCAATAATCAGCCGAGACGACCATGTCTGATAACGCATGTTCAGAAATTCCGTCAGACTGTATTCTTTCGATAATTCCAAGAACCATATGTCATCGCAGTATCCGGCATTTAAAAACCGATGATGTATGACGGTAGCTAAACAAAACAATATGAACGTACCGTAAAAGAACGTTTTTTCCCGATTTTTATTCACTTTTCTTCTCTAACAATAAACTGCGGACGTTGTTTCAGTTCTGCCCAGCACCGGAAAACGCACAATCCCGCTATACCGGTTGCAGAAAGTTGTAATCCGGCAAGAAAAACAAATAGGCAAACAAATAGGGCTGCGGCGCCGGCCGTTCGGTTCAATACGCCGATAATAAAACATGCAAGTCCGCTTATGACGGCGAGCAGCATAAGCAGAAATCCGAAACCGATTACGATTTTCATCGATTTGTCGGAAAAAGTAAAAACGGCGTCGGCAGCATAATCGAACAGCTTCAAAAAGGACCACTTTGAAACTCCGCGGCATCGCTTAACCGGTTCATATTCTATCGTTTTGGCAGTAAACCCCGTCCAGGCATAAATTCCCTTTGAGAATCTGAATCGTTCCGGCATTGATAAAACCGTATCCACCATCCGGCGGCTCATAACCCTGTAATCACGTTCGCCGCATTCAAGTTTTATATCGGAAAAGAGATTAAAGAATCTGTAAAACAGAATCGTGCAAAAATTCCGTATGGAGTTCTTAGGAAAACCGGTTCTTCTGGCTGCACAGCAGTCGCCGCCGTTTTGTATTGCCGCAAGCATTTTCGGTATCAATTCCGGCGGATCTTGCAGATCAGCGTCAAGTATGCAGATAAAATCCCCTTGCGCTCTTTGCAGAAGCGCGTACAGTGCTGCTTCTTTGCCGAAATTTCTGGTAAACGAGACGTATCGGACGTACGGATTCTCAGCGGATATTTTTTTAATCGCCGTAAAAGTTCCGTCTGTAGACCCGTCGTCTGCAAAGATAAGTTCGTAGAATACGGGCTCGGAATCCGTCCCGACGGTTTGGAGCACTCCTATAACGCGGGAATAAAACTCCTGCAACACGTCTTGTTCGTTAAAACAGGGAACGCAAACGGAAAGTACCATTTATTTGCTGCGGACGCCGTTATTCCAACATATCGTCGGTTATTTTGATTACAGTCGTCTTTCCTGCCGTAACGGGGTATATTTCGGAACGGAAAACAGATCCGTTGCAGAAATCGCCGGTTCCCTTAACATAATAATATCCGACAGGTACGTCTTTAAAAGTACAGTCGTCCTCATCCAAATGATTGTAACTGTAACCTTCTGCTATGGATGAAGCCACGCAGATCTCTGTGCCTGCTTCCATGAGTTTCAGTACCCGAAGTGAATGCGAGCGAACTTCAACAGTACCTGTGCCCGCATTTGAACCGTTGTTCCCTGCGTTACTGCCGTCGTCTCCTGCATTCGGACATCCGGTAAAAATTACCGCCGTGCATAAGACAATGACGGCAAGCAAAAAAAAAGCTTTTCTTTTAGAGTTTTTCACGCCGACTCTCCTCCTACTTTTGCAGTGCAATGCTACTATAGTATCAACATACTGCAATAGTAGCGAATTTGCAACTCTTTTTTACAATAGTAGTAAAAATAGCTATGAGTTTTTGGAAAAAAGTCGACGATGAATTGAAATATCAGGGAATTTCACGCGACAGTTTGGCACAAATGGCAAATTTTACCGTTTCAAGCATCAGCGCGGGAATTTCAAGAGATAACATGCCCTCTGCTGATCTTGCAGTCCGCATCGCGAAGGTACTGCATAAACCCCTTGAGTATTTTCTTGACGATTCCGATATCGGCGTAGACCTCGACTTGTCGGTTTTCCCTGAACAAATCAGAAAAAACCGGCAGTACGTAAAATATTGCAGCGTATACGATGATTTGGAACGGCTGCCCGTATACGTACGGCAGACCATCATAGAAATGATTCATAAATTGGCGGTAGAAAAATAATTTTTTCCTTTTTATGCGGAGCGCACCGCACCGCACACCGGCTTTGCGGGGCTCCGGCATTCGCCTTCGTTGTGCACTCCGCGGCCGCGCCGTTCGCGCAGCACGCTCCCTGCACAAGACTGCGTACGCAGTCCCCCTTCAATCCGGGCTAGCCGCCTCGGCACAAGACGCGCCTTTTCGCCTTGCAGCGTCCCGCGCAATAGTGTATCTTGGTGAAAAATCGTTTTGCAAGGAGCCTGCCGCAATGAAACGGACAGATATACGGAACCTTTTGGGAAAACAGGTGTTGTTTTTTGACGGCGGCACGGGTTCCGTGCTGCAGGCGCAGGGACTGAAACCCGGCGAACTGCCCGAAACCTGGAATCTGAGCGAGCGTGAAAAAATCGTCGCGCTGCACTACGGCTATTACCGCGCTGGCTGCAATATCGTAAAAACGAACACGTTCGGTGCGAACCGGCTCAAATTCAGCGCGCCCGGAGAACTCGAATCCGTCGTCCTCGCCGCGCTTGAAAACGCCGCCGAAGCGCGCCGCCGCATTGAAAACGAACCGATTCCGGAAGCGGAACTCGAAACGCTGCGCGCCGCCTCGCTCGCGCCCGCATCTGTAAATCCTGCGGAACTTCCGCATTTTATCGCGCTCGACGTAGGACCCGCGGGCAAACTGCTTGAACCGCTCGGCGACCTTCCGTTCAGCGGCGCGGTCGAACTGTTTTCGGACACGATCCGAGCCGCCCTCTCGTCGGCGCGGCGTGAAGCCGTCGATCTGATTCTGATTGAAACGATGAACGACTGCTACGAAGCGAAGGCGGCGGTCGTTGCGGCAAAGGAAACGTGCGCCGCCCTGAACGTCCGGCTGCCGATAATCGTAACGACCGTGTACGACGAATCGGCCAAGCTCCTGACCGGCGCCGACCCCGAAACCATGACCGCCGTTCTCGAAGGGCTCGGCGTCGACGCGTTCGGCATGAACTGCAGTTTGGGACCGCACCAGATGCAGCCGATTCTTGATCGGCTTTCCGCCGCCGCGAGTATTCCGCTTGCGGTGAACCCGAACGCGGGGCTTCCCCGCAGTGAAAATGGCCGTACCGTGTACGACGTAACGCCCGCCGAATTCGCGCGGGTAACGGCGGGCTTCGTCGATCGCGGCGCGGCGCTCGTCGGCGGCTGCTGCGGTACGACGAGCGAACATATCTGCCGTTTGGTAAACGCGTGCGCGGGTAAACCGTGTCCGGTGCGGCGCGACACGGGCGTTACGCTGATTTCTTCTTATACGAAAACCGTCGCGTTCGGCAAAAAACCGATACTCGTGGGCGAACGTATCAATCCGACCGGAAAAAAGCGGTTCAAGCAGGCGCTCCGTGAGCACGATATTCAGTACATTATCCGCGAAGGTCTCGCGCAGGAAGAAAAAGGCGCGCACGTGCTCGACGTGAACGTCGGACTGCCTGAAATAGACGAAACGGAACTGTTGGTAACGGTCGTTACCGAATTGCAAAGCGTTACGGATCTGCCGCTTCAGCTCGACACCTCCGATCCCGCGGCTATGGAAGCGGCGCTTCGCGTTTACAACGGCAAAGCGCTGGTCAATTCGGTAAACGGCAAGCGCGAAGTGATGGACGCGGTGTTCCCGCTAGTCAAAAAATACGGCGGTGCGGTCGTTGCGCTCATGCTGGACGAAGACGGCATTCCGGAAACGGCGGAAGGTCGCCTCCGTATCGTTCGGAAGATATACGCCGCCGCCGCCGAATACGGTATTGCGCGCAAGGATATCGTCATAGACCCGCTGGCGATGGCGGTCAGTTCCGACCCCGGTGCCGCTGCGGTAACGCTTGAGACGCTGCGCGCCGTCCGCGACGAATTCGGCGGCCGTTCGATTTTGGGCGTGTCGAACGTATCGTTCGGACTGCCGCAGCGCGAACTCATTACCGCTTCCTTTTTTACGATGGCGATGCAGAACGGGCTGAGCGCCGCGATCATGAATCCGAACTCGGCGGAAATGATGAAAGCGTACGCGTGTTTTTGCGCGCTTTCCGGTTACGATCCGCACTGTAGCGATTACATCGCGTTCGCCGAATCGTACGGTGCGGCCCCGCCGCCGCTCTCGGCAGGTGGCGCTCAGTCTGCCGCCGCTGTTCACCGTGTCCCGGCGACGGCAGCGGCTCAAAGCGCTCCGGCGACGGCAGCGGGCAGCGGCTCCGTTCAAAGCGCGCCGCCGCAAACGCTCGAATACGCGGTTATCCGCGGCTTAAAAGAAGATGCCGCCGCGCGTACCCGTACGCTGCTCGGCACGACGGAAGCGCTTGATATTATCAACAATCACCTGATTCCCGCACTCGACGTCGTGGGCAAAGGATTTGAAGCTAAAAAAGTGTATCTTCCGCAGCTTTTGATGAGCGCGGAAGCCGCAAAAGCCGCGTTTTCGGTTATAAAAGAAACGCTCGCCGCCGCGGGCAAAACCGATGAAAGCAAAGGCACCGTCGTACTCGCGACCGTTAAGGGCGATATCCACGATATCGGCAAAAACATCGTAAAAGTGCTGCTTGAAAATTACGGTTTTACCGTCGTCGACTTGGGCAAAGACGTGTCGCCCGAACGGATTGCCGAAATCTGCGCGGAAAAACGCGTTCGGCTCGCGGGACTGAGCGCGCTCATGACGACGACCGTTCCCGCAATGGAAGCCACGATCACGCTGCTGCGCGCCCGGGCTCCCTGGTGCAAAGTGTGCGTCGGCGGCGCCGTTTTAACGCCGGAATACGCCGATATGATCGGAGCCGACTTTTACGGCAAAGACGCGCTTGAAACCGTAAAATACGCGCAAAGTGTGTTTTCGTAAAATCATTTGCTTAAAACAGATTTCTTTGTTATGCTGTCGGCTGACGGTCACGGAATCCGGTGCAATACCGGAGCGGTCCCGCCACTGTAAACGATTCGTACCGTTTCCGCTTCCCGAACGGGATGCGGGGAGGTACGCCGTTCCGCACGTACGCCATTGCCGGAAGGTGAGAAGGCGCGGAACGGAGCCGTAAGCCAGGAGACGCCCGTCGCATCTTATTTTTTTTCTTACATTCCCGAGGAGGTTTGTATGCAGTTTTCCCGTGTGTGTGCGGCGGCCGTGTGTGTCGCTGCAGTGGGTACGTTCGCTTTTGCCGATTCGATGACGGATTCGGAGCCGGACTTGCGGGGTGATAGCGTGAGAACCTATACGGTTTCCGCCGCTCCCGACGAACAAAACGTGTATTCTGTTCCTGCGGCCGTTACCGTTATTACTGCCGATGATATTGCCGCTTCCGGCAAAACGTCCGTGATGGAAGTGCTGGCGACGGTGCCCGGCGTTACGTTTACCGAAGGATATTACGGTAAAAGCACGGCGTCAATCCGCATGAGAGGCGCTTCCGGTGACAATCCGTTCGGTCAGGTCGTTGTCCTTGTTGACGGCAAACGGCAGAATAATCCCGATATGTCTCCGCAGAATTGGAGCGCGGTGCCGCTTTCCGCCGTGGAACGCATTGAAGTTATCGACGGAGCGGCCGGCGCGCGGTACGGTTCCGGTGCGGTCGGCGGCGTCGTGAACATCGTTACCAAAAAGCCCGAAACCGGCGTAACCGGCGACGCGTCCGTTTCTTACGGCAGCAATAACGAAACGACTTTGCAGGCTTCCGGCGGATTCGGTTCCGAAAAAGGCGGCGTCCGTGCGTTCGTTGATTATTACCGAAGCAGCGGGTGGCGCGAACATTCGGCGCTGTCGTCCCTGAACGCCGGACTCAACGGATACGTCTCGGCTGCCGGCAAACTGACGTTCAGACCGTCCGCGTCATATTTTACGACCGATTTTGAACTGCCCGGCAGTTTGACCGAAGCCGAATTTAACGCCGATCCCACGCAGGCGAACGCGGCGTCCGTTACGAGCAAGGATAAAGGTTCGGAATGGAACACCGGCGCTGCGCTGACGGGCGAATTCGTTCCCGGTGATAAATTGACCGTTTCCCTGCCCGTCGCCTGGACGTATAAAAACCGGCAGTTCGACAATTACGGGTACAGGACGTATTTCTTTCATCAAATAGAAGCGGCCGCGCAGGCCGTGTATACGGATTTGTTTTTGGCAGGATCGCTCGCGGCCCGCGCCGGATTCGATTTCAGCGGCGTACTGTATACCGGGCAAAAATACGGAGAGTCGGCACGTAAAACGTTGACGAACGAATACGAAATCAATCAGTTTTCGTACGCGCCGTACGCGAGCGCGTCGTTCTCTTTTACCGTTCCGGTCGTGCTGAACGCGGGCGTGCGTTTTACCGCGGCGAACATATCTGCCGAAAAAAAATCGGCTTCGTTCAGCGCCGATGATACGTATTACGCCTGGGCGTACGATATTGCGGCGAGCTATAATTTTACCGAAACGGCGTCCGTATACGCAAAATACGGCACGATGTTCCGGCTGCCTTTTATCGATGAAAAAACGTCGCTTGCGTCTGGTGCCGGTTTTAACGCGGATTTGAAGCCGGAAAACGGCTGGAACGCGGAAGCGGGTGCAAAATATGCGTTCGGTGATAAAATCGAAACCGCCGCCGTTGCCTACGTAACGTATCTCGAAAACGAAATAAGCTACAACGCGGCGACGTATCGGAATGAAAATCTGGACGCGACGCGCAGAATCGGCGGCTCTCTTTCCGTGAAGTCGTCTCCCGTTTCATGGTTCAGTTTGAACGGAAACGTCGGATACGTGTATGCGGTTTTCGCCGCCGGTGCGGCTGAAAACAATCGGATACCGCTGCAGGCGGCTGTGAACGCGTATTGTCAGGCTGCGTTCAATCTGCCTCAGGGAATCGTCGCATCGTCCGACGTTTCGGTTATCGGAAGCCGGTATATGAGCGGCGACACTGCGAACGCGTACGCAAAGCTCGATCCGTACGCGCTCGTCGGCCTTTCACTGCGGTACACGCCGCCGCAGCTGGACAATATGCTGACGGTTTCCGCTTCGGTTGAAAATCTGTTCAACGTAAAGTACGCGACGTTCGCTACGGCTCCTTCTGCGTGGAGCGGCGCGGCGTATTATCCGGGAACGGGGCGCACGTTCAGTATACGCGCTTCGTTCCGGTATTAAAGCCGCGGTACGGTTTGATGCGCGATGCGGAAAAACGGCGGAGGCTGCGTCGCTGCGGGGCGGCTGCCGTTTCCGCGGCGATTTTTTGGACTGCCGTTCCGTGCGGGGTGAGTGCCGTGCTGCAGATATGCGGCGGTGCCGATACTTCCGACGCGGATGCGGCGCGCCGATTTTTGCCGATACGCATCGTTCTGAACGGCGCCGCGGAACTGAGAGCGGAACCGGCCTCCAAACCTGAGCTGTCCGTCAAACCGGCAGCCAGTAAACCGGAACCGGCCTCCAAACCTGAGTTGTCCGCCAAATCGGCAGCCAGTAAACCGGAAGCAGCCTCCAAACCTGAGCTGTCCGCCGTCCGGAACTTTTCACTGCAGTCCGCCGCATCCGGCGGCATATCCGATGACGCACCGGAAATCGTGTCCGGCAGCATATCCGATGACGCGCCGGAAATCGTGTCCGGCGGCGGTGGCCATGAACCGGCAGCTGCCGCCGTAACAGAACTCCTTGAACCGGGACGCCTTGAACCGGCGCACGTTAACGGCGATACACCCGGTAACGCGCCGGGTGCCGCCGCAACGGAACCGGCGGTGCTTGCGTTGCTCGACCGGAAAATCCTGGACAATTTAACGTATCCGGAGCGCGCCCGGCGGCGTGCGGTTGAAGGCCGCGTTACGGTTCGCATATCGATCGGCCCGTACGGAACGCTCGATTCTTACCGTATCGAAGCGGGATCCGGCAGCGCGTTGTTGGACGATGCCGCTGCGGCGTTGATCGAGCGCGTGTTTCCGCTCACGGAAAGTTCGTATCCGTATCCGGTGAATACGACCGTTCGGATCGTATATGCGCTGCGGCCGGTTGTTGGCAGCGACGGTCTGATGTGATATAGTTACGGCGGAGCTGCCGGAAAAGGACGCGTTCTTCATCGGCGTTTTGAATCAATCCGCAGGAAGTAATACATGATATGTTTTAAGCAGTGGCATGAGGATACTTTTTTTTATCGGGAAACGAAACTGAACTTTTGTCAGTGCGATGAATTGCATCAGCTCAATCTTTCGGAGCTGCTTTTGGTAACGGCCGATTCCGCTATTGAAGATTATCATCAGCGCGGTTTTACGTACGAATATTTGAATGACCACGGCGTGGCGATTCTGGTGTCGCGCGTATCGTTTAAAATCCATTCCATGCCGAAATCGAACGATATTATCACGATAAAAACTTGGGAAGAAGCGCCCGTCGGTTTGCAGCTTGCCCGCCGCTATGAAATTACCGGTGTTTCCGGGCAGTCGCTCGTGTCGGGGTACAGTACTTGGCTCGTCGTAAATCCCGAACTTCGCAGAATCATGAAGCCGTCCCAGTTCACGCTGCGCGACGAACCGACGCTTAAAACTGAGTTCTGCGGTCTTGATTGTACAAAGATCGCGGTTCCCGAAGATATGCAGCTGCTGGACGAACGGACGATCCGTTATACCGATATCGACGCGAACGGACACATGAACAACGCGCGTTACGGTGCGTATATCATCGATTGCCTTCCCGCCGAATATCAGCAAAAAACGCTCACCGATTTCCGTATTAATTATTCGCATGAAGCCCGAAAAGGAGATACGCTCCGCCTGTTCGGCAAAGCAGAAGAATCCGCGCATAAGCTTATCGTCGTCGGAAAGACGGACGGCGGCACCTGCTTTGAAAGCGAACTGTATTTTGCGTAGAAAAAATAAAACCGCCCTGTCGGACGGTATCATATGATACGTTTCGTTTTCGGAACGCTGAGAACGAAAAAAAGACCGAACGGAATGTTCGGTCTTTTTGGAGATGAGGGGACTTGGGCTTTGCCCCGCCTGCGCGGCAGTGCCGCTCCGGTTCAAGTCCCCTAAAAAAATAAAACCGCCCTGTCGGACGGTATCATATGATACGTTTCGTTTTCGGAACGCTGAAAACGAAAAAAAAGACCGAACGGAATGTTCGGTCTTTTTGGAGATGAGGGGACTTGGGCTTTGCCCCGCCTGCGCGGCAGTGCCGCTTCGGTTCAAGTCCCCTAAAAAAATAAAACCGCCCTGTCGGACGGTATCATATGATACGTTTCGTTTTCGGAACGCTGAAAACGGAAAAAAAAGACCGAACGGAATGTTCGGTCTTTTTGGAGATGAGGGGACTTGGGCTTTGCCCCGCCTGCGCGGCAGTGCCGCTTCGGTTCAAGTCCCCTAAAAAAATAAAACCGCCCTGTCGGACGGTATCATATGATACGTTTCGTTTTCGGAACGCTGAAAACGAAAAAAAAGACCGAACGGAATGTTCGGTCTTTTTGGAGATGAGGGGACTTGAACCCCTTACCTCTTGCATGCCATTGAATTATAGTATTGTTATAATATATTTTATTGTGTTATAGCAAGTTATATAGAATCGCTTATTTAATATATCATATAGAGATACAAAAATACAGTGTATTATTGAGTTATATAAGAGAATATTGAAACTGTATGTTTTTACTACCAGTAGTACTTACCAATGCCGTTAGACTAACACGAGGGTTACACCCCTTGTCAGCTAAAGCTGACAATTCCCTGTTACTTTATCAGAATAAATTCTGATAAAGTTTAATAATCATTTCCTATGAATCCTTCCTATCCTATGGTACACGCCACATGAAGTTGATAGAAAATGAATTAAATTTTTAACTAATTCCTAAAATAAACAATACATGTCTAAATTAGTCTATACTTTTGCTCTTTGGCTGAGATTTGATTGTATTAATAATTGTTCTGTAAGAATATAGGCATTTGTTAAATGCAATAGAATTCGTAGTTGGTTGCTGTTCCATTTGATTTCCTCTTTAATACTCTGTAACGAGGTTATAAAATGACATACGGATATATTCGGGTTAGCACCGACAAACAGACAGTTGAAAACCAGCGGTTTGAAATTAACAATTTTTGTAAAAAAGAAAAGCTTAACGTTGACGGCTGGATAGAAGAAACAATCAGCGGAACAAAAAATTACGACAAACGAAAACTAGGGCTTCTTTTACAGCAAGTTAAAAAAGGTGATTTAATAATTTGTGCAGAACTTAGTCGTCTAGGACGAAATCTTTTTATGATTATGGAAATATTGAATATTTGTATGAATAAAGAATGCAAAGTGTGGACAATAAAAGACAACTATCGACTTGGCGACGATATTCAAAGCAAGGTATTGGCGTTTGCGTTTGGATTAAGTGCAGAAATTGAGCGTAATCTAATTAGTCAAAGAACGAAAGAAGCGTTAAAATTGAAAAAAGCAAGTGGCACTATTTTAGGAAGACCTAAAGGAAGAAAAACATCTCCAAAACGGCATAAGCTATATCAAAAAGACGAACTAATATGCGAACTGTTGTTCTGCCGTATATCACAAAGAAAAATTGCCAAATATTTTGAAGTTGACAGGAACACTCTTGCTCATTTTGTGGGAAAAAGTAGTTTGATTCAAAAATACAAAAAAATGTGTATATAAATTGAGCGATTTTGTTCAGCAGAATTCATCAGTTTGCAAATTTGATAATTCTGACAGCTGGGTAATTCTTTCTCCTATAGAACAGAGTATAAAAAGTAAAATTGAAGCTGTTGGCACGCCTCTCAAGGACTGGGATATAAGCATAAATTACGGCATTAAAACCGGCTACAATGACGCATTTATTATCAGCAAAGAGACGCGTAACGAGATTTTAGCCGCCTGTAAAACCGCTGACGAAAACAAACGAACTGAGGAGCTAATACGACCGATTTTGCGCGGCAGGGATATTAAGCGTTATGGGTATGAGTGGGCGGAACTTTATTTAATCGCAACATTTCCATCTAAGCATTACGATATTGAAAAATATCCTGCGGTAAAAAAATACTTACTAACTTTTGGAATGGAACGTCTTGAACAGACTGGCAAAAAGTACATTATAAGAGGCGAACAAATTACTGCCCGTAAAAAGACAAATAACAAATGGTTTGAAACACAAGACAGCATAAGTTATTGGGACGAATTTAATAAGCCAAAAATTGTTTGGGGGAATCTTAACTTATCTGCAACATATTCCTTTGCACCAAAGGGAATGATGATAAATGCTCCTGCAACAATGATTGTTTCTGCAAGTGAGAGTTTATTGTGTATACTTAATTCAAAGCTTGCAGATTACTATATCAGAAATCTTGGAGTAACAAGAAATGGTGGCTATTTTGAATATAAACCTATGTTTATTGAACAATTGCCTGTTCCTAATACAATTTCTGATGCATTATTTACTAAATATAAAGAATCGCAAAATGAAAATGAGATTAATAAATTAGTTTACAATATATATAATCTTACAGAAGAAGAAATAGACTTTGTAGAAAATAGCTAATTTACTTCTATGTAACCAATTACACATTTTTCTTCATCAGTTAGATTGTATAAGTTAAAAATGATATTATCAATTTCTATTGCTTTTGATTTTGTATAATCTGACTGAATGTCATTAACAAGGGCTTTAAACTTTGTCTCTGTTTCTTTATCCACTTTGATTACCGGAATTTTATCAAAGAAAATTTTACTTAGTTCACGTGTTCCACCAAGTAATTCTGGAAATGAATCTCTAAAACAATACTTGAATAAAGATGAATTCAAAAAAGCAGTTAAAAAAGCTGTGTTGTTTCCAGTAATAATAAAACACTTTTGGTTAGTCAAAAATTGCTTAGAATCCCAAACAAATGGTAAAAACTTTGTCATGTTTGGATACACAATTTTTGGCTTATTAAATTCCTCCGAATAATTTGCACCCCAACGCTGCATTGCATACCATTCGTAACGGATTCCTGTTTCTGCTTTATTTCTTGAAAGTAATTCTTTTTTATACTGTAATAAATGATTATAAACAGCTGGATATTGCCTTTGAAATTCTTGCTCGGCATTCTTTGATGCACCTTGGATTGATTTATCAGATTGAAGAGGGAAATGCCAAGGAATATAAATCAACCATAAATCTTTCCAATCATAAGAATATCGCTTAATATCCCTGCCGCGCAAAATCGGTCGTATTAAATCAGCAGTACGAGTCTTCTCTTCCACTGTTTCGCAATTAGCCAATATTTCATTTCGTTTTTCAGTGGAAATTATAAAAGCATCATTAAATCCTGTAAGCACACCACGATAAATATTTATATCCCAATCTTTAAGTGGTACACCAACTTTTTCAATTTTACTTTTTATACTCTGTTCTATAGGAGAAAGAATTACCCAGCTGTCAGAATTATCAAATTTGCAAACTGATGAATTCTGCTGAACAAAATCGCTCAATTTATCTCTGCCGTCTTGTGTTAAGCCTTTTGTAACACAGCTTAGAGTTTTACCTTTATTTTTAGCTTTACAATAGAGCATAATGTTTGTGTCTACCGTTGCGCTTTCAAAAATTTTTACGCCGGCAAAGTCTATTAAAACTTCCGGGTTAACGTTTGAAGCAAAAAAGGCACGCAGTTTTTCACCGTAGCCAGCACGCATCCATTTGTTGCTGGTTATAAAACACAAGTACCCGTTTTGTCCTAAAAGCTGATGTGCCTTTTCGTAGAACAGGCAGTAAATATCACCGGTTTTTGCAAAAGATTTAAATCCGCAGTTTTCGTACATCGTAGCTAGTTTGCCGCCGTCTTTTTGCAGCTGTACATACGGCGGATTTCCAATCACAATATCAAAGCCGTCTTTTATTCCGAACATCCATTCTGTATCAAAAAAGGAGCTTACATCATTTTGATTATACGGATTCCAGCTAGCAATTTGTCTTGCATCTTCTGGTGCAAAAAATTTATCTTCCTGCAAAATCTGTATTAATTGTTCGCGCAAGGCTTTGTCATCTTCACGCAAACTCTTTTTTTCTTGCAAAGTTTTTGCTTTAAAATGATTTTGCCGTATAATAGTAAGTTTTCCTTTAATGATTTGTATTTCAGGGTTTTCAAAAAGGTTTCCTTGATTTTCTGCTTTTTTTATGCCAATTAAACTGTTTGCGCTTACAAATTTTGTTTCTAGGTTTGGCAGAGGGTCAAATCCGTAATTATTATTTGCGTCTTCTGTTTTGTCTTGTTCACAAATCAGGGAAATAAAAAAGCGTAACTTGGCAATTTGAATCGCAATACTTTGAATATCGCTGCCATAAATGCAATTTTCTATTAAGTGCAGTTTTAAATTATATAAATCTTTGTTTGTTTTATATTTATCGCTGTTAAGTTTTTTTATAGCAAGAACAAGAGCCTGTAAAATTCCCATAGGAAAAGCTCCAGAACCGCATGCGGGGTCAAACACTTTTACATTCATCAGGCAGTTTGTTAGTTTTTCAGAATCGTCAAAAGGTGCATTTGTTTCGTCGCTTGAAAAAAGTAATTCTGCTTCCTCTTGTTTTAAGGACGATATTTTTTGCTGTAGGTATTTTTCAAGACTGATTTTTACCATATAGTTTACAATTTCTCGCGGTGTGTAAAAAGAACCAGAATCTTTACGTGCGGTTTCTTTTGTTTCTGGATTGTAAGTTCCTAAAAGATTTTCAAATACTTTGCCTAAAAGTTCAGGGTCAAGGGCAACTTGTATATCAACAGGAGAGTTTTCTTCTACCGTAAAATTATATCGGTTTAAAATATGAACAATACCTTCGTGACCGTCTTTTTCTTCCCTAAAAAACAATGCATTCGGTAAAAATGCTCGTCTATTTTTTTCACGGCTAAAACCATCATTATATATTTGTTTGTCTTCCAGTTTATCTAGACATTCAAAAAGTCCACCATTTAAAAATGGGACACTCTTAAAAATTTCTACAATCTTCTTATGGTCAACTTTAAAGAATGATTTTTCAGTGTCATCACGGTAGAGTGTTTTTATGCCGTAGTGTTTAGCTGCGTTATCGTTATCGGTAAACTCACGTTCATTAATTGCTTTATTCAATGTAGCAAAGAAAAGATTTTGCAAAACTGCATTGTAATAGTTGCCTTTTTTTAGGCTCTCTTTGTCAAAATCGGCTAAAACATTTTTAAGTTCACTTTCATTAAAAACCCACTCTGGAATAAGAGACTTTTGCTTTATAAACCAAACAAACATTAGTCTTGTAATTAAGCGGATAATATTTGTTTCGTTATTTTTTGCCACTTGCTCTACTTTGTCGCCTTTTCCAACAGGATATGTTGCAACAGAACACGCCCATTCGTACCAAGCAAAAAGTTCAGAGTAGAATTCTTTTGTAACAACTTCTATTGCAAATCTACTTTTTAAATCATCAAGTGCAGCCTTGTCTTTTGTTGCTTTTACTGTGCCTTTTTCAAAAAGCATAGACTCTGGTGTATGACGTTTACAGCCTTCGCCTAAAGCAAAAGAAAAACGCTTTGGGTTTGAGTATAGTGGTTTATTGTTTCCTTCTTTATCTGTCTCGTAATCTGTAGTGATTAATGAAAATCGCCATTGAGAATTTTCTGTGTTATAAAAAACAGCTAGTACGTTTGGGTATGATTCATATTTTTTCATTAGAGCACAAACTTCACGTGTTAAAGTTACGCGTGGGTCATTAACACTTAATACAGAAAACTCAAATATTGTTAAATCAAGGCTTTTACATTCACCAAGTCTAAAACCTGTTTTTATGTTCTTAAAATCTGCGTACAGTTCTTCTTCGTTTGGAACAAAATCGTCTGGTAAAAAATCGCTTAAAAAGTTTGTAAAGTCTTCCTTGTTGTATTTTTTTGTTACGTCAAATGTTTGCATGTTATTCTCCTCTGTCTTCTTGCTGTATTATTTTCCAATAACCGCCCTTGTCAGGACCTTCTCGTTTAATTATTTTTTTCTGTTGAAGTGCTTTAAGGTTGTATTTTACACCATCCTCAGAAATACTACTTATTCTTTGTGCTAATTCTTTTCTTCCTATTTGAGGATTATTCATTATTTCATTAAGAATACTAATCTGACTATCGGTAATTTTCTGGGTAGTTTTCTGGGTAGTTTTCTGGGTAGTTTGAAGTTCATTTAGCGGCTCATTTACAGGTAGTTTCTCATCTGTTTCTATAATCTTTCTGCCTACTTTTGTTTTAAAACAGAGCATTATGTCGTATGGATGAACAATGTATTCAGGTTCAGGCACATCGGCTTCTTTGCATAATTCACAAATTTTTTGAATACCACGTCCCCAAGATTCTACGTAGCCTGCTCTAAAAAAAGTTTTTGCAATGTCCGGATTATACAGTTCTGAACGGTGATGTCCTAGTAAAGTTTTTTCTGTCCATCCAGTAGGGAATACGCAGTCATTGCTAATATAAATTTGGTCTTCATGTATACGTATTTGAATTGGTGAACCAGCAGCATAATTTGAATGAATGAGTGCATTGTAAACAGCTTCACGCATTGCATCTTTTGGAATTGGATATGTTTCAACTCTAATTAAATCGTCGTAAGTAATAAATGCTTTTAGGTATTTTAAGTAAATTAGTTCTACTGTTCTGTCTGCTAAAATCATCAAAGAACCGTGTATTTCATCTTGATATTGTAAATCTGAACCAAGTCCAAAGTATCCAACCTTTACATAACAACCTTTGTACCACCGCTCTGGTTCTCTGTAAAAAAGTAAAACGGCAGCTCGTGTAAGTTTTCCATTTTGTAAAAGATGAAGGCTATCTAAAAGCTCTTCATTCGTCATTGCAAGGTCTGCTTTTGTCATGCGTTGGCTTTTTAATGCTTCACGCTTAAAAATATCAAAACTTTCTTTATCAAGGTCTTCTATCTTAACATTATCTACTGTGACAGATTCCCATTTTGTTCCCGTTTTTGAAAGCAAAAATTGAGTAAGCGCTGTTCCCTGTAAAAGCTGTTTTGTGCTTCCGCTTCTATAGTGATATTCACCTTTGTAATTTACAGGATATGCACTTTGTAAAACTGAAATTTCAATGTATTCTTTGCTTTCTTTTTTTACCAGATTTACGTCGGCAACAATTCCAAGCGTGTCACGAATTTTATTCGGAATATCTTCTATAAGCTTTTTTGAATCTTTTACACCTATTATTTTTCCATTATCATCAATACCAATATAGATTTTGCCTCCCTGCGCATTTGCAAAACCACAAATCCATTTAAGATATTCATCGCGCCAAGATTCTTTATATTCAATATTTTGTGACTCTGCCATTTGTTATCCTTTTATTGTAACTCTTCTGATAAAAGTATTGTTTCTGGTTCAGAATCTATTCTGTTGTCTTTTTCTAAAATTGTTTCAAGATATTTATCTGATATAATTGTTTTTAAGTTTGTTATAGTTTCTTCTCCAGCTTCTTTCATCTTTGCAATTTTCTTCATGTAAAAAGACGGAATACTGTCCCAACTAATCACATTTCGGATGGCTTCCAAGTATTCTTTTTGATTTTCATTTGTTACAGTACGTAGCAAACTATTAATCTTAATTAGAGCCTCTTGTATAGTTTTACTTTTTTGTCTTGTCGTTTTTACGTGCCCGCTTTCGACTTTTGCTCTTTCGTAAAGTGAATAGAAGGCATCTGTTACTTTTGTACCTTCGTCTTTTTCTGTTGCCCTAAATAGCGTTAATGCTTGCTCTGGAGATGTTAAAACTGTAGAGCTGTCAAGAGAAGTAAAGCAGAATCTGTAAGAATCACCTTTTTTAGAAAAAAGTAAAACACCTTTTTCTTTTATATCTTCAAAAAGTTCTTTATTTAATAAATCTTCTTTTGCATTTGTGCAGTTCACGTTTTTACGGGCAAGACGACACCTTTGTGGTAATTCTTTTGCCATTTCGAGTAAAGGACTTTTTTCTTTTTCTAAAGTATTTAGTTCGTTTCTAAATGGAACGTCCCAAGAAATAGAGTTTGCTTCATTTTCTGCTTCTGCAAACTTTGCTCCTAAATAACCGTCAATTGTTTCATCAGTGGTAAGAATCTTTGTGTCTGCTCCAAGAATTGCTTGAAACAGCTTCATTTTAAATGTAGAAATTTCTGCAGTATGGCTTATTTCTTCACCTGTTGCAGTAGGGAAAAAGTTATAGATATAAAGTTTATCAAACATTTTTTTGTTTACACGGTTAATTCGTCCAACTCTTTGAATTACACGTGTTGGGTTATAAGGAATGTCATAATTGTAAATTGTGCCTGCTCTATGCAAACTGAATCCTTCAGAAATTGCATCTGTTGCAATAAGTACATCGTAATCGTCTACTTGCAAATTTGCTGGACAGCCAGCATCAAAACTGTAACGGATAGTTTCTCTGCCGCTTTTACTTGCAACTTTAGAGGAATACATCATTGAGCGGATTTTTTCTTTTGCAAACATTTCCTGCAAATAATCGGCAGTATCTGAAAACTCTGTAAAGATGATGATTTTACGATTATGTTCTTTTTTTACAGATGATTGAATTGTTTTAATAATGCTATTAAGTTTTGGATCTTCTTTTGTAGCTTTCCAGTCGTTTATAAAACTTGTAATAAGAGCTATATCTGAATTAAGCTCTTTTTCAAAATCAGGAGAAAGGTCTTCTGAATCAATGTACCAAACACCCTTTTCATTTTCTTTAGAAAGGGTTGATTGCAAAATATCATCTTCGCTAAAAAGGCTATCTGTAGTGTCATCTAGTAATTCTAGAATTTCATCAATGTCAGGTAATTTAACTTTTTTTATCATAGGAATTCTATGGAGTTCTGTATACCAACGTTTTAGAGTAAGCATAGATTTATTGATATTCTCAAGCGTTTTTATAAAACTATACTTTGAACTTTCAAAACGGCGTACAAGCAACTGTTTCATAAACTCTGCCATATTACGTTGACCAGAAGCAAAGTTTTCTACATCATCAAAATAAACTTTATATTTGTTGATAAGCTTTTTATCAATCTTGTTTTTATCTTTTGTGTCTTTTTTTAGATACGTTAATGGTTTGTAACGTGCACCGTAAAATCCAAATTGAGAATTGTTTTTTTGTTTAAAAGTTATCTTAGATTCTTCATTTTCGTCATCTTCATCGTCGCTCGTATCTTCCATTGCACCAGTTAAATTATTTAAGGTTTTTATGTACAAAGGTGATAGCTCGCCAAGTTCATAATTTTGCGAGCTAGGTGGCTGAACGTCAGAAAATTTAATATTTTGTGAGTCTAAATCACTTTTGTATTTATCAAGCTTTTCTAGGTCAACTCTAGTTCGGCGTATAATTACAGGGTCAAGAATTTCGCGTATTTTTTCTGCTAATGCATTTGATTCTTTGTTAAACTGAGCTTCATTAGCTTTTTTATTGCGATGGTCTTTTTTTAATTTTTTGTATTCTATAACAAGTTGTTCCATTTGATTTCCTAAATCATTTACAGTTTGAATTGTAGGATGAGCTGGAATTTGGAACAGTTTTATTAAGGAAAAAATATCTTCGGGGCAGTTATTAAATGGAGTTGCAGAAAGTAAAATTACTTTGTTACCTGCACATAATTGGTGTAAAAATCCATAATCAACTGTGTTTTCATTTCGGTAACGGTGAGCTTCATCAATTATTACAACAAGGTCTTGAGCGTTTTTATTTTGCATTACAGCTTCTTCAAGTTTTCCTGCAGTGTAAACTTTGCATCCTCGTAGCTTAAAATCTGAAGCATAATCTTCCCATTGTGTTCTTAAATGAGGTGGGCAAACAATTACAGTTTTACAGTCTAAGTTTGCAGCAATGGCAGACGCAATAATTGATTTACCTAAACCTACAACGTCTGCAACAATAACCCCAGAGTGTTTTTTAATTTTTGCTACACCGTCACGAATAGCATCAACTTGATACGATACATCAAAAAATTCTGTCATGCCGTCTGAAGTAAGCTCTTTTGGTGTTTTTATATAATCTTTGCTAACTTTGAAATATTCATACAAAACTCTGATGTACATTAAGTATGGAGTTGGGAGTGCTTCAAGCCAAGTGTGGGATAAAACATTTTCTTTAAACTCATCTTTATTATCTACATTAACTAATGGAATAGCTTCATTCCAAAGTGTTTCAAATATTTTTTTTGCATCTGTAAAATCTGCTTCTTCTTGTAAAAAAACATTTACTTCATTACGGGCTTTTAATCCTTGCAAAGAAAAATTACTTGAGCCTATAATCAGTTTGCTTTCATCCTCACCAGATGTTGTTTTTTCTGCCGGAATGTAAAACAAATACATTTTTGCATGATTTGGGTCTTTTGTTTTTTTTACTTCCAAAGTACCGTTATCTAGTTTTTCAACAAACAGCCTGTAAGAGTCTTCCACTTCTTTTGTATCTAGATTGTCTGCTTTGTTAATTGCCTTTTTTAAGCTTTCAAAATACTTATTTCTAATTGTAAGTTTTGAATCAGTATTTTTCTTATTTCCTAATTCAGTTGTGTATTCGTAAATACAATTATTTAAATCAACTTCGGCATCCATTCCAATTAAAATACGTAACGGCTTATCTGCAATTTCTTTATATATTTCACAAAAACCAGAGAAGAAGAAATATCCCACAAGGAAATCAAGTTTTGAACTACTTTTTGTAAGTCCCTGTATACGTTCAGAAAGTGATTTTTCGCCATTTGTATTTGTAATAAATTTTGATGCCATTTATATAATCCTATTTTAAAAGATTACTATACTATACTTCACTAATTCATTTGTTTCTAGACTCTCGCAATGTTGCAAGCAGCCCAAAAGAGTCGCCAGTAGGCGAAGATTACCCTATAAAATGTTGTATATTTTTAGTGTACCCCACACTGAAAATGACACAAGCTAACGCAAGTATCATTTTCTGTATGGGGTCCCGAACCAACATGCTCAAGAGCAATTTCTGTTTCATGATCGGTATAATGTTCAAGCATTTTTTCATCTGGATGACCTGTAACTTTTTGAAGTTCTGAATGAGTCAATTTGGGTTCGATATATGTGGAAAAAAAGTGTCCCCAAGAATGAAAAGATATAGATTCAACATTTTCCATACGTAAACTTTTTAGCTGTAATCTTAGTTGCTATCCCCTGGTTTTATTGTCAAAAGGTTTATTTGGATTTGTAGTACTCCAAAAGATAAAATCGTTTTCACCTTGACCATAAGGATTAGTTTGTCCTTGTTTTCTTAGTTGTTCCAGTAACTCTGACGGTGCTGGAACAATTCGAGTTTCTCCATTTTTAGGACACTTAAGACCGTCTCTAACAGCAAAGCTATGTTGCACGTATATTTTATTTACGCCTAAGTCTTTAGGAGTAAAAGCTAGTATTTCTCCTATACGTAAACCAGTTAGCATAGCAAGTTGATTTGCAAGTTTTGCAGTTGGATTAAGACATGGGGTATTAAGAGTTTTTCAGCCTGCTCAAGAGTCAATATCTGTTTCTTTTTTGGATTGTCCGATAGAAAATTAAAACCTGTAAAACAATCGTTTTTAATCAGTTGATTTTGATAAGCATATTTAAGCGGTTGTAATCCTGCTCTTAGAATTCTGTTTACGTAGACGTGAGATAGCTTTCCTACTTTTGGTTTCTTTTGTCCTTTATCATAATCTGTTACTTTAATGTCCCATAACCATTTTTGTAACTCTTGCTTTGTAAAACTACCTATTTCATGATTTCCATACTTGGGTAACCAGAAGTTTTTAACAATATTTCGCATAGTATTAAGCGTGATTATTATAGACCGGCTTTCCAGACATTCCTTTCTCTCTTAAGTAAGCTGATTTGTCTTTATCCCAAAAGTCTACCATATACTCATTTACTAAAACTGCTGCTGCTGTATTTGGAACAACTCCGCCTTTTATATCATATACAGTTTCTAGAGTATGAATAATTTGAGTAAGTTCATTTTGATTGAATTGTGCATTTCGTAATGCATTTAGAACTGTTTGTAGTTGCAAACTATGATTAGTTGAAACTTGAGCATTTATTCTGTCTGGTATTTGTTCTGAAGCTAGCCATTTATATGCAATAATAGTTGCTTCTGTCTTATCTGTTTTTCCTGTGCTTTTACCAGAAGTCCAGTATCGTTTGGAGTTCACACTTCTAAACTGCACATAGTAAATGGGTAACTCTTTTGAGCCATTACGAGGTTTACGTAGATATAACCTAAAAGGTAATTTTTTTGAAGATTTGATGCATTTCATTCGCACCTGTCCGGTTGGTATCGTCTAGGTTATTACCATAGTATCACCATCGAAAACTAAGAGGGTTCTTACAAACTATGTAAGAACCCCTAAACTTTTATTATATAAGTGTTTAAAAGATTGGAGATGAGGGGACTTGGGCTTTGCCCCGCCTGCGCGGCAGTGCCGCTCCGGTTCAAGTCCCCTAAAAAAATAAAACCGCCCTGTCGGACGGTATCATATGATACGTTTCGTTTTCGGAACGCTGAAAACGGAAAAAAAAGACCGAACGGAATGTTCGGTCTTTTTGGAGATGAGGGGACTTGAACCCCTTACCTCTTGCATGCCATGCAAGCGCTCTAGCCAGATGAGCTACACCCCCAAAGCTGTTTCAGTATATACAAAACGGACGGATATGTCAACCGGAGTGTCCGAAATCGGGCGAAGGCCGTCTGATGGCAGATTTGCGCTCATACGGATATTATCGCTTTCGTTTCACTTTTTGGTATATTTATTTCACTAAACCGCTTGACATTTTATGAAACGAATGTTAATATACTTGAACGTTACGACGCAGGGTAGAGCAGATGGCAGCTCGTCGGGCTCATAACCCGGAGGCCGTTGGTTCAAGTCCAACCCCTGCTAAATAGTTAATCTCTTATGTTATAAGGGTTTAACACACTACTAAACCCAATGAAGTAGGGCTTAGCGTGATTCAAATTACTAATTTAAGTAACAACTTTAAGTAAAGTTGTTACAGTCTTAGTGAGGTGAATATGGCTAAGCCCTATTTAATTTTTAAAGCCCATACTGGGATTTATTACGCTCAAATCCGTCTTGCAGATGGAACCCTCTCCAACAACAAATCAACTGGTTGCAGAAACCGTACAGAAGCAGAACGTACTGTTATGCAATGGATTGTTACAGGCAATATTCCTGTTCGTGTTAATTCAAAAGACAGCAAAGTTCAGAGCATCGATAAAATCAGATTGTTCAATGATTTGCGTAGTGCTGATTTTGACAGTGATGATATTAACACCATCATCAAAATTCTCACAGAAAGAAATTATCTCTACTCTGCTGTTCCAAAAACTTCTAAAGGCAGTATTCCGATTGAAGATTTTCTTGAAAACTTCTGGGATTATGATAAGTCTCCATATGTCAGAGAGAAGCTTGGAAAGAAGCAGTCTATCCATCGTCAGTATTGCGCTACCCTTTTAAGCAGAACTCGCCTTTATTGGATTCCTCGTCTTGCAGGAAAATGTGTTGCAGAAATTACAAGAAAAGATGTTGATGCATTTTTCTCAAGTGATGAAGCACAAAAACTTGCTCCAAAAACAGTAAACTCAATTATCGAAACGATCACAATTCCACTCAAATGGGCATATTACAATGAACTCACTCAGAACAATTGTTTTGATGGAATCATTAAATGTTCAAATATCAGTAAAAAACGAAAGATTCTTGATATGGAAACTGCAACAAAACTGATGGAACTTGATTGGGATAACGACGAAGCAAAAATCGCAAATGAACTTGCCATGCACACAGGAATGAGAGCCGGAGAAATCCAAGCTCTTACTGTTGATGATCTTGGCGAAGATGAGATTTATGTTCGCCGCAGTTGGTCAAAATATGACGGTCTTAAATGCTGTAAAAATGGAGAAGAACGTTCTGTTCCAATTCCTATTTCTCACCAGCTTTATTTGAAGCTCAAAATGCTTGCAGAATTTAATCCTCATGATAATGGATTTATCTTCTACAGCACAGTTCCAGACAAGCCAATGGACAGTAAACAGTTCAATAAATATTTGAAACGTGCATTGAAAGATATTGGATTTGAAAATCCTGAAGATATCTGTTTTCATTCATGGCGGCATTTCTTCTGTTCAAGAATGTTGGATTATGTTCAGGACAAGCGATATATTATGGCTCTCTCTGGTCATAAGACAGAAGCAATGCTTAATCACTACGCGGCACATCTTGAAGATGAAAAAGTTGTTAATCTAGCTCGCAGTGTTATGAAGAAAGTCTTTATCGAACAGAATGAAGATGAAGAAACAATCAACATGCTGAATCAGAAACTTGAAGAGTTGAATAAAGCTAGTGCT
The DNA here is from genome assembly GCF_000212415.1 of Treponema brennaborense DSM 12168. NCBI lineage: Bacteria > Pseudomonadati > Spirochaetota > Spirochaetia > Treponematales > Treponemataceae > Treponema > Treponema brennaborense. The sequence goes on along the minus strand of NC_015500.1, from coordinate 2,893,258 downwards.
TAGAAAAAGGGAGAAAAAGATATGAAATTATTTGGAAATTCTACAAAAAAGGCAAACGATAAAGACAATGCAAAGATTAAGATGGTGGAAGTTTCACAACTTCGGTTTGACAGAGACTTCAAGAATGTTTTCCAGCAAGAGAATGACAAGGTAACCGAAATTGCTAACGATATGAGGGTGAATGGCTTTGATAAATCTCGCCCTATTATTGTAACTGATACTTATATCATTGTTGATGGACATTCGAGATTCAAGGCAGCAAAAAAAGCTGGACTTGAGAAAGTACCTGTAATTATCAAGAAATTTGAATCGCGAGATGAAACAATTGAATACGAATATAAAATGCAGCTTAATTCCCGCCGACTAACAGATGGCGAATATTTTGCTGCATTTTTGAAACTCGATGAAATTAGAAAATCAAATCCTAATGCGCAAGGATCTTCTGATGAAGCAATTGGTCGACAACTTAATAAATCTGCACGTCAGATTTGTAAGATGAGAGAGATTGCAAAGAAAGCTGATGCTTCGCTTCTGGAAAAGATTCAGAACGGTTCTGTCTCAATAAATAAGGCACATGAAATGATTAAGGCGGTGGAAGCTCGCAAGAAAGCCGGAGAAGTTGTAGTACCAACCGAAACCGTATCCAACACTGGTAAAGGTATCAATTCTGACTCTTTCAAGCTCGGAGTTCTTTTCGTTCTATCAGAACTAGAAAAAGGTCGGAAGAAAGGTCAGATTCTTAAAGACAAGCGGATTGCGAAACTTGAACTTGGAGAACTTAATCTTTCAGAGGAAGATGCAGTTCGTATTTCACAGAGGTTTGGAATTGTGTAATTCTAACTCGGGATCTAACTCGGTTTAACTCGGTAAACCGAGTTAGATTTATATTTTAACTCGACAAACCGTGTTAAAATATATTATAATCGAATTAAAAGGGAATATTATGAGAACAATACCTGTAAAAGAAGACCTTTTTACTGAGTTTAAATCAGATACAAAGGAAAAAAATGGATTACCAGACTCTGAATTAATTGAAGCTGTAGTTGGAATGGCAAATGCCGAAGGCGGTATAATTTATGTTGGAGTTGAAGATGATGGTGAAATAACCGGACTTACAAAGCAGCATAAAGATGCTATTGGTGTAATGGCTTTAATTGCAAACAGCACGGTTCCGTCAATTTCAACAAGAGCTGAAGTTTTAACTGAAGAAAAGACAGATGTTCTACAAATAGAAGTTCCAAAAGCAAGAACAGTTACCGCAACTTCCAGCGGAAAAACCTTACGACGCAGATTAAAATTTGATGGTTCTCCAGAAGCAGTTCCTTTGTTCCCATACGAAATTCCAAGCCGATTATCAGAATTAAGTCTACTTGATTTTTCTGCACAGCCAGTAGAAGGATCAACAGAAGAAGATTTAGATATTCTAGAATTCGAGCATCTAAGAAGTATTATTAAAAATAACCCTGGAAGTGATAAGTCCTTGCTTGAATTGAATAAGGAAAACTTTTACAAAGCTCTTCACTTTGTTGTAGAAGAAAATGGAAAAACAATACCAACTGTAACAGGATTACTTTTCCTTGGAAAAACAGAAAGCTTAAAACGTTTGATGCCAACTTATAGAGCATCATTTCAAGTTTTATCTGGAACCAATGTAAAAATAAACGAAACTTCAAACGAACCAGTAGGCAAAGTTTTTGAAAGATTTTCCACATACTTTACAGCCTGGAATCCAGAGAAAGAAATGGAGTATGGTCTTTTCAGAATTCCTGTTCCAGAGTTCACTCTTGCCGCTTTCCGTGAAGGTTTATTAAATGCTTTTGGTCATCGAGATTATACTCAGCTTGGTCAAGTTCGTGTTCTTATTGATAATGAAGGAATGACGATTTCAAGTCAGGGCGGATTTATCGAAGGAGTAAATGCAGAAAACCTTATTTCTGTTGAACCCCATGGTAGAAACCCTTGTTTATCGGATGTATTAAAACGTACTGGTATGGTTGAAAAAACTGGTCGCGGAATCGATAGAATTTTCGAAGGCTCTATTCTTTATGGTCGCCCTTGGCCTGATTATTCAGAAAGCACATCATCAATTGTTAAGCTTTTTGTACCACGAGCTAATCCGGATATGCAGTTTACAAAAATGATTGCTGATGAACAGAATAGAAGAGACCGCCCTCTTTCAATAAACGCATTATTGATTCTCTCTACAATCCGCAATGAACGCAGAGTGACGATAGAAAGACTAAGCGAAGTTGTTCATCTTAATAAAGCCCGCACCATCTCTACAATTGAAAACCTGGTAGAAGCTGGGCTTGTAGAAGCAACCAGGAATGGAACCAATCGTTCTTATATTCTGAGTGCGAAAGTTTATAAACAGAATAACGAAAGTGCAAAATATGTTCGACAAACTGATATAGATGCAGTTCGCTATCCTGAACTTATAATTAAACTTGCAAAGCAACAGGATGGAATAATCACAAAAGAGAATGTAATGGATTTACTAAAGCTTTCAAGCGATCAGGCTTATTTGCAAATTAGGAAGTTACTTGCAGAAGGTAAACTTGTTCCTAACCAAAAAGGAAAGTATGCAAATTATAAACTAAAAGATTAGATTTCAAAGGATTTCAATTCTTCTTTGTCAGTTTTGAAAGCCTTTTTTATTTAGCATCAAACTTCTTTTAAAGTAATTGAAAGAAGATAAGTTAAGGAAATCTTTTAAACGCAAAGTTGCGTTCAGTAGATTTCAGAAAAAACTTGCTGAATTATGACGGATGTTATTTAATTTATATAATGTCGTTGTTTGACACTTTTGCAGTGTATAATATGGGGTATGGAGGTTTCTGAATGATTTGGCTGAGAAAGAGACAGGATGATCAGTTGATTTATGCTGAACAAAATTCTGGAGATTATATCAAAAATGAAATGTTATCATTTTCTGATTATAAACAATCCATTGAAGAATCCATATTAGATGATAATCTTGAGAACGATATTAAATGGAAATCTTTTCAATTAGTAGATGTATATCTTCGATGTATGATTGTTTATAAATGGATAGTCATTCCAACAATCAAAGGAAAAATAGCATTTTTTAAAGCATTTGCTAGTCCTAAAAAACTGAAAGAATATGTTTCTATTGATTGCTTAATTCCTTCAGAAAAAATCTTATCCCTTCCACATAATATACAAGAAAACTTCCAGACAATTTTCAATGAAGTCATGAATGATTTTGTAAAAGAGTATAAATATGTGGTTAAAATATTTAAAAGAAATGTGCTTTTCCATAAAACCGAAAGTCTTCTTTATGCAAATACAAGCATTTCATTTCTTCTCTATGGAGGTTTATGGAGTGCATTACGAGTGCTTCCCAAAGCGAAGAATTCACTTGGTGAATTAATTGCTGATACAAAGCCTATGAATGTCATAGACTTTATTGATACCCCAATTTGCCATATAAATGAATTTGAACAGATTGAAAACGAAATAAAAGACAAACCGGAATTTTTTAAGTTAACGGTAATACAATCAATTGATTATTTTATTACCTTACAGAAACTGTATTTTGTAAAACTTACAAAAGAGGAATATTTAAAACTTAAATGCTATTTTTTTGAAGATTGCGAATTTGATATAAAAAAACAATTTTTAGATTTATTACAGGACTCAAATTTCGTTGCAATAAAAAATAATTGCCCTGAATTTCAAGACTATTGCTACATTCTTCTGAAAACACGAATTTTGAAATATGAAAACAATATTCTCCAAGCTACAAAAAAAGATTCTTGGGGAGTCTATTATCCAGGTTCATTTATTCATGATAAGAATCTTGAATTAGTGAAACATTTTAATCAGATAAATACTTATTTCATGGAACTATTTGGTTTGAAAAAGAATAAAGATTTAAATGATAAAGAATCTTACTCCGTAACTTATAACGGATATAAAAATCTTTCTAACAATACAATTATTCCAAAACTCAATGAGCTAAAAATATCAAGAAAATAGAAATTCTATAAAACCTTCTCAAAACCTTTATTATTTTTCCAAATTCTCCGTTAGATTCAGATTATCGCGAATGTGATTGTATATCACATGGTACCGTTAATCTACTTCAGATTCTTGCTATCACGCCAGATAGCAAGATGACAACGGAGGAATTATGAAAACCTCTAGTTATTGTATTACAGAGTTTCCTGAAAAAACTCTCTTTACTCGCCAGGAGACAGCCCAGATATTAGGAATTGGGTTGTCCACTTTGGATTCTCTCATCTCTTATTCAGAATTACCGCGCACGGTAATACATAAACGTGTGCTCGTACATCGACGAGACCTTGAACGCTACATTGAGGCAAATCGCGTTACATCTCAGGGAGGTGCAAAATGAGCGAAGATGTATTGATCCAGTTACTTCAAGACATTAATCGCGAGAATGTACGATTCGGAACTGTTGAAGTTTCTTTTACATTTCACGACGGACGCCCTACAAGCTACGAGCTTACGACTCATCGTCGCAGAAACATTGATTCACTTTCGAAATCATCTGACCACCACTTAAAGGAAGATGCAGATGGAAATAGAAGGCGGTAATGGAAAGAAACAGATACGCTTTATTATTGTGCCAGATTTCATCATTGATGACTTAAATATTCCAGATGGTGAAAAACTGTTATTCGGTGAAATAGCATCTAATTCCCTGGAAAAAGGCTTTTGTTGGTTTTCTAACAAGCATCTGATGGAACGTTTTCATATTGGAGAACGAACTGCTTCGAGATGGGTTAATGACCTAAGAAAGAAAGGTTATATCACAATTAAGATTGTAAAAAGAAAAGGCTCAGAAGAAGTAGATGAAAGACAGATAAAAGTTGATACAACAAAACCTATTCTGGCTGAATATATGAACTGGTATCGCCAAAAACGGCAGCAAGGTATAGCCAATAATGGCAATACCCCTCCTGTCAAAAATGGCGCAGTTAATAATAAAGAGTTGAATATTAAAGATGTAATAGATTTAAAAGACATATCTAATGTTCTTTTAAGTCCAGAGGAATATCAAAGCCTTATTAATGAGTTTGGGAAACAAAAGTTTGAAACAGGCATTGTAGATTATTCAAACTGGAAACGAAGAGTTAATGCACATCCAAAATCAGACTTTGATTCATTAAAAAAATGGCTCAGTAAAGTACAGGCCAAATACAAAGCTAAAGTTAGTTCTATAAAAGAAAGCGGAGCTGATAAAGTGACCGAGGAAATGCTTGCTGACTTGCCATTCTGATGGAGATTTTTGTGAACAAAATTAATAAATTAAATCCTATTTCATTTTTTGGCACTCTAGAACCAGATCCAGAAATAGATGCATGGGTAAAGCAACGTGAAAAAGAACTTGCAGAGCAGGCCGAAAAAGAAGCTGCTTATCAGACGCAAAAAAGAGTTGAATCAAGCGGAGTTCCTCGACGGTACTGGCATGTAGATTTTGACACTTACATTCCCAAGAAAGAGAAAGATTCTATAAATCTTGAAACTATCAAAAAATTTGCGAATCTAAAAAAGAATGACAAAGTACTTATTCTGCTTGGTTCGAAAGGTCTTGGTAAAACACACCTTGGTTCAGCGATAATTCGCAATTGTGGTGGTAAGTTCATATCTATAGAAGAATTTATCTTCAAGTATGAATCAGCTCAGGATTTTCACGCTAAGACAAACCGCGAGGAATTAATGGAATCATATTCCAGTACAAAGATGCTGGTTATTGATGAGATTGGGCGTTCGATACAGCAGGAGAAGGAAAATGCTCTTCTGAACTACATTCTTCGCCGTCGTTATGAGAACATGCTTCCAACGGTTCTGATCTCGAATCTTTCAAAAGCAGATCTATTAAAGAAGCTTGGGGAAGCTGTCTTAGATCGCCTTCGAGAAACCTGTATAAGTTTGGAATTCGAAGGTGAAAGTTACAGAACATCCATTAGAGATGTAAATCTGTAATCACAATTAATAAGCAGAATCATTTTGGTTCCGGCCGACCAAGATGATGCGAGATTTTATAGGAGAAATATTATATGAAATTTTTTAATAAAAAAATTAGCACTTCATTCGAAACTGCTAAACAGAATTTTCAGAACAAGTTTGATTCTGAAAGAATACAAATAGTTGAAATCTCAAAACTTAAGTTTGATAAAGATTTCAAGGAGTTATTTATGCAGGAGCCTGAAAAGGTAGAACGCATTGCGCAGGATATGAAAGAGCGTGGATTCGATAAATCCCAGCCAATTATTGCGACGAAGGATGGTTCCATCTTGGACGGAAATTCCAGGTTCATAGCAGCAAATCAGATTGGAATAAAATATGTTCCTGTTGTTTATAAAGTTTTTGCAGATAAGAACGAAGCTATGAAGTATGAACTTCATTTACAACTTGATCGCAGAAATCTTACCGATGCAGAAGTTTTTACCATGTTCAAAAAACTTGAAGAAATGAAGCAAGAAGCAAAATCAGAAGGTAAATCTACAGAAGATTTTACTGATGCAAAACTTGCCGAACAACTGAAAAAGTCTGAACGTCAGGTTCAGAAAATGCGTGAACTTTCAAAAAAAGCTGACGAAGAAACTTTAGATAAAGTTTCTTCTGGAGAACTCACAATCAATCAGGCATATTCGGAAGTAAAAAAAGCAGAACATCCAAAAGAAAACAAAAACAATGAAAAACTTTCTATAAATAAGTCTGAGTTTTTTAAAGGTGTAAAGTTTGCTTTAGATGAACTTTCAAAGGGTAAATCCGCAGAAGAAATTCTTGCGGAATTATAAAAGGAGTAGCTCATGAAAAATGAAGATTTTACTTTAGACTTCATGGGCTACAAGGCAATGTGCCATTGTAGACCTATAATTCAACGTTTACACAATATGCGCGATCCAAAAATCGTATGTTCAGAAAAACATATCGACCTTTCAAGACAGCATGAAACAATTCTTGATTGTGGTACTTTAGAAAAGTGTTATGAGCAGATTTTTGGAGAGGCAGTAAAAAATTACAATGCTAAGCAGAAGCGAAAAGATCGTCGAATTGAAAATTATCTGAAAACAATTCTTAACGACAAGCGTCAGGGAAAACACAAAAATGTAAAAGCTGATGGAAGTCGTAAACCTGCTTACGAGATGATCATTCAACTCGGAAACAGGGACAATAGACCGGATGATGAAGAAGCTTCTAAAGTCTTAAAAGATTTTTGTAATTACTTGACTGAAAAATATCCTAATATTGTTCCAATCGGGATTTATCTCCACAACGATGAATTTTCAATCGATGAAGAAACTCATCAAAAGATTTACAGTCCAGTTCATATCCATTTCGATTATGTTTATGTGGCTCACCTTGGTAAATCTCTTAAGACTGGAATGGAATTGCAAAGTTCAATGAGTGGAGCATTAGCTGAAATGGGATTTGTTACTGCAAAAGGTAAAGGTACTGCACAGCAACAATTTGAAGAATCGGTTCGGCATGATTTACAAGATTTTGCAGAAGAACGTGGAATCACTATAGACAGAACTCCTGGTGAAAAGCATTCACATAAACAAAAACCTGTATATCAGCAGATGAAAGAAAATGAAAAGAAAGAGAAGAGACTTTCAAAGAAAGAACAGCAGCTTGAAAAGGAAAGATTTGATTTGGATAAAAATATTGAATCCTTTAATGAGAAATCTGAACAGTTGGAAAAAGATATTCAGACAAATACTGAAAAATCTTTGGATTTGTTTATCAAGGAAAGCAAGCTTTCCAAAAAAGAAAAAGAACAGCATACAAAACAGTCCGAACTTGAACGAAAAGAAAGCGATTTACAGTCTCGAGAACTCATGGTTGAAATAAAAGAAACAAACAATAAATTTCAACGTAAAAGAAACGAGAAAAAAGAACTTGAACTTGCTGAACGTGAAAAAGTTGTTGAACTCGGAGAAGCTCCTCTTTTGAAAAAACAAAAAGAACTTGATGAGCAAAAAAAAGAAATTGATCAGAAATTCAAAAATGCTGATAAAACTTTACAGGATGCTCAAACTATTCAGGATGAAAATAAAAAGGCATCTAAGAATCTTGAATTGGAGCAGAATGACTTAGAACGCAATAAAAGTTTGTTCAAGATTTCTACACAAAAAGTTGTTGCTTATAATCAGATTTGTGATGAAGTTGAAAGAAATAGCATGACAATTGATTCTGAAATCAGAGCATTTAAGATCAATCGTTTTGAAGACTTCACTTCCAGGTTCAATAAATTCGTTGGAAATGTAAAAAAAATTGTTACAGCAATTACAACAGAATTGAACTGGTACAAGGAAGTGTTCAAGGATTTTTGGAATAAAACTTCAAAGGACTTCAGGCATCTTGCTGATGTAATGGACAGAAATAAATGTGAAAAGTTTTCTGACTACAATAAAAAATTCTATAACGCAGAACTGGATTATCAGATTCAGGAAATGAATCAGATACAGATGCAGCACACCATTCATCAGAAAAAAATTAATGATGATTATGAATGGGAAATATAGGATGTCTTTATGGATTTAATAACAGATGAAAAAATCAGAACAAAGGTATTACGTTCTGCATTGAAAGAATATGATTTTAAGCTTGATTCTTGGATTAGATGTATTCATTGTGGCAAAGTTTTTCAGGGAGATGAAATGCGAGTCTTCAAGAAAGATGATAGTCATCTTGTTTATTGTAAATTCCCAAGCTGTGATGGTTCTATTATTGATATAGTAGATGCCGATGATGAGGATTTTAGTTCTATGTTCGGTTAAAAGTACAGCTTCGCAACGTTGCGGATTCCCTTTGGAATCCGTATTACACCACAATTTGGCATGCCAAACTGGGTGTACCCCACACTGAAAATGTCATACCGACTACGTGGTATAACATTTTCAATCCGGGGCCCCAAACCGTATCGTCGGTTTCTCTCTCTTTTAGAGGCGTTTCGCCGCCTCTCGAAAAACTCGCAACATTGCGACCCCAGTCATAAAAGCCTGTACTATTTGAACAAAATGGCTTTCAGACAAAGTGTAGTCTTATTCAGCGAGTTTTTCTCACTTCCACGAGCAACGCCCTGCCGTTGCATCCCAGCAAACATTTCGCCGTTACAAGCTAGGCTTGGATTCCTTGCTTTATTTATCTATAAAAATATCGAGTTATATGATATACTCGTACCATGACCCCAATTAATGATATCGATGAACAAACACGAAACGAAGAAAATACAAAACTAAAATACATTACTCCAGAATTAACAAAAAAATGGTCTGCAGAAGGTGACCAAATTGTGATGGAATATGGAAAGACAGCCTTTACAGATGGCCAGATTCTTGTTGATTCAGATGGTACTGTTACTCGTGGAGAACGAAAAAAAGTCGATTATCTTTTACTTTATAAATACAATCTTCCTCTAGCTCTTGTTGAAGCAAAAGGAATAGACCATGATGTTCATGATGGTGTTAGCCAAGCTATTGAATATGCAAAACTCTTGGATGTCCCTTTTGCCTATGCTAGTAATGGAAAATGTTTCCATGAAGAAGATATGGATATGGGAACAAACAGAGAATTCCCAATGAATGAATTCCCAACTTCAGATGAACTTTGGGAAAGATATAAGAAAAACAACAATATTAGTGATGAACAGAATTCCTTAATTACAGTTCCTTATTATCAGGGAGCAGATGGAAGAAAACCACGATATTATCAGCGTAATGCAATTAACCGTTGTATTGATAGAATTGCAAAAGGACAACAGAGACTTCTACTTGTAATGGCAACTGGAACAGGTAAAACATTTGTTGCAATGCAGATAATTTATCGTCTTTATGAAGCTGGCAAAAAGAAAAAAATCCTTTTCCTTGTGGATCGAACATCTCTCGCAGCTCAAACTTTTGATGATTTCACAGCCTTTCATAAAATGAACAATATGGTTCGTATCGGTGAGCATATAAATCTTAGAACAGAAGAAGATGTAAAAAAACTTTCAAGTTACGAAGTTTTTATTTCTCTTTATCAGCAACTTAAATCTGGTCGTTCAGAAGATGAAGATGATAAAAATCCTGATGAAGAACCAACTGCGGATAAAGATTATTATAAACTACTCCCACCAGATTTCTTCGATCTTATTGTAGTAGATGAATGTCATAGAGGTTCATTGAATGAAGAAAAAAGCTGGCATGAAATGCTTGAGTATTTTGGCAGTGCTACACAAATTGGTTTAACTGCAACTCCTAAACAAACAAATTCTGGTTCCAATCTTGAATACTTTGGTGATCCTGTTTATGTATATTCTCTTAAGCAAGGAATTGCAGACGGATTTCTTTCTCCGTATGTTGTAATGGCACATGAACTTGATATTGATAGAGATGGATATAAACCTAAGAAAGGTGAAAAAGATATACATGGAAAACCTCTTGAAGACCGAGTTTATCTAATGCCAGAGTTTGACCGTAAGTTAATTATTGATGAACGTAGAAAACTTGTAGCAACAAAGATTTCCGAATTCTTAAAAGAACATGATAGATTTACAAAAACAATAGTATTCTGTGAAACAGAAGAACATGCAGGTGCTATGCGAGATTATCTTGCAAATGAAAATGCTGACTTAATGAAACAAAGTAATCAGCGCTACGTAATGAGAATTACAGCAAATGACCAGGCCGGAAAAGATCAAATAAAAAACTTTTCTTCAACAAGTCAAAAATATCCTGTAATCGCTGTTACAAGTAAACTTCTTTCAACTGGTGTTGATACAAAAACAGTAGGTCTTATTGTTCTTGATAAAACAATTGGCTCAATGACTGAGTTTAAGCAGACAATTGGACGTGGTACTCGTATAGTTGAGAAATACCAATTTGAAAACGAAACCGAAGAACGAACAAAAACACACTTTGTTATTATGGATTTCAGAAAGAATTACTTGAAGTTTGACGATCCAGATTTTGATGGTATTGTTGATGTCGTACCAGGAGGAACGGCTGTTCCACTTACTACAAAAAATAAGAAAAAACGAGAAGTTTTCAGAATTAAAGGTGTTGATGTTGAACTCGTAGATACATCTATCAGATATCTTGATGACAATATGAATCTTGTAAGAGAAGAATCTGTTGAAAGCTGTGTAAGAAAAAATGTGGAAGACTTATTCCCGACTTTTGAAGATTTTTATAACACATGGTCAAAACTTGATGTAGCTGAAGTCAAAGATGGAATGTTGATGGATTTATTGATAAGTGAAAAAGTTGTTACAAAACTGAGAGATATTGTTGGACATGAAGTAGATTTATATGATCTTGTCTGCCATTTTGGATATGGAAAAGCAATTTCTAAGCAAGATAGAGTTAATCGAGCAAGAGAACTTAATAAACATTTGAATCCAGAGCAGCAGAAAATCATGAATCTTGTAATTGATTTGTATAAAGAAACTGATTTTTCAAATCTTAAGACAATCGATATTTTCGGGATGCCATATTTTCAGCAGAATGGCTACAGTTACAAAACTGCAGTAAAAACTCTTGGTGGCGAAGCAGCATACGAAACAATTATTCTTGAGATAGAAAAAGAACTTTATAAATAATTTTGGTGGGAAATAAATGAACGGTGATGCATTAGTAAAATCTACTACAAAAATAATGTTTGGAGATGCCGGTGTTAGTGGCACTGCACAATATATGAGCCAGTTAATCTGGATACTTTTCTTAAAAGTTTTTGATGCCAAAGAAGAAGAATGGGAACTTAAAAAAGGTTATGTTCCTGTAATACCAGAAGGTTTTAGATTTCGTGACTGGGCTGACCTTCGTAAAGAGGATGGTTCAAAAGATCTTGCAAATAGGCTAACTGGCGACAAACTGATTCAGTTTGTAAATAACACTCTTTTTCCATTTCTTCAAGGTAAGCCTGTTTCTGTAAATGACAAAGAACATTTGTTTACAAGTGATGATCCCAAGGCCTTAATTGTTCGTGAATTTATGGGCGAAAGTCAGAATTATATGAAGGATGGTGTAAAACTTCGCCAACTTGTAAATGAAATTGCAGATATTGATTTTGACGATGCTGGAATCAAACACGATTTCAATGACTTTTACGAAACTCTTCTAAAAGGACTTCAGAATGGCGGTAAAGCCACTGGAGAATTCTATACTCCTCGTGCAATTACAAAGTTCATTTGTGACCATGTAGATCCAAAAATTGGGGAACGCGTGGCAGATTTTGCTTGTGGAACAGGAGGATTCCTTGCAGAAGCAATATCTCATTTAATGGCTCAGGCAAAAAGTCCAAAAGATATTACAACAATTCAGAATTCTATTTATGGAATTGAATGGAAACAGCTTCCTTACATGCTTGCTACAACAAACATGCTTCTTCATGATATTGATAATCCAGATATAGTTCATGGAGACGGACTTGCCCTTAATGTCCTAAACCTTCAACCAAAAGACAAATACAACTGTATTCTTATGAATCCTCCATTTGGTGGAGAATTCAATAAATCTGACCTTCAGAATTTCCCTGATGATTTAGCATCCAGCGAATCTGCTGATTTATTTGTTGCACGTATTATTTATTGTCTTGAAAAAGATGGACGCTGTGGCCTTGTTCTTCCTGATGGGCTTTTATTCAATAGTGATAACTCTAAAGTAAATCTCAAGAAAAAACTTATGACAGAATGTAATCTTCATACGATTATCCGTCTGCCTTCCAGTGTTTTTGCTCCTTATACCTCGATAAATACAAACCTTCTTTTCTTTGATAAGACAGGAAAAACAGAAGAAATCTGGTTCTATCGTATGGATATGCCGGAAGGGGTAAAACATTTTAACAAGACAAATCCAATTAAACGCGAAGATATGAAATGCGTTGATGAATGGTGGAACAATCGAGTTGAAATTGCTGATGAAAAAGAAAGTGAAACATCAACACAGACCTTTAAGGCAAAAAAATATACTTTTGCAGAAATTGAAGAACGCGGATTTGATCTTGATTTGTGCGGCTACCCCGAAGAAGAAGATGTAGTTCTTACTCCAGAAGAAACAATTAAAAACTACAAAGAACGTCGCGAAAGTCTTGAAGCAAAGCTTGATGAAAAACTCGCTCTTATTATGAATCTTCTTGAGGTGAAATAATGAAACTTGCAGAAGATTTAAAAAAAGCGATTTTACAAGCAGCTTTTCAAGGTAAATTAAGTGAACAAAAAGTAACGGATTCAAGTGCATCTGATTTGCTTAATGAATTAAAGACGAAGAAACAAGAATACGTTTCAGAAGGATTATTCTATAATAAAAAAGAAACAGAACCATATTATTCAGATGAAGATTATCCATATGAACTTCCAAACAGTTGGAAATTAATGAAACTTTCTGATGTTTCAATTATACAAGAAGGCGCTGGAATTCGAAAGTTTCAATATACAAAAGAAGGTACACAACTTTTATCCGTTACAAATATTCTTCAAGGTTCAATTGATTTAAATAAAAAGCAACTATTTGTTTCAACAGAAGAATACAAAAAGAAATACTTGCATTTAACTCCAAAAAAAGGAGATATCCTTACAGCTTGTTCAGGTGGCAGTTGGGGAAAGGTCGCAATTTATGATAAAGAAGATACTGTGATGTTGAATACATCTACTCTACGATTAAGATTTTTCGGTGATTTAGCTGATAATAATTTCCTATATTATCTTTGTCAAAGTCCATTATTTAAAGAACAGTTAAAAGAACAATTAGCTGGAATGCAACCTAATTTTGGATATGCACATTATTCAAGAATAATTCTTCCTTTACCGCCAATCGAAGAACAACAACGCATCGTAGAAAAACTAAATCATATACTTCCTCTTATTGATGAATACAGCAAAGAAGAAGACGAATTGATTGCGCTTTGCCAAAAATTCCCTGAAGAAATGAAAAAATCTGTTCTTCAGGCAGCAATGCAGGGAAAGCTGACAAGACAGCTGGAAACTGATTCCAGTGTAGATGAACTCCTTAAAAAGATTGCTGAAGAAAAAGCAAAACTCATTAAAGAAGGGAAAATTAGAAAGGACACGACCAAAGCAGGTGCGTCTAGTCGTGCACTCGCAGAAATTACAGAAGATGAAATACCTTTTGATATTCCAGAAAACTGGAGATGGACAAAGCTTGGTTTAATTGGTGACTGGGGAGCTGGGGCAACACCTGATAGAGGAAAGTCAGAATATTATAAAAATGGAACTATTCCTTGGATAAAAACAGGAGAATTGAATGATAGCATCATAACAAGCGCCGAGGAATATATAACTGAAATGGCGTTCGAAAAATGTTCATTACGAATGAACAAAATGAATGACGTTCTTATTGCAATGTATGGAGCAACTATTGGTAAAGTAGCAATTGCAGGTTTTGATTTAACTACAAATCAAGCATGTTGTGCCTGTACTCCATTTGGGGGAATATATAATTACTATCTATTTTATTTCTTAAAAGCAAATAAGCCAGATTTTGTAAAACAATCAGCAGGTGGAGCACAACCAAATATTTCAAGAACAAAGATTGTTGATACTCCATTTCCTCTTCCACCAATCGAAGAACAGCAACGAATTGTAGAAAAACTCAATACAATTCTTCCAATAATCGACAGCATGGCAGTTTATGGCACAAAGAAAAAAGCTGGTCGTCCCAAACAGGAAGAAGCATTAGCATTTATAAGTTCACTTCTAGGAACACAAAAATCAACAGGTTCAAAATCTGTAAGTCCAGAAATCACAGAACTTACAGCAAAAGCAAAAGAAGATCTTCCTGCTATTGTAACAAAATACGCTAGTCTTATGGGTGTAACCTATAACCGCATCACAATCCGCCACCAGAAAACCCGCTGGGGCAGTTGTACAAAAACAGGCAATTTAAGTTTCAATTATCTTTTAATGAAGATGCCGGAAAATGTTCGAGACTATGTAATTATTCATGAACTCGCCCACCGCAAGGAATTAAACCACAGCACTAAATTCTGGGCCATTGTTGCAGAATACTGCCCATGGTATAAGGATGCTAAACAGTGGTTGAAAGATAATGGAAATAAATTATTGAGTTAATATATTGAAAAATCAATATTTGATTTTAATAAAACTGAGATTAAAAAATGAATTATTTTAATTGGTTAAAAAAAGAAACATCATTATTGTCTGTCGATGGAAAAACAATTGAAATTTATTCTTTAAATTGTGATCTAAATAATGATGCCATTATGTCTGAATGGGCTACTCATTTTAGAAATCAATATTGTGATGATGCTGAAATTGATTTACTAAAACCAAAGAATCAATCTAGAAAAGATTATTTAAATCAAATTAAATTTCCTGATCCATCTAATGCACCGGGGCCATCAATTAGGTCAGGAGATTTTGGTGAAATTTTAATTTCAGATTTTCTTGAATTCTTAGAAAATTACTGGATTCCTAGAACTCGTTATAATAGAAAAGATATTCAAAATGAATCTTCCAAAGGAAGTGATGTTCTTGGATTTAAGTTCGCTTCTACTAATTCTTTTTCTGCAGATGATGAGCTATGCATTTTTGAAGTAAAAGCAGGTTATAGTGAGACTAAGGGCAATTATGACCGTCTTCAAGATGCAGTAAACGGTTCACAAAAAGATGAAAAACGAAAAGCCGAATCCTTAAATGCAATAAAACAAAGGTTTATTGATTTAAAACAATTTAATGAAGCAAATAAAATAGAACGTTTTCAAGATCCAGCAGATATTCCTTATATACAAGAATATGGTGCAGCCGCTCTTTTTGATGAAAATATTTTTCTACCAACCAGGATTATTTCAGTAGATTGTACCGAACATTCTAACAATGATATTCTAAGATTAATAGTGATAAGTGTAAAAGAAATGAAGACTTTAATTAATAGTTTATATAAGAGAGCTGCAGATGAAGCCTAAGACAAATTCAAAAAACTTACTTAGTATTTCTCAATCTATTGCAAAAATGATAGAATTCCATGTTCCTGAAGATGATAGGCAATTAAGAACATCCCAGAAACCTGAAAAGCTTTTTTCTATTTCTATTGGATTATTAGGAGATTATGCAAGATTAATTAATACAGATTATGAGAACCCTCAGAAAAAAGAACTTCAATCAGACTTATTATACTCAGCCGAATTTTTGGAATCATATGCAAATTCAAATTTAGATAAAAATCCAATTTATGAACTTTTGGTCGGGGCGGCAGCATATTATCTTTGTGATCTACCAGGAAGTTCTCAAGTTCTTATAAATAAGATACACGAAAATTACGAGTATGAATTTAACTGTTCAAACCTCGACCGTTTTCTATATTGGCTATTAAAAAATGATTATCAAAACATTCCTGATTGGGATTGTGGTATATATAATAGTCATGTTCTTATTCTTTCTTTTTATTTTCACCGTTATTTTAATAAATCTACAGAAGAAGAATTATGTATTAATATAGCAAATTCATTCAGAAAAAATGCATATATTGACGGTAATTCAAGAGAGTTATTTTTTAGTGAACTGATTACTTCAATTATCATTGAAAAAATTAAAAATTCTTGTTTAAAACTTCTACCTCTTTACTCAAATCTTCAAAGTTCTGTTTGGTTACCAATAATAAACAATGGATTATTTATAAAAGAATTATGGCCATCTCAAAAATTATTAGGGGAAAATGGTGTGTTTCAGGGTAAATCTGCTGTTGTTCAAATGCCCACTAGTTCTGGAAAAACAAAATCGATTGAAATAATAATTAGATCTGGTTTCTATTCAGAAAGAGCTTCAATAGCTGTTATAGTAGCACCTTTCAAAGCTTTATGTTCCGAAATAACAGATGAACTACGTTATTCTTTTTCTAATGATAAACTGATAGATATAAATCAACTTAATGACGCATTTGAAAATTCTGAACAATCATTGTTTTTTTCTGATAGTAAAAAGCATATTTTAGTTGTTACTCCTGAAAAACTGTATTATTTATTATCTTTGGACAAGTCAATTGCAAATACTATTGGTTTAATAATTTTTGACGAAGGACATCAATTTGATAATGGCTCAAGAGGTATAACATATGAGCTTTTGATAACTGAATTAAAAGTTCTTTTACCAGAATCTTCACAAAAAGTATTAATTTCAGCAGTAATTCATAATGCATCCGAAATAGCAAGTTGGTTAATGCCTGATTCCATAACAATTACAAACAGTTATGTTCCAACAAAAAAGAATATTGGTTTTATCGATTTCTCAATGAGTCCTTCTATTAGATTTATTGATTCTGTAACACTAAAAGAAAAATACTTTGTTCCTAGAGTTCTTCCTGCTTTACATAGTACTCAAAATCCATTATTACGAAATATTTCGCCTACAAATATTAGTTTATATATGGCTTTTAAGATGGTTACGGAAGGAAGTGTTGCTGTTTTTTGTGGCCAAAAAAAATCAGTAACTAAAATTATGAGAGATACAATTTCTGCTATGGATTTATCTCCAGAAGAATTCAATATATCTTCATTAGGGAATCTAGATGAAATTAATAAAATTGGTTCTTTATGCAATGAAAATTTAGGTTCTGAATCATTAATTACAAAATCATGTACAAAAGGTATTTTTCCACATCATGCAGATATTCCTAAAGGTATTAGAGCGGCAATTGAGTTTGGAATGAGAAAAAGTCTAATTAAATTTGTAGTTTGTACATCAACTTTAGCACAAGGAGTTAATCTTCCCATAAGATATATGTTTGTTAATAATACATACCAAGTTGGCGGAGAAATAAGTGTTCGAGACTTCAACAATTTAATTGGAAGAGTTGGTCGTGCAGGTAAACTAACAGAAGGCTGTATTATTTTTACTGATCCAGACATATATAAATACCGTGATATTCCATATAAAGATAAGCAATGGAAAAAAACAACTAAATTATTAGATCCAAATCAATCTGAAGATTGTTTAAGTAAAATTTTGGATATCCTTCAATATAAAAATCGATATGGGACAAGCATTCTTCATTCAACTAATGTTGACTCTTTTGTTAATCAATATTATGAATCTGCTCCAGAGGAATATCAAGATATTGCTTCTCAACTTATAAAACACTTCGATTTAAAAAATATTTCTGTTAATGATTTAGTTTCACAGATGAATGAAAAATTACATTTAATTAAATCAATTGAAAATTTTTTAATGGTTCTTGGAGATGATTTATCAGATACTAATGTAGAATTAGTTGCAAAGAATACTTTGGCATATTCATTGGCAGATGATGAAACTAAGGAAGTAATTATCCGATTGTTTTCACTTATCAAAGCAAAAATTCTTTCCCAAATTGAAGATATATCTACTTTACCAATTTTTGCAAAATCTTTATCTGGAATTGATGAATCAAAAATAATTTCATCTTGGTTATCAGATAATCATAATTCATTAATTCAAACATCTTCCATTACGGATTTTATCACATCAATTTGGCCTTTAATAATAGGAGCCAATAAAAACTCATATTTCCAATTTTATGAAGATAAAGCAAGCCTGCTAAATGCTTTGTTATTATGGATTGAAGGCAAACCATATTTCGAAATATTCTCGTATCTTCCAAAACTAAAAGTTAATAAACGTGATACACTTACAATAGAACATGTCATTAATATTTTTGAAAATGGGTTTGGATATGATGTACCTATTTTAATTAACTGTATTACTGAATTATTATCACTTTATTTAGAAGAAGACGAATACAAGGAAATCTGTACTAAATTACATAATTTTCAAAAAATTATAAAATATGGATTACCAGAAACTGGTGCCATATTACTCTATGAAGAAGGTTTTTGTGATCGAACAATTTGTCAAAAAATAAATAGTATTTTAGGAAACCCTGATAACCGTTCAGAACTATTTCATAAATTAGTATTAAAAGATGCAGAAATTTCTCTTTTATTACAAACTTATCCATCATATTTTTACAATCATTATTGTGTCTTAATTCATAAAGAAAATAATTAAACTTCGTATATATATTATCAACAAAGTTTAATAGAATTCATGAAGGAATTGTTTAATAGCTTAAAATATGGAGAATAACTACAATTTTACTTAAATTATCTGCAAATTTGAGCAACGGCCGTTAGGTTT
Source organism: Treponema brennaborense DSM 12168 (assembly GCF_000212415.1). Lineage (NCBI taxonomy): Bacteria > Pseudomonadati > Spirochaetota > Spirochaetia > Treponematales > Treponemataceae > Treponema > Treponema brennaborense. The sequence continues at coordinate 2,874,132 of NC_015500.1, read as the reverse complement.
TTCGGACAAAAACCCGACGGACATTTTTGTTAAAAATAATCATCGTTAGTTTCACTATTCTGAAAAAATTCTTCCCCAAAAATCAGAATTTTGAACGGAAAGATACTACAGTTCCGCCCTCTGCTATTGAGGAAAAATATTAAGTAAAAAATGCTTTTTTCTGAGAAAATCTGAGCTTTTTTGATTGCAAATAGCGGAAAATAGTGTAAAATATAGGAATAATAAGACAATCTAAAGTAATTTGAAGCAGGAAAGAACTCCCCTAAGTCCCCTCATAACCCGGAGGTCACAGGTTCAAGTCCTGTCCCTGCTAAAAAGTTAGTTTTTTAGAGAACTAAGATAGTCTGATTTCAATAGAGGTAAAGCTTGGCGTGAAATTCCTTTAATTTATAATAAAAGGTAATTCATGTTCTGGCTTTATTTTTTTTAATATGATAACGGAAAGTCTCTCAATTGCAGCAATCGGATTCCATTAGTTTTGTCCAAATCGTTTTCGTGAGGGTCATCTTTTAGATACAAAACGCCTTTAAAATGCGTTCCATACCTGAACACAACTGTTCCATAAGCTCACGGTTTCTGGGCGTTGAACTGACGGAAAAAAACCTTCCAAACTTTGCCCTTGTATGAGAGACTGCAAGTAAAATATAGCTGTATTTTACTTGAATCGTGTTATAATATCATAAAACACTCTTATATATAAATACTACGATTTGATAACCAAACTTGCAGCGCACAGGAGTTACCGAAGGTGAACACGGAATATATCAGAAAGTCTAAAGAAACAAAACCTGTTGTAGCAATTTGTTATGATTTTGATAAAACGCTGTCGCCGAATGATATGCAGGCGCAAGGTTTTATTCAATCCGTCGGGTGCGACGTAACTTCATTCTGGACGGAATCGAACGGATTGGCGGATGCTAACGAAATGGATCAAAACCTTGCATATATGTATACGATGATGAAAAAAGTGCGCGGCAACTTGGTTTTTAACAAGAAAGTGTTGAAAGAATATGGGGCGCAAGTAATGCTGTTTCCCGGTGTTGAAAACTGGTTTGACCGAATAAAAGAGTACGGAGAAGCGAAAGGGGTAATAATTGAACATTACATCATCTCATCCGGGTTAAAAGAAATGATAGAAGGTACTCGCGTTGCCGATAAATTCGAAAAAATATATGCAAGTTCTTTTTACTATGATGAAGATGGCGTTGCTCTTTGGCCTGCTCAGGTCATTAATTATACAAGCAAGACGCAATTTCTGTTCAGAATCGAAAAAGGTGTACTGGATGTGAACGACTCCGGTGTCAATGATTATTTTGAACCTGAAAAGATACGGGTTCCTTTTCGTAATATGATTTACATCGGGGACAGTGATACTGATATCCCGTGCATGAAGCTCATCAATTCCAATCAGGGTCATTCGATCGGTGTTTATAATTCCGAAACGAACAACAAATCCAAAGTGTTTAAAATGATGCATGACAACAGAATAAAATATTTCGCGCCTGCCGATTATACGGAAAACAGTGAACTGGATAAACTGATAAAAGCCATAATCGACAGAACGGCGTATAATGAAGTTTTGGAGTCCATACATTATAAGGACAAAACGGAATTCATCAAAAACGACGAATCGACGAATGCCGAACAAAAAGCGAAAAGGGATCTGATCATTGCGTTGGAAAATAGCAACAGTTTTGCCAAAACACATGTCATAGTTGATGCATTACGTGGATATAACGAGTGGAGTGCGGGCGAACTGGACTGGCTTGTAGATATAGCTGTCGAAAACAGTCAAGTGTATGCAATCCTTACAGATTCGGATGTGAAAAACTTCTATAAATCCATTTTGGAAAAAATGACGCCTTTATCGGATAAAGCGTACACTCTGAAATCTCGTATTGCAGATTAAAAACGGGTGCGATTTTCCAAAAAGAAAGAATCGCTTCGGAACCGTACCATAACGGAACGCATCCGCCCGGAGTTAACCCTAAACCGCCTGCGTTCCGTCGCTCGGGCAATGCTTCATCGCTCGGTATCGTCTGTCCCTTTTCCGTTACTGTGCGCCCTTGCCCGCCGCCGGACCCGCCGGTGAGGCTGCACCCGCGCCGTTACCCGTGCACCGTTACCCGTGCGCGATTACTTTCCGGCTTCAGTTCGCCCTCACCGTGCGAATCGGCGTCTTGGCGTTTCAAATCCGTCTCCGCTATCGTGCCGAAATCCCCTGAATCGCCAAATCGAACGCACCGCGCAGCTCGTCCACGTTCTGCTGGTCGAGCACCGCCAGCCTGAAAATGGCCGACTCGATAATCCCGTACAGCATTTCGTTCGCGTCGCGCACGTTCATTTCCTTGAAATCGCCGGAATTGATGCCTTCGATCACGATCGTCGAAAGCAGATGCCGCAGTCGCAGAATCCGCCGCCGCACGCGCACTCCCGGATCTTTCCCCGATTTTTTGAGCTGCAGCAGATACGACAGCGTAACCGTAAAAAGCCGCCGGTTTTCCGCGCATTTATCCAAAATCGTGTTCAGTACGGTGGAAAGCCGCTGTTTGATAGGAATATCGGCGTCGCGCACGATGAGCAGCAAAGACGTTTCAATTTCACCGGTCAGCTGTTTGATGCTCCACAAAAAAATTTCGCGCTTGTTTTTGAAATAAATATACAGCGTCGTGCGCGTGATCCCGCAGCGATCCGCTATTTTCTGGAACGTAACGTCCTCGTATCCTTCTTCCATAAAAATGTCGAGCGACTTATCAAGAATCTCGCGCTTTCGCTTTTCATGTTCAACTACGATCGCCATGAGCCCCTCCGCTCAAACCCGTGTACATATAAAAACACGTGTCGAGATTGCCGCTTTTAAGCATTTTGCGCGCATCGGCCCTTTTGCCGATCGCCGCCTCAAAGTGTTCGTGCGACGTAATGAAACCCATATTCCAGCCGGGAAACGACTGAAACAGCATCGCCATGTCGCGGTACAGCGCTTCCGCCTGCGCCGCGTCGCCCAACCGTTCGCCGTACGGCGGATTTCCCAGCAGCAAACCGCTTTCATACGGAGCGGCCAGCTCCCTGAAATCGGCCTGTTCAAAATCGGGCCGCCGGATCCGCGCGTCGCTTCCGACAATTTGCAGCGCCCGCCCCGCCGTAACGCCCGCGTGTTCCGCGTTCGCCCGTGAACGTTCCACCGCCGCTCCGTCGACGTCGGTTCCGGTAATCCGCGCCTCGCAGTCGGGGCGAATCTTTGCCGCTTCCTGCCGCCTGATTTCGGCAGCGCGCGCCGCGTCGTATATGCTCAAGTTTTCAAGTGCGAACCGCCGCCCGAATCCGGGCGCAACGTTGTACGCGTACAGCATCGCCTCGCACGCAATCGTTCCCGAACCGCAGAACGCATCGTGCAGCGGCGTTTTGCGCCGCCAGCACATCAGCTGCAGCAATGCGGCGGCCAGCGTTTCGCGTATCGGCGCCGTTCCTCCGTCCGTACGGTAGCCCCTGCGGTGCAGCGGCACGCCCGAAAGATCGAGCAGCACGGTCACCGCGTCGTTTTCTATATAAACGCGCACGTCCGACTCCGCACCCGTTTCGGGCATCGTCCTGATATGCCACAAATCGCCCAGTTTCGTATAAATCGCCTTGTGTACGATTCCCTGCACGCTGTGTTCCGATGAAAGCTTGCTGCCCCGCGTGCGAACCTTGTCGACGACGACTTTTACGTCCTTTTTGAAAAAATCCTGCCAGTTGACGGCGTATACCCCGTCGAACAGCGCGCCGAAGTCTTCGGCCCGAAAGGACGCAAGCTGCAAATAGACGCGATCCGCCGTCCGCAAACACAAATTCGCGCGGAACAGCGCGTCTTCGTCCGCATTGAACGCGACCCGCCCCGGCGTTCCGGCGCCGGTGTCTTTTAACGTATATCCGAGTTGTTTGATTTCGTTGCCGAGTATTTTTTCGGCCCCGATCGCGCAGAGCGCCGTAAGTGTCATCATTGCTTCCAAAGATAACATTTTTTCATAAAATGTGCAATTGTCGAATTCAAGCGCCGAATTCGGAGCGGACTTTACCGCTCACCGGCTCTGCGGGGTTCCGGCTTTCGCCTCCATTGTGCCGTTCATGCAAAGCGCCTGCGCGCTTTGCATGAACGGCACAAGACTGCGTGCGCAGTCCCCCTTCGATCCGGGCTAGGCTTTTACGTAAAATTGATTGCGGCAAACGCTGCTATCGGCTATACTGTGCGTATGGCGATACAGATATTCGGTACGGCAAAGAGCTTCGACACCAAAAACGCGGCGCGCTGGTTTTCGGCTCGCGCAATCCGCGTTCAGCAAATAGACCTGCGTGAAAAACCGATCAGTAAAGGCGAACTCGAATCGGTCGTAACCGCGCTCGCGCGTTCCCTCGGCGGCCGCGGCGAAGCGGTAAACGCTTTGATCGACGGCAAAAGCAAAGAGTACGCGTCCGTCGCGTATCTGGAAGACGCCGACAAATTCGGCAAACTGCTTGAAAATCCGCTCCTTTTGAAGACGCCGATCGTGCGCAACACCGATCCGGCTACCTGCGGCGGCGCCAGTGCGGTTACCGTCGGCCTTCAGCCCGAAGTCTGGCAGCGGTGGACGGTTTCGTAACGTCCGTTTTGTAACGTTCGTAGCATAGGTGAAAGGGGCGTCCGCAGCGGCGCCGCCTCTTTTTAACAAAAGTTTTTGGCAAGAGTTTTTACAGGAGGATGTATGAAACGATTCATGAGTGCAGTCGCGGTAGCCGCCGCGTTGCTGCTGTTGGCAGGATGTGCCGGAACCAAACCGGTCGCACGGGAAGCGGGCAAAACGTATCAGCTGGTAGTGCTGCATACGAACGACCATCACGGCACGACGCTGTCAAAAGACGGCATTGCGGGACTCGCCGAACGCGCGACGTTCGTCAAATCGGTTCGCGCCGAAGCGCAGAACGTATTGGTGCTCGACGCGGGTGATATCAACACCGGCAGCGCGCTTTCAAACATGTTCGCCGCGGAACCCGACATCAAAGCGTACAATATGATCGGTTACGACGCGGTCGCGTTCGGTAACCACGAATTCGACGGCTCGCTCGCAAAATTGACTGCGCAGATGGCTCTTTCCGATTTTGAATGGATTTCCGCCAACGTCAAAAAAGCGAACGGCAAAACGCTCGCCGCTCCTTATATCGTTAAGGATTTCGACGGATTCCGCGTCGGCGTGGTCGGACTGACGACGCTGCGCACGCTCGTCATCGCGTCTCCCGATAAAAGTCTGACCTTTGAAGACGAGATCGCCGCTGCCCGCACTGCGGTCGCCGAGCTTATCAATAAGGAAAAGGCCGACGTTATCATTGCGCTTGGTCACTTGGGTTCTGTAGAAGAAACCGAAAGCCAGAACACTTCGCTCAAACTTGCCGAAGCGATTCCCGAATTCGACCTGATTATCGACGGCCATTCCCACACCAAATTTGAAGAACCGTTGTACGTGAACGGCACGCCGATCGTTTCCGCAAACGAATGGGGTAAATTCATGGGTGAAGGGACGTTTTCAATCGTAGACGGAGACGTCGTTTCATTCGACTGGAAGCCGGTGGAAATCAAGACTTCCGCGTTCCCCCCGGATGCGGAAGTCGCCGCAATGCTGCAGCCGTACGTTGACGAAGCGAACGCGAGTCTGAAAAAAGTGGTGATGACGACGACCGAAAAATTCGAATTCGGCAACCGTTTGAGCCGCTATCGTGAAATCGCGCTCGGAGATCTGACCTGCGACGCAACCGTCGCGTATCTGGCGTCCACGGGAGTCGCGGCCGATTTTGCGTTCCACAACGGCGGAAACATCCGCGCGGAACTTCCCGCGGGAGACGTTACCAAAGAGAACATCATGACTGTCCTGCCGTTTGAAAATTACGTGTACGTGCTGACGCTGAACGGTTCGGACGTCGTCGATCTGTTCAATTTTATCGGTTCCATCAAGCAGGGCGCGGGTGCGTTCGCGCAGATGTCTAAGGAAGTCCGCTATACGATTACGTACGACGCTTCCGGCAACGGAACCGTCAGCGGCGTAACGATCAACGGAAAAGCGATTGATCCTGCAAAGACGTATCGCGTCGCCACGAACGACTATCTGGCGGGCGGCGGAGACGGCTACACCGTTCTGACGCGCAGTATCGATACGTACAACACGTCCATGCTGCTCAGCGACGTCGTCATCGACTACGTGCAGACGCTGCCGCAGCCGGTCGCTCCGGCAACCGACGGCCGCATTACGATCGTCGGCGGTGTTGAACCGTAACGCTCCGTACGCGGTGCTTGAAGGACGCGGCGGATTTTTCCGTCGCGTCCGTTTTTTTATGCTGATGCCGTAACTGCGGCGAAAAAAATGCTATATTTATAGTATGACAAAACGCATAGTGAAAACGGATACGTGTATGAAAAAAGCGGCGCCGCGCGTACTGCGCGCCGTTTTACCGTGCGGCGTGCTTTTATGGTGCGCCGCATTCGCCGCTGCGGTTCCGTTCGGTGTTCCGGCGGGAGCGCAGCGCGTGATAAAAACTTCCAGTCCGGTGTACGACGCGCTCGCCGCGCTCGCTTTAGACAGCGGCCGGCTGCCGTTCGCGGTAAACGGACCCGCGACGGCCGGTGAACTGCGGCGCTATCTGGACGCGATTCCGTACGAATCGCTCAGTTCCGTGGGACGATACGACTACGCGCTGGTTTTGCAGGAACTGTCGCGTCCGGTATCCGGGATTTCATGGGACGGTTTCATTTCTTTGGGAACGGAAGCGGCGGTCTCCATAGACGGATACGTCAAATCGAACGCCGCTATCGGCTGGCAATACGAATGGAAAAATCGGGATCCGTTCTTTTTGCTGCCGCTCGTCGTTTCCGCAGGCGACTATCTGACGCTCGAAACGTCGGCTTCCGTCGGCATTTACGAGGGCGCCGCGCTGCGTCATTTTAACTTTACCAACATACCGCTGCGTATGGACACGCTCGACGGAAACTTTCCGCACGACGCGTACGCCAGCGTCGGGTTTCAGCACGACGGGCGGCACTTTCTCAATTTTCAAATCGGGCGGGGCAGCCTGAACATCGGTCGCACGGCGATGGGATCGATCATCATTTCCGACTACATGCGCGACGTCAGCTACGCGAAAATTTCCCTGTTTTCTCCCCGGCTCAGATTTTCTTCATACGTAACCCAGCACGCGGTGAATAAATATTTTTACTTTCATCATTTTGAAGTACGCCCCGCCGATTGGTTCAGCGTGAGTATGCTGGAGGGCGTTATGGTGAACGCGCCGCTTGAACTGCGGTATCTGAATCCGATGATGATATTTCACGGGTTCGGAGCCTGGCGCGATTACGACGCGTATAATGCGGATATGGGAAACGGTTCGCATCCCGCCGGCGACTCCCGCGTCGGCAGTTATTTGGCGTTTACGGTCGACGCGCGGCCGTGCGCGTATACGCGGCTGTACGGACTGTTCGCGATGAATCAGTTCCAACTTAAATTTGAAATCGAAAACGATCCCGCCGCGCTCGCCGTGCCGAACAGTTTGGGGTTTCAGGGCGGCGTTGAAAGCATCGTGCCGCTGAAAAGCGGCTACCTTACCGTAAACGGCGAGTTCGTGTATACGATGCCGTGGTTTTACGTTTCGCGGGACAAAGAGTGGTCGCTCGTCTCCGAACGGACGGAATTTTACCGCGGCGGATCGCCGCTTCTTTCCTGGATAGGCTCGCCGTTCGGGCCGGATACGATTGCCTGTCAGATCGGCGCGTCGTACGGCGAATACGGCGACTGGAAAGCCGGCGTGCGCTACCGCTTTACGGTTCACGGTGAAAACGGAAAGAACGTATTTGAAAAGGATCACTATTATCCGACCACGGTGGAAGAAGCGCAGGCTTCAACGCCGACGGGAACGCCCGAATACAGCCATGCGGTAATGCTTTCCGGAGAAAAAACGCTGTTCCCCGGAATTTCGGTGCAGACCGGCTGCGGCGTTTCGCATTATCTGAATAAGGACAACGTGCGGGGAAACACGCAGACCGGATTTGAGGCATCCGTTTCGCTCAGAATTCGCCCGTACGAAGCGTACCGGACGGACGGGGTGCAGTGAGTTTCTTGCGCATATCGGTGAAAGCGGATACAATAGCGGCATGAAAATACATATTCTGGAAATGCCGCTCGATTTCGGCGGCAACCGGCACGGTTCCGATATGGGGCCGTCCGCAATCCGGCTGGCGGGACTCAAAGAACGCCTTTCGCACCTCGACCACGAAGCCGTTACCAGTTTTTCACCGATTGCGATCAATCCGCAGGAATATGAAGATCCGGGACGTGCGGACGCAAAATATCTGAAACAAATCGTTTCCGCTTGCAATCTGCTCGCCGCGGAAACGGAAAAAGCGGTGCTCGACGGTAAATTTCCGCTCGTTTTGGGCGGCGACCACTCTATCGCGCTCGGCACGATCGCCGGACTGTCCGGTGCGTACCGAAAAAAACAGCTGAAACTCGGCGTTCTGTACGTGGACGCTCACGGTGATTTCAATACGAGCGAAACGTCTCCGTCGGGAAACATTCACGGTATGTGCCTTTCCGCTTCGTGCGGATTCGGGATTCCCGAACTGACCGAACTGTATCGGCCCGGCGTTAAAGTTCTGCCGGAAAACGTCTGCTACGTCGGGCTGCGTGATATCGATTCCGAAGAAAAAAAACTGATGAAACGGGCAGGGGTTACCGCCTTTACGATGAGCGACATAGACCGGCTCGGTTTTTCCGCGATTCTGCAAAAAGTGACGTCGTTTTTCAAATCGCGCGTCGACGTCGTGCACGTCAGTTTCGATATGGACGTTATCGACCCCATGTTCGCTCCCGGCGTCGGTATTCCGCTGCCCGGCGGACTCAATTACCGTGAAGCGCTGCTGCTCATGGAAGAAATGGCCGCTACCGGTATGGTCGGGTCCGCCGAAATAGTGGAAGTCAATCCGGTACTTGACGTGCGCAGCCAGACTGCCCGCATGGCGGTTGAACTGGTTGCGCGTCTTCTCGGAGATACGATTTATTGAGCTGCACGCCGCATCGCGTCCGGTTTTGTGCGGCGGCGATTCTGCTGCTGTGCGTCCGGGCCGTCTGTATCGCATCCGAATCCGACGAGCCGGTTCTCTCCGGAGAAACGGCGGTTCCCGGCATTACTTGGACGCTCGAACGGAGTCAGGGCGTACAGTCGGTCGCGCGCGTTGCCGAAGGCAGCGGCGGCCTGCTGTTTTCGCCGGGAACTTCGTATCTGGAGATGCAGTACCGCGGCATGATTTTGACGGTGTGGGTGAGCGACCTTTTTTTTCTGAAAACAGTGCTGAACGTCGGTTTTTTGCAGAACGAAGTGCCGACCGATTTTTCCATTACCACGCTGCCGTATCTCGATTCGGAATGGACATCCGTGGAGTCGGAAACGTTCGTGATCAAGTCGTTTCCGGTTACCTACCGTTCGGGTCTTGCGTTTTTTGCCGGATATTCGATGCTGCAGTACACGCTGAACGACCGTGAAGATCGGCAGACGATCCGCGAAGAGCTCGTATACCATTCGCTGCTTTTGGGCGCGCAGATCTCGTTCAGACCGATCCGGTTCATCACCATGGAGTACGGCGTGTCGTTTTCACCGTTCAGCCGCCTCGATTTTTCATCTTTGTCCGTGTTTCAGCTGAATTACGAGATTTCAACGACGGTTTCGGCGGGTATTTTGTCGTTTACGTATATGATAACGACGCGCAACAATATCGAATACGCGGCTAACTCGGAAAATCTCAGTTCCCTGCGCGTTGCCGAAACGAGTTTGCGGTTTCAAATACGGCTGTAATTTCCGCGTAAGGAAAAAACTTGCCGATTTTTCCGTAAATCAGTACATTTATAGTAATTACCTATTGTTACCTATAAGAGGAGATGCTGTAATGGCAACGTATCAGTTTCAGACGGAAGTGAATCAGCTTCTGACGCTCATCATTCATTCATTGTATTCAAATAAGGATATTTTCCTGCGGGAAATCGTTTCCAACGCGTCCGACGCGCTCGACAAGCTCAAGTATTTGACGCTGTCCGACGACGCGTACAAATCGGTCGCGTTCGATCCGCGCATCGATATTTCGTTCGATGAAGAAAAAAAACTGTTGGTCGTAAAAGATACCGGTATCGGTATGGACGGCGACGATCTGACTTCCAATTTGGGTACGATCGCCCGTTCGGGAACCAAAGCGTTCATTGAAAAACTGACGGCCGACGCAAAAAAAGATTCTTCGCTGATCGGACAATTCGGCGTCGGTTTTTATTCGGCGTTTATGGCCGCTTCCCATATCGACGTATACACGCGCAAAGCGGGTACGACGGCGATTTTTCACTGGTCGAGCGACGGTTCAAATTCCTATGATATGGAAGAGATCGCCGCGGACAGTGCGGAAGCCAAACTGTACGGCTTCAGCGACGCGGCCGCGCACGGTTCGGCAATCGCCATGACGCTCAACGACGAAAGCAAAGAATACGCGAGCCGCTGGAAGGTTGAAGAATTGATCAAGCGTTACAGCGACCACATCGCGTTCCCGATTTATCTGCATTATACGCAGAATAAGTACGACGACAAAGGCAAAGTAACCGGCAGCGAGCAGAAAACCGATAAAATCAACAGCGCGAGCGCGTTGTGGAAAAAACCGAAATCCGAGCTCAAAGCGGAAGATTACAATGCGTTCTATAAAACCATTTCGCACGATTCTTCCGATCCGCTGATGTACGTGCACACGCACGCGGAAGGCACGCAGGAATACACCACGCTGTTCTACGTTCCCGAAACCGCCCCGTTCGACATGTATCAGGCCGATTACAAAAGCGGCGTAAAACTGTACGTTAAACGCGTGTTCATTACGGACGACGACCGCGAACTGCTGCCCGCATATCTGCGCTTCGTCCGCGGTATTATCGATTCCGAAGATTTGCCGCTCAACGTCAGCCGTGAAATCCTGCAGCAGAACCGCATTCTGGAAACCATTAAAACGCAGTCCGTCAAAAAACTGCTCGGTGAGTTCAAGAAAATGGGTGAAGCGGCGGGAAAAGCAGCCGCCGCTGCGAAAGAAGCCGGCGGCAAAGACAAATTGGGTGAAGACGATAAAGCCGCGCTCGAAAAATGGGCGAAATTCGTTTCACAGTTCAACCGTCCGCTCAAAGAAGGGCTGTATTCCGATTTTGCCAACCGCGAAGACTTGGCGGAAATCGTACGCTTCAAATCTACTGCCGAAGAAGGTACCGGCGACGACAATTGGACGAGTTTTGCCGATTACGTTCAGCGCATGAGCGCCGACCAAAAGGCCATCTATTATATTACCGGCAGCGACGAAAAGAACCTGCGCGCGTCTCCGCTTCTGGAAGCATATAAAGCGAAAGGGCTTGAAGTGCTCATTATGGCGGACGACATAGACGACATCGTCATTCCGTCGTTCGGCAAATACAAGGACTTTGAACTGAAAGCCGTCAACCGCGCCGGCAGCGACGAAGAACTCGGCGTCGACAAAAAAGAGGCCGAAAAGAAAGAAAAAGAGTTCAAACCGGTCGTGGAAAAAATCAAAAAAGCACTCGGCGACAAGGTAAAAGATGTGCATCTTTCCAAGCGTCTGTCCGATTCACCGTCGTGTATCGTCGTGGATGAAAACGATCCTTCGCTGCAGATGGAACGCATGATGCGCGCGATGGGCCAGAATTCGTTCGGCGAAGTAAAACCGATTCTGGAAGTAAACGGCGACCATCCGATCGTTTCCGCGCTTCGGGATTCCGAAGACGAATCATATATAGAAGACGTTTCGACCGTTCTGCTCGATCAGGCGCTGCTGGTCAGCGGAGAAACGCTCAAAGATCCGGCCGACTTTGTAAAACGGCTGAATAATCTGCTCGGTAAATAAGGATACACCGCGGTGAACCGGCTCGCAGTCCGACGCTGCTTGCCGTCGAGCCGCCGGGTGCAAATCGCCGGGTAGTGCAGAGCCGGCGTCGGGTGCAAATCGCCGGGTATAACGCTGCCGCCGGACGCGAACATACGTTCCCGTCCGGTTTCTTTATTTAGACTTGGACGTCCGCGTTCGCGTTCGCGGGTTCTGCGGCCGTAGTTTCTGCGGTTTCGGAACCGCCGGCTGCCGCGGAAGAATTTCCGGTTACTGCGGAAGAATTTCCGGTTACTGCGGAACCGCCGGCTGCGTGCGGCGTAATCTTTTTGTGAACGGTAAAATCAGAAGCTTTCAGAATGTTTTCCGAGATCGCGTTGTTTTTGAGCGCAGAGTACGCGTTCCGCATCGCCATCGTCATATACGGTCCTATCCATAAAAATCCGATACCGAGCGTCAAAAATCCCAAAAGTAGCCAGCCGTAAAAACTGAGCGCCATAACCAGAATGTTTTCACGTGAACCTTTCGTTACCGCAATACTCAGCCTCAGCGCTCTGCGGACGCTCAGTTCGGGATTGTCCGCCAGAATGAAATAAATCATACTGTACGACAGCATTTTTGCATACAAAATGATAAATCCCGCCAAATACAGTACGCCGCCGCTGAACATGAACAGCATGGAACCGACCGTTTCCGCCTTCGTTACGCGGAATGAGGCGGTAAAAAAGACAATCGCGCCGATGATAAGGGGAATCATCCAAATCAGCTGCCACAGCGTTGCCCAAAGCATCGCCGTAATGGCTTTCGGTGAAAATTTGGAAAATATCGTTTTTATACCGACCGGTTTTTGATCCTGCATATCGTTGACAGTTCGCAGATAGGCGAACGAAACGAGCGTCATTGCGAGCAGCAGCACCAAGCAGACGGCGCTCACTTCAATGACGCGCAGCAGCGGGGATACCGAAAAGTGCAGACTGTTTTTCATGATGCAGAGCAGAACCGCAATGTAGACGGCGTACAGCACACCGATCGTAACGATGGGAATTACGCTTATTGCCGCCGCCTGTTTTTTACGGTCCTTCAGCGACAATCGAGCCTGTTTCTTATAAAATATGCGTTTAAACATGGGGTTTTCCTCCTAATCACAGTATAGCGCAGTTATATTCCGATAACAAGACCGCAACACGCGCGCTTCCGGTGTTATTTTTTCCAAAAAGAAGGCATAAAAAAGATGAGCATCGTGTACAATTCGAGTCGACCGGCAATCATGGCGAATGAAAACCACCATTTTACGCCGTCCGCAAAAAAGCCGTAATTTGCCACCGGCCCGACTTTGCCGAGTCCGGGGCCGATGTTGCCGACCATCGCCAGCGACGCCGTAACTGCCGAGAGCACGTCCGTTCCGTCCAGCGCCGCAATGTACGCGGTGATAAACACGAGCAGTAAATAGAGAAATAAAAACGCCGCCACGCTGAACACTACGTCTTTTCGGCCTGACCTGCCGTTAAGCCTGATGCTGAACACGCCGTGCGGATGCAGCATTTTGCGGACCTCGTTGGACATTTGTTTGGACAGAATGACCCAGCGTACCACTTTGACGCCGCCGCCTGTCGAGCCCGAACAGCCGCCGATGAACATCAGCAGCACGATGACCAGCTGCGCGCCGGGCAGCCATAAATTGAAGTCTGCGGAACTGTATCCGGTAGTGGATATAATAGAAGCAACTTGAAACGCAGCCGTCCGCACGGCATCGCCGACCGAATCCGAGCCGGCAAGAATGAACGGCGTGATCGCCGCCGTTGAAACGCCGATGATGGCCAGATACGCTTTCAATTCGCTGTTGTGCCGAATGTCGTCGAATTTGCCCAAAATGGCGTAATAATACAAGCTGAAGTTGACGCCGGCGAGGATCATGAATATCGTACATATCCATTCCACGGACGCCGACTGGTAATAGGCGATGCTTTGGTTTTTGGTTGAAAATCCGCCGGTTCCCAACGTTGAAAACGTATGCGCAAGCGCGTCCGTCCAGGTCATTCCGGCAAGTTTCAGCAGTACCGTCTGAATGACCGTAAAGCCGGCGTAAATGAACCACAATATTTTTGCCGTCGTCGCGATTTTGGGCGTTACTTTGCCTTTTTCGGGACCGGTCGTTTCGGCTTTTATCAATTGAAAACCGCCGACGCCGAGCAGCGGCAGCAGCGCAACGGTCAGGGCGACGATTCCCATGCCGCCAAGCCAATGCATTTGGCAGCGCCATAAGTTGACGGATACCGGCAGACTTTCTATATCGGATAAAATCGTCGCGCCGGTCGTCGTAAAACCCGAAACGCTTTCAAAAACGGCGTCGGCGATCCGCGGTATGGTTCCCGAAAGCACGAACGGCACCGCACCGAGGATGCTCGCGAACACCCAAGACGCCGCGACGACTATGAACGCGTCCCGCGCGGTGAGCGACACCCGCTGCTTCCGCCCGGCTATGAAAAAGACTGCCGCCGCCGCGATGCAGACGGCGCCCGGAAAGGCGAACGCCGGTATGACCTCCGTTTCGCCGTAATACGCCGCCGTTCCGATCGGCAGTATGAACGTAACCGAAATGATCGCCAGCAGAAGGAAAATCATCCTGAAAAATGAAAATATCCGCATGTTAAAAACGCGCCCCGTTCCGTTTATTCATCGTTGCCGCCGAAGCGTTCCAGGATTCGCGACGTTTCATTCATCGCCGTTATCAGAACCAGCCGGTCGCCTTTTTCGAGGAACGTGTTCCCCGCCGGAATGATGAAATTTTCGGTTGAATATTTTTTTATCAGCAAAATGAGAAACGAGCCGGAATCCGAAACGTCTTTGAGCTGTTTGCCGATGACGTGCGACGTTTCCGGCAGATCGTATTCGATGATTTCGAGTTCGCCTTCTGACACCGTGTGCACGCCGGTAACCCGTTTGCCGCGCAGGTGCCCCAAAATGGTGTCTACCACCGTGTCTTTTATGGGAACGGCAACGTCTACGCCGATATTGCGCGCAATTTCCGCAAAGCCGCTGCTGGACACGAGCGACACCGTTTTTTCAACACCGAGCGATTTCATATACGCGGAGACGACCATGTTCAGTTCGTGATTATGAGTTGCGCTGATGATGAGATCGAACGACGACAGATCTTCTTCGGCAACGAACCCTTCGTCGGTGATGTCGGCTTTGAACACGGATGCGTTCGGATACCGTTCGGCAGCCGCTTTCGTGCGCATGTCGTCTTTATCGATAATGACGAATTCTTGCGTGATCTTCCGCTTCGTCCGGAAAACGTGCGGCAGCCACGCCGTTTTGCTTTTGGCGATCAGTTTATCGGCAATAATGGTGCCGATATGGCCCGCGCCGACGAGCGCGATTTTCTTCAATTCGGTTATTTTCGATCCGCACAATTCCAAAACGGCTTTCATGTGTTCCCGCTTGGTCAGAATGCCGAGGCTGTCTTCGGCACGTATGACCGTTGATCCGTCGGGAAGCGCCGTATGCTCGGCCTGTTCCACGTATACCAGCAGAAACGGTTTGTCGATGAACGTCCGCAGTTCCTGAACGGTGCGTCCGTCAAGTCTGCTGCCCGGTTCTACGGTTATGCGGAGAATTTCGTATTCCGAGTTGTCGAACGTAAGGACTTCGGTAAACGCGCCGTGCTCTACGGCCTGCACTATGGCGTTCGCCGCTTCCATGTCGGGATAGACCATAAAATCTATTCCGTACAGCGGGCGGTGTTCGCCGGAAAAAGTGGCGGCGTGCTGCGTGAGCGTTTTGCGGGTTTTTACGTAATATTCGTAATTGCGGACGCGGGCGATTTTTATGACGTTGGGGTACACGGCGTCGACGAGCGAACAGGTAATCATGTTCACTTCGTCCGATTCGGTCAGAACGACCAGCGCGTCGGCTTTTGAAATGCCGGCGTCTTCAAGCGTTTCCAGACTGTTGCCGTCCGCTTGGACAACCATGCAGTCCAAGCGGTTCGACACGTGGCGGACGAGTTCTTCATCGTTGTCGATCAGAACTACGTCGTTTTTTTCCGCAATGAGCCGCTTGGCAAGTTCGGTGCCGGTTAACCCCGCGCCGACGATGACTATTCTCATTTCTCTTCCGGCAGATCCTGCATTTCCCGTGTCAGACGGGATTTTTTGCCTTGCGCGGCGTATTGGATACCGGTAACCGCACCGGCGATGATTCCGGCGGCAACGGCTTCAACTGCCGCGTTCGGCAGCAGAAGCAGTATGAACGCACCGAGTCCCGCGCCGCCCATCAGTTCGGTAACGCCGGTGCCTGCGAACAGGTACAGCGCGCAGCTTACGTACAGCGTGTGAAGCAGCGTTCCTGCGACGGCTGCGGCCGTTGCGGAAACCGCTTTGGGAAATACCTTTATTTTGGACAGTCCCTTGAAAAGCAGAAAGACCGTCGGCGCGATCAGCAAGCGGGGCAGCACGGAAACAAGCGGATTTACGAACAGCGCGTCGAATCCGACCGGATTGCTCGCAGCCTGTATCATGCTGAATATACCGAATACGGCGCCGATTCCCGTTCCCGCGGCAACTCCTTCAAGGAGCGTTCCCAAAATGGTCGGAATATGGAGCAGCGTCAGCGCGAGCCCCCACGGCAGTCTGATAAATCCTATCGGCGTAATTCCGAACAATACGGTCAGCGCGCCGAGCGCACCGATCACGGCGATTTTTCTATTCAAGTTGGCGTTTCGGTTTTGTGTATCCATGCGTACGACTATAGCCTATCCCGATAGAAATGACAATCCCTCGTTTTTTTGCTGAAAGTGATGGAATTTAGTATATTATGTGTTATAATGATATTGGAGAAAACGTCTGCTTTCCTGACGTTTATTGCGGAATAGATTCGGTCGCTGTCTGCCGTTGACAGATGCGCTCGGGATTGTGTGCGAGGAGTGAATTATGAGAAAACTGCTTACAGTAGCGGCAATCGGTTGCGCGGCGATTCTTGCGGTATCGTGCGGTTCGGTGTTTACCAAAGTGCAAGTGAAAGCTTCCCCGTCGTTGTACGCGCCCTTGGGCGGTCACAGCGTTGAAGTTGCGGAGTACGTATCTATAGATAAAATAAAAAAAGCTTTGGAACCTAATCCTTTGGAATCCGATTCTGCGGCCTCCAAGGTAATAGTGTATGATTATACTGCGACAGATGCCGATGACACCGCTACTTTTGTGGTGTATTATCCGCTGATGGACATTCCGGTCGATTTCAGCAAATATCTGGAAGATATTGACTTGACGGCGGGTTTGAATACGTCTTTGAGCGATATCAGTTTTACCGTTCCCGAATTGACCGTGGATACTTCAGGGCTTTCCCAAACCGTTAAAGTACCGAATTCGGACGCTTATGCGGGACGGACGCTCGGCACCGCTGAGGCGGTGATGGTCAACGGCCTTATCGGCGCCGCCGGTACCATCAACCTTGATTCCAAACCCGTTCCGCTGAACAGCGGTGAGACGTTCAAGAGCGCGAAAATAGAAAACGGGGCAATCACGCTTACGGTCATTCCGACCGTTCAAGGTTTAACGGTTGATGCTTCCGGAATAACGATAACACTTCCCGGAGATGGTACACCGCTTAATTTTGTCCCTGATCCCACCAATACCGCCAAATTCATTTGCAATTTGAAGGACAAGACTGTAACGGCAGGTGGTGATTTCAGTATCGGCGGTTCCGTTTCGATATCCGGTACGGTAGCGGCGGGGACGGTCGTGCCTGCCAAAGGTATAGGAGCCGATATCTCCTGTTCGGTAAGTATCGAGGAACTGCAGTCGGCGACAATCGGGTTTGATAAGGAGAAGCTCAGTATTCCCATTACGAAAGAAATGCCTGCGGAAGTGACGGATTTTATTTCCGAAATAGCTTTCAAATCCGATCCGGGCTTGGGACTGCAGATAGAACTTACGAACGGCTTGCCCAAAGGCATGGACGTAACCGTTACAGTCGATTCGACCGCTTTGGGTATTGCCAATAAATCCGCGACGTTCCCCGCGCAGGAAACGAATCCCCATCCCCGTTCTATCGTAAACACGGAGGATCCCGTGTTGAAACCCCGTACGTGGTCCAACGGGAATTTGGATATTACCGCAAAGATCGGGTTCCCTGCAGACGTTTATGATGGAACGAACTTGACGGTTTCAAACATTACGCCTGGCAGTACGTATTCGTTGTCCGGTTCTTTCAGCCTTTTAGCGAAATTCGAGTCCGCAAAAATAGATCTCGGTGATTCGGGTAAGTTCAGCGGCACGTTCCCCGAAAAGGACGCACTGGATTTGAGTTCGTTTATCGACAAACTGCCCGCCGGGGTTAAATTGGCGGAAGACGGTTTTATAGCGAATATTTACTTGAGCAGTCCGCAGTTGTCCGATACGTTGAAGATGACCGGCAAAATATCGATGACTTACGTTGATAAAAACGGTGATAAGCAAACAAAGCCTTTAGTAGCCAATAAGGACGGTTCGCCAAAACTCATCGAGCCCAGCAGCTCGGCGCTTTCATTGCCGGCGGGAACGTCCTGGTCGGGACCGGTTCCCTCTCCGTCCGCTTCTTTCGGCTCGGAATTGGTTGGCGTTATAAACGAGAAGCCGCAAACGGCTTCCCTGTCTTACGATCTTACCGTGAGTAAAGCTACGATAACAGCGGAGAACTTGGAATCCGGACCAACTTCCGTAAAAGCGGAAATGCTTCTTAAAATACCGGTAGCGTTAAATATAAACGGTGAAGATTCGTCTCCTGCCGACCCGACGGTAAACGGTGTGCTGGTTGACGTGCTGGATCTGGCCGGAATCGACCCCGACAAAGACCTTTTCGGCCGGTCGCAGGGCGGCACTCTTTCGTCCGAGGTGGATAAACTGCTTGAACAGCTTAAAGAGATGACCATTGCCGTCAAATATGTCAACGAGCTCGGAATGGAAATGGAGGCTTACGTTGAAGATACGGCTCCGGATAAGACTATCAAAATTCAGAAATCCTTCGTGTTAAAGCCAGGTGAGAATACGGCGACCGTTTCCCTGAATGCAGACGAGCTGAAATCCGTTATAACTTCGTATCCTTTTGCTCCGACGGTAAAGATATTCATTCCGAATACCAATGCGTTCAAATTAAAGAAAAACGGCGGCATATCCGTCAAATTGTCCGTTTCCGCAGTTACCGATGTTGATTATACGTACGAGCTGGGAGGAAAATAATATGAAAAAAATCTGTTGCGTTTTTTTACTTGTCGCCGTGATGGGCGCCGCGTCTGCAGAATTGAATCCTCCGCACCGGTATTTTGAAATCGGAACGGACGTTTCCGCGGGCGTTTCAAACAACTGGTTTGCAGTGAATGATTTTTTTAAGGACGTTTTGCTGGTTGATTTGAACAAAATGTCCGACGAACTGAAAGACGGAATGAACCTCAACGCGGCTGCAGACGTAAACGTGTTCATGAATTTGAATCTCGGCAAAGTGGCTCGGATCGGAACGTTCGTTGCGGTGGACGGTGACGGAATGGTCAACCTTCCGCAGACTCTGCTCGATTTTATTGCGAACGGCAACGCGCAGACTCCGAACGGATTTTCCGGCGAGCTCTATATAGGTACGGCGGTATACGTGGAAGCGGGATTTTCGATTCAGTCGTTCGTCAAAAAGTTCGGAATAAAAGTGACGCCGACGGTGTTTATGCCTGCGCTGTACGTTCCCGATACCGAAGCTGCGTATTCGGTAAGTACGAAGGACGACGGTCATTCAAGTATTTCCGCTTCGGCCGACATCAGCGTGTATTCGGCTATTCCGCTGGATACGAGAACGCTGAACGTATCGGAACAGTTAGCCGGGGCGGGGCTCGATTTTGATCTGGAGGTTGAATATCCGCTGCTGAAAAATCTTGATTTGGGCGTTGCGCTGCGTCATATTCCGGCGGTTCCCGCGTCAATGATCTATAAAATGGGTTTTACGGCGACGGCTGAATATGCAATGGAGCCGCTTTTGAACGGTTCATCCAGCGGTCTTAAATACGACGGCACATACACGCATACCGACCCCGTATATGAAACGCTGAGTTCTCCGTATACGGTGCAGCGGCCGATCATTTTCGGTGTACAGGCGGCTTATCGTCCGTTCGGTGACTGGTTCGTCGTAAAAGGCAATGCGGATTGCGTGTTCAAGAATCCGGTGTACCTGAACGCGGGCGTGGAAGCCGGCGTTTATTTCCTGCCGATGAGTAAAATGGGCGGGCATTTGTTGGCGGCGGCTTTTTCCATGAATTATGAAGATTCGGTTTGGATACAGCGCGTGACCATCGGTTTGAACTTGCGGGTGTTGGAACTTACCGCGCACGTTTCAAGCCAGAGCAGTGACTTTATAAAGAGTTTTACGGGAACGGGGCTCGGCGCAGGATTGGGCGTCAGAATCGGTTTCTAAAAAAGCGAATGCAGACGGAGGCGGTATGCTGCGGGTGCTTTTTATCGGGGGAACGGGAAATATCAGTACGAGCGTGAGCCGGTTGTGTGTGGAACGGGGATTCCGCCTGACGCTGCTCACCAGAAACGGAGCGGCCGGCATCGACGGTGCGGAATCCGTTGCGTGCGATATAACCGATGAAAACGCCGTGCGGCGGCTGCTGAACGGGCGCAGTTGGGATGCGGTAGTCGATTGGATTGCGTACACTCCGGATCAGGTGCGGCGTGATGTCGAACTGTTCCGCGGAAAGACTGCGCAGTACGTTTTTATCAGCAGTGCGAGCGCGTATCAGAAACCGGCGGTCAACTGTTTTATCACGGAATCTACGCCGCTGGCGAATCCGTATTGGGAATATTCGCGCAATAAAATTGCCTGCGAACAGCTGCTGACGGACGCATACCGGAAGGAAGGCTTTCCTGCCGTGATCGTGCGGCCGTCTCACACCTACGATAAGCTAATTCCGCTGCCGATTGGCGGCGGTCGCGAATATACCGCCGTCGACCGGATAAAAAAGGGTCTGCCGGTGATCAGTCACGGTGACGGAACGTCACTGTGGGTGCTGACGCACGCCGAGGATTTTGCGAAGGGCTTCGTCGGGCTGCTCGGTAACGTCCGGGCGACCGGCAACGCGTTTCACATCACGTCCGACGAAGTGCTCTCGTGGGACCAAATTTATCAGGCGATCGGTGCCGCCGTCAATCGGGTGCCCCAAATCGTTCACGTTACGAGCGACCGGCTTGCTGCCGCCGATCCGCGCTATGAAGGCGAATTGTTGGGCGACAAAGCGTGGAGCGTTATTTTCGATAATACCAAGATAAAACGGCTGGTGCCGTCTTTTATCTGTTCGATTCCGTTCAGTCAGGGAATCCGCAGAACGGTAGACTGGTTCGAGGCGGATCCGGCGCGAATGGTCGTGAATCCGGCGACGAACGCGTTTATCGAACGGATGCTGCAAGCACGCTGACGGCTGCCGGGCGGCCGCAAATGACTGCGCTCTTTTTCCGCTGTACTGTTTGGGTGGAATTTGGTATACTTTCCGTATGAAAACATCTGATAGAGTATGCCCCTGCGGTTCGGGCAAAACGTACGGTGAATGCTGCGAGCCGGTCATAAAAGGAACGCGTCTTGCGGCGACGGCCGAAGAACTGATGCGCGCCCGTTATTCCGCGTATGAAAAACATGAAATCGATTTTATCATCAACAGCTGCGAGCACGGCGAGGACGTCAACGAAATCGACCGCGACGCAACCCGCACCTGGAGCGAAGACTCGACATGGCACGGGCTTAAAATCCTGCGGACGGAAAAAGGCACGGCCGCCGACACGGAAGGCGTCGTCGAATTCGAGGCCGTCTACACCCGTAAAGGGCTCCGCGACGTACATCACGAGACCGGCGTCTTCAAGAAAATCGACGGTAAGTGGCTGTATTCAAGCGGCAATCTGAAAACGACGACCGTCGTGCGCGACGGCCGCAAAGTCGGCCGCAACGAGCCGTGTCCGTGCGGTTCCGGTAAAAAATACAAGGCGTGTTGTGGCAGATAAAATCGTAACGGGGTTTCACGCCGTTGAAGAATACGTTCGGCGCGCCGCGGTGCAGGAAAAACAGCCCGCCGCGCTGCAGTTGTTCTACGCTGCGCCCGGACCCCGCGTCAAAAAGATACTGGCCGCCGCAGAAAAAGCCGGCATCCCCTGTAAAAAAACGGAAAGCGGCGAACTGGACAAACTGACGGCTTCTCTGAGCGTTACCGCGCGGGAGCACCGCGGCGTCGTTTTGCGCGTCAGCGGCGCGGCGGAAGAGACTCTGAACAGAATCGATTTCGACGGATACGTCGCGTCCGTTTCCGCACCGGGTGCGGCTGAACGGCAGACGGTCGTCGTCCTTGATTCCGTGACGGATCCGCATAACATCGGAGCTATTCTGCGCAGCTGTGATCAGCTGGGCGTGTCGCTCGCGGTTCTGCCTGAACGCCGCGGCGTTAAAAACGTCGACGGCAGCGAAGTTATCAGCCGGGCGAGTGCGGGTGCGAGCGCTTGGGTTCCGATTTCGATCGCATCGAATTTGGTTCGGGCCGTAGGACAGCTCAAAGCCGCCGGTTTTTGGATTTACGGCGCGGATTCAGGCGGTACGCCCGTGACCGACGTCGATTTTCCGCCGCGAACGGTGCTGATTATGGGAAGCGAAGGCAGCGGTATTTCCCGACTGCTTGCGGAGCAGTGCGATCGGATCGTTTCCATTCCGACGTGCGGTAAGCTCGACAGTTTGAACGTGTCCGTTGCCGCGGGTATTCTGCTGTACGATATATATAGAAAATCTTTGTAATTCCTGCGGAACTGCAGCGTGATTCCTGCGAATGTGCAACCGCCCGCGCTTTGTGCGTGTCTAATAAGTGCAGACAAAGCACACGGAGTCGGTTTTCCGCGGAGCGGCCTGTACTCATTTTATAAAGGAGCATCCATGTCGGAAAAAATTGCAAATCAGGTAAAAGAGGTAAAACAGTCTGCGAAAGCGGAAATCAGCCTCATTCGGGAACGGGCGGCGCGTGAAATCAAGGCGCTTAAAGCCGCCGAATACGCCGCTGCTCGGCCCGCGCAAGCCGAAAAACGAGCGCAGAATGCCGCGCTGCGTGCGGAGCGGAAAGCGGCGGAAGCTGCCATTCCCAAGCGCTATTCAATCGGTGAAGAAATATTCAATTCCGTTACGCACGGTATCGGCGCGGGCCTCGCGGCCGCAGCAATCGTGCTGCTGATTGTCAGGGCGGTCGTGTACGCCCCCGACGACGGAAAAGGGTTTTATATTACCAGTTTTGCCGTTTTCGGCGCGTCGCTGTTCGTGTTATATTTGATGTCCACGCTGTATCACGCGCTGACGCCGTACGGAGCAAAAAAGGTTTTCGCCATTTTCGATCATTCTTCCATTTATTTGCTGATTGCCGGAACGTATACGCCGTTCTGTCTGACCGTGCTGCGCGGTACGATGGGCTGGGTGCTGTTCGCCGTTATTTGGGGGCTCGCCGTTGCGGGAATGACGTTTTACGCCATATTCGGCAGCAGAATGCGCTTATTGTCAGCCGTAACGTACGTGCTGATGGGCTGGCTGGTTGTGGTCGCGTTCAAACCTATGTCCGAAACTCTGCCGTGGCTGAGCCTCGTGCTGCTTATTACCGGCGGCGTTGCGTATACGGTCGGCTGCATTTTTTACGCGCTGAAAAAAATTAAATGGATGCATTCCGTGTGGCATCTGTTCGTGATTGCCGGCAGCGCGTTTCATTTTTTCTCAGTCTATTATTCCATTCCGGTATAAAATTATCGGTTTAGTCGCATTTTTTTTTAGCGGCAGCATTGAATTTTCCCGATAAACTGCTATACTAATAGCATAAAGTTTTGTGTAGAGGAATATCATGTCTGTACAAGTATCGGTGCCCCGGTTGTCCCGAAGCGTATTCGTTCTTAATTTGTTCATTTATTATGCCCCGCTGGTAGCTTTCGTTTTTCAGATTTTATATACGAAAAGCCTCAGCGGAGCCGCCGTTCGGCAGTTTTTCGGCTCTCCGATTTTTATCACGTTTCTGCTGACGTCGATTGCCGTTCCGCTCGTGTTGTATTGTGTGTGCATTCGGCGTATCCGGCAGTACGACGGTTCGTCGGCTTCCCTGAAGAAGGCGAATGAAACGGCGCAGTTGTATCCGAAGCTTTCAATGTATTTGCCCATTCTGCTCAATTTGCTGTTTTCCGCTGCCGGCCTTTTGTTTATGGGCGTGTCGGTTCCCGTGTTCACTGCAATCATTCTGCAGTCGTTCGGCAGCGTTTGCCTGTTCAGCCTCTTTTGTTACATCAAGTTTTTGCAGTTGTTTGAAGATTATCTGCAATTTTTACCGCTTGAAAAGCAATATTGTTCAATGCCGCTGATCATCAGATCGTCGTTGGTGGCGTTTTTCAGTTCGGTCAGCGTGCTTTCCGTGGCGATCGCGCCGTTATTCGTTCCCCGCGCCGAATCGGTTTCTACTTTGTATCTTGCCGTTCGGATGTCTTTGCCGCTGGGCTTTATCGGAGTCGTAGTGGCGATTCTCGATTTTTTCACGCAAATGCAGGGAACGTCGCGGCGGCTCAAGGAAATCACCGTGATTGCCGAACGGGTTGCCGTGGGTGATTATTCCATGGAAATGATGAAAGTCCGCAGTCGCGACGAGTTCGGTCTTCTGGTAACGAATCTGAATTATTTTCTGCGGAATACGCAGTCACTGATTCGCGATATCAAAACGGGCGTGGACATTTCGCAGCGTGCGGCGGAAACCCTTTCCGATAATATCAAGGAATCGGACAGTCGGGTGCAGCAGGTGGTGAATTCGGTGTCGACGGTAAAAGTCGAGATGATCAATCAGGCCGCGGGCGTTGAGCAGACGCAGGCGACGATCAATCAGATTTCGGGAACGATAGAATCGCTGAATACGAGCATCGAGTCGCAAGTTGCGAGCGTTGCCCAGGCTTCAGCCGCGATCGAACAGATGGTCGCAAACATCCGGTCCGTAACGGACATTCTTGCAAAAAATACGAAGTCGGTTGACGATTTGGATACGGCGGCTCTTGAGGGCCAGAAAACGGTCGAGGGTGCGGTAAACGTGTCCCGCCGCATTTACGAAGAATCGGAAGGGCTGATCGAGGCGAGTTCGATTATCAAGCATATCGCGGAGCAGACGAATATGCTCGCGATGAACGCAGCAATCGAAGCGGCGCACGCGGGGGAAGCCGGAAAGGGATTCGCCGTCGTTGCCGACGAAATCAGAAAATTGGCCGAAGATTCGAGCGCGCAGAGTTTGATGATAACCTCCCGCCTGAAAGATTTGGGAGCGTCGATCGGTGCGGTATCCGCCAATACACAGGACGTGCAAAAACAATTCCTGATGATTTTCGAGTTGGCTCAGTCGGTCAAAAATCAGGAAGAAGTCATCATGAGTGCGATGAAAGAACAGAATACCGGCAGTTCTCAAGTACTCGGCGCGATGAAAACTATCAAGGAAATTACGCAGTCGGTAAAAGACGGCGCTTCGCTGATGCTGCAGGGCAGCCGGGAAGTGTCCGTGGAAATGAAAAAACTTGCCGAAGTGACCGAAATCATCAATACGTCCATGGGAACGATGGCGAGCGACACCGGTTTTATTACGCAGGCGCTTGGTCTCGTTACCGACTCGGCCGCGCAGAATTCCGGTGTCGTGAATAATCTGAATGAGAAAGTCGATAAATTTAAACTGTAACGGCGGGCCGCTCCGTGTATCCGCCTGAAATTTCCGGTTTACCGATTTTTCCGTTTTTGGACGACATCGCCGCTCGGCTCGAGTCGTCCGCTTCCCGTTTTCTGATACTGACGGCGGAAACGGCTGCCGGAAAGTCGACGGCGGTGCCGTTCGCGCTGCTCGATCATTTTCCGGGAAAAATCGTGCTGCTTGAACCGCGACGGCTTGCAGTCAGCGCGGTCGCGTCGCGCGTCGCCCCGCTGCTGGGGGAACAGCCTGGAGAAACTGCCGGCTACCGGCTCCGTTTTGAAACCAAAATTTCCGGGCGTACCCGTTTTGAGGTTTTGACCGAGGCGATCCTGATCAATATGCTGCAAGCCGATCCGTCGCTCGAAGGTGTTTCCGTGGTCGTGATAGACGAATTCCACGAACGGAGTGTGCACGCCGATCTTGCGCTGACTTTTCTGAAGGAAGCGATGCTGCTGCGCGACGATTTGTTCGTGCTGGTAATGTCGGCGACGATTAACGTTGAAAAGCTGTCCCTTTTTCTGGAACCCACGCTTCCCGCGCCCGTTCTGTCCGTTCCCGGCCGGCGATTTCCGGTGAAAATTGAATATGCAGGAGCGCGAAGCGCCGCCGCAGCCGTTATGGACGAACTGAGCGGAACTGCGGAAAATACGAAATCCGGAGCGGGCACGCCGTCGGACGGCGCCGTGCTGGTGTTCCTGCCGGGAATAGCCGACATCCGGCGCTGTGCGCGGGAACTTGCCGCCGCCGGTGCGGAGCGTTTTGCCGAAATTCTCATACTGCACAGTTCAGTTCCGTTCGACGAACAGCGGGCGGTACTCGATCCCGGTACGGGGGTACCTGAAAAGCGCCGGGTCATTCTTTCTTCTGCAATAGCCGAAACTTCTCTTACCGTTCCCGACGTTACCGTCGTCGTAGACAGCGGTTTGTCAAGAATCAGCCGGTTCGATCCGCGTTCCGGCATGGGACGGCTTTCGACCGAACCCGAAAGCGCGTTTTCTGCGGAGCAGCGCGCCGGACGCGCCGGAAGGCTTCGCGCGGGACGGTGCGTGCGTTTATGGAACGAACATGAAGTGCGCGTGACTGAAACGCCGCCCGAAATACTGCGGACCGACTTGATGCCGGTCGTGCTCGAATGCGCGCAGTGGGGCGTAACGGACGCAGCGTCCCTTTCCTGGCTCGACACGCCGCCGTCCGGTGCCTGGAACGCCGCCCGCGATCTGCTCCAAACGATGGAATGTCTTGACGAATCGTTCCGTATTACGTCTAAAGGGCGGGCGGCTTTAAAATTGGGCGTACATCCGCGGATTGCGTGCACGGCGCTGAGCGGAGGCCGTGAAGCAATCGCTGCCGCCGTTTCGTATGCCGGACTGGACGAACGCGCCGTTGCCGAAAAAAGACGGCTTGCGCTCGATTTGGAACGGCGGCTCAAAACGTGCGGATATCCGGTTCCCGCCGCGCCCGCTTACGGAATCGAGGCGGCGCTGCTTGCAGGGTTTCCCGACAGATTATGCGCTTCACTCGGCGGCGGAACGTATCGGTTTCCGTCGGGCCGCGTCGCGTCGCTTTCCGACGACGAATGCAGACAGCACGCCGTTTTTCCCGCCTGGATCGTAGCGCCCGACGCCGACGCGGGTGAACGCACCGGCCGCATTTACGCGTGGCATCCGCTTCCGGCCGATTTTGCCGAAGCGTGGCTCGCGAACCGCGCGCGCGTCGAGTATGAAGTCGAATTTGAAGAGCGCGGAAAAGGTTCCGTCCGCAAAGTCAGAAAAACCGAATACGTCCGCTACGGCAAACTGGAACTTTCAAGCCGCCGCGTCGAAACCGAACCTGCGGACGCCGCTGCCGCCGTGTGCGGCGCCGTGCGCAAAAACGGATTGGAAACGCTGCCGTGGAACGACGCGGCTCGTTCGTTTCTGCTGCGCGTTCGGTTTCTTGAAGCCCGCGCGCCGGATCGTCCCGCCGCGGACGGAGAACGAGGGGCGTTTTCCGACGAAGCGCTGCTTGCTTCTTTGGAGCGGTGGCTCGTTCCGTTCCTGCCGCCCGACGGAACGGTAACGGCGGAACTGCTGTACGACGCACTGTATTGGTATTGCGGCGGCGCGGCGGTGGACAAAGCGGTGCCGGTTCTGCTGACGCTCGCGAACGGGAAAAAACGGAAGCTGCGGTACGAACGCATCGCGGGAACCGTTACGCCGGTGCTTGAAGCGGTCGTGCAGGAATTGTTCGGCTGTTTTGAAACGCCGCTCGTTTCGGGCGAACCGGTGCTGCTCAGGCTGCTTTCTCCGGCGCGCCGCCCGCTGCAGGTTACGCGTGATCTTGCCGGGTTTTGGGAAAACACCTGGCCCGACGTCTGCAAGGAGATGAAAGGGCGGTATCCCAAACATAACTGGGATTACCGCCGCTTTGAATAACGGTATTTTCGTTCCGGCGGGCGTTTACGCTGCGGATTACAATTTAAAGCCGAGACCGATTGCCGGAACGACGGATACGGCCGATTTTACCGTTTCATTTTTGGAAAGTACCAGAAAATCGTAGGCGATTTGGCATTTTACCGTAAGATATACGGGGCGGGCAAAGAACAGGTTTACCGCGGCGCTGCCGCCCAAACCCAGATATACGTCCGAGCGGGAGGATGAGGCACCTTTCGTCTGATAGCGGTCGAATCTGAGGTGTCCGCCGAACGTTACCGGAATCTCGATTACCGAACCGGATACGACGTTGAACACGGCGCCGAGCAGCGCGTCGAACGAATGATAGGAATCGTACGCGTCTTTGGCGGATATCCGTTCGGAAACGTTTCCGCGGTTCGATTTTATTTCCGATTCCGCGTTGAGCGGAAACTGCATGTTCAGGAACAAGCCGAAGCCGACGGCCGTGGCTTCGTTCATATTGATGTAATTGATTCCCGCCGACGGACCTGCCAAAAAGCGTTCGGTGTTGGCGGTAACGTTGTATCCGCCGGTGGTAACTTTTTCTTCTCCGAACGAAGACTGCACCGGATAGCCGCCGGTCGCTTCGATTCTGCCGGACGCAAAGGCTGCGGCGGACAGTATACAGAAAGTCATTCCCGCTAAAAACAATGTACGCATGTATTCTCCTATTGAAAAAGCCCGTTCGTATTGCCATTATAGCACGATTTTCGGCAGAAAAAACGATTTTCAGGATATTTTTTCGTTCGGAACGTTCCGTTCGGTATGCTTGCGGAAAGGCGTCTTTTCGGATATTCTATAACGTATGGCATATGAAGTAACTGCAACCCGGCGCCGTCCGCAGCGGTTCGACGATTTGGTCGGACAGGAATTCGTTGCGGCAACGCTCAAAAACGCAATACAATCGGGTAAAATAGCTCACGCGTATCTGTTCGCGGGTCCGCGCGGCTGCGGAAAAACATCGTCGGCCCGCATCCTTGCGAAAGCTCTGAACTGCGAGAAAGGACCCGCCGCCGTTCCGTGCGGAGAGTGCGCGGCGTGCCGTGAAATTACGCGCGGTTCGAGTCTGGACGTTATCGAAATAGACGGTGCGTCGAACACCAGTGTAAACGACGTGCGCCAGATCAAGGACGAAGTGCTGTTCCCGCCGAATTCGTGCCGGTATAAGATTTACATCATAGACGAAGTGCATATGCTTTCTACGAGCGCGTTCAACGCGCTGCTGAAAACGATAGAAGAGCCGCCGCCGTACGTCATTTTCATTTTTGCGACGACGGAATTGCATAAGGTGCCCGCGACGATTAAAAGCCGGTGCCAACAGTTTCATTTCCGATTGGTGGCCGTGGAGCAGATAAAAGAACTGCTGGCGCAGGCGGCGGCGGAGATACAGGTGCAGGCGGACGACGAGGCGCTGTATTGGATTGCACGCGAGTCGACCGGCAGTATCCGCGACGCGTACACGCTGTTCGATCAGGTGTCGTCCTTTTCCGACGGGCATATTACGTTTGACAAAATCAGGGAAAAGCTCGGCTTGGTGGGTGTCGACCGGCTCAACGGATTATGTGAAATCTGCGTTGCCGCGGATGCATCGGCGGCGATAGAACGGCTTGACGAAATACTGCAAAGCGGCGTTTCAATAGAACAATTCATTTCAAACGTTGCCGATTACGTGCGGAGTCTGCTGCTCATAAAAACGGGCATTACCAAAGAAGCGCTGCTCGGGCAGTCTGCGGAACGTTATTCGCAGGCGGTGCTGGCGGCGTGGAATCAGGTGCAGCTTGAACGCGCGCTTTCGCTGTTTTTGAATTTATACCGGGACATACGTTATTCCCTGAATCCGCGTTACGAGACGGAACTCGCCGTTACGCGTTTGTGCGGTTTGACCTCGTTCGTTTCCTCGGCGGAGGTGAAAGCTGCGATCGAGACGGCGCGCATCGCGCTGACCGGATCGTCCGGGGGAAGTGCCGGCACTCAGCCGGCAAACACGGCGGCTGGTTCGGCAAACTTCGGCGGACAGCCGGCAAACGCGGCAGCCGGTTCGGCAAACTTCGGCGGTCTGCCGGCAAGTTCGGCGGCCGGTTCGGCAAACTTCGGCGGTCAGCCGGCAAACTTCGGCGGTCTGCCGGCAAGTTCGGCAGCTCCGAACGTATCCGCGCTGAACGCGCCCATACCGAATACGGCTGCGGCTGCGGCGCCTAATCCGAACGTTCCGCGTTTTTCGGTATTCGGACAGGGCGGAGGTGAACAGCGCCCTTTAGCTGATGGCGGAGCCGTGCCGCCTGAACCCCGGCGCGAAACTCAGCCGCTGCGTTCCGACGTGGCGGAATCGATGAAGGATCGGCATGACGCTGCCTTGCAGCAGCCTGAACCCGAATTTCCGGCGCAGATGCAGAATCAGACGCAGGTGGGTTCGCCGTCAGCCGGGCAAACCGTGCCGGGAAACTCACCGCTGCCGGGCAACGTGCCTGCTGAAGCGGCTGAACCTGCTGAACCGGCAATTCCGCTCGGTGAACTGCGGGAACTGGTGATCCGGGAGCTGTCCGTTTCAAACGCGCTGACCGCTTCGGCCCTTATGGATACGCAGCCGTGGGTTTTGGACGGATCGGTCATACGCGCGGGCGTCGCCGGTTCTTTTATGTTCAATCAGTTGCGCAAAGACGCGGCGCTGATTGCCGAACTCATTTCCGCCTTCTATAAGAGAACCGTTCTGTTTGAGCCTGAAGCGTACGTACCTGAAGTAAAAGAAGAAGAAAACGTTATTCCCGAACAGGTTGAAGCCGTGTGCAGAATGTTTAAAGGATCTATCGTAGGAGTAAAAAAATGAATATGAATCCGTTCGAACTGCTGAAAAACGCGCAGAGCATGAAAGAACAATTTGCAAAAATTCAGGAAGAATTGAAGCTGATAGAAGTAACCGGCTCGGCGGGCGGCGGAATCGTAAAAGTAACGGTGAACGGTCAATTCGAGACGCAGCGGGTGGAACTTGATCCTATTGCCGTCGATCCGCGCGATATTCCGATGCTGCAAGATTTGATTACGGCGGCGAGCCGGGACGCGGTGAGCCGCGTTCAGGATGCAGTCAAAGACAAACTCGGCCCTCTGGCGAACGGATTGAATATTCCCGGCTTGAATCTGTAGAGGCTTTTATGAATGCGCTTGAAGAGTTGACGGAATCCTTTTCCCGGCTTCCGGGGATCGGAAAAAAAAGTGCGTCCCGGATATCCAATTATCTGCTCAAAGCGGACCGCGGATTCATGCTGCGTTTTGCCCAGCAGATAGCGGTGCTTCAGGATAAAATAAAACCGTGTTCCGTGTGCGGCTCGTATACGGAAGAAGATCCGTGTGCGATTTGTTCGGATCCGCTGCGGGAGCGAAATTTGCTGTGTGTGGTTGAACAGCCGCAGGACGTGCAGACCATAGAAGCGTCGCGCGAGTTCCGCGGCTTGTTTCACGTACTCGGCGGTGTGATCGCGCCGCTCGACGGCGTGGGGCCGGAACAGCTTTCGATCGGAAAGCTGATGGAACGCCTCGGCGACGGTTCCGTTACCGAAGTTATCATCGCAACGAACCCGACGGTTGAAGGCGACACGACGGCGCTGTATTTACAGAAACTGCTGGCCAAAACCGGCGTAACCGTAACGCGCCTTGCGTCGGGATTGCCGGTCGGCGGTGATCTTGAATACGCCGACCGATTGACGCTCGCCCGCAGCTTTCGCGGACGGGCGGCGTTTTAAATTCCCGTTTTATTTGAGCAGACTCAGGACGCTCTGCGTGGACTGATTCGCCTGCGCGAGCATCGCCGTACCGGCCTGCTGCAGCACCTGATTTTTGGTAAAATCGACCATTTCCTTGGCCATGTCCGTGTCGCGAATGCGCGATTCGGCGGCCTGAAGGTTTTCGGAGCCGATGCTCAAGCCGGTAACCGTATATTCGAGGCGATTCTGATACGCACCCAGATCCGCTCGCTGTTTGTTGATCGTTTTAAGCGCTTCGTCGAGCGTACCGATCGCGCGGTTTGCGCTGTCGGGTGATTCCAGGGAAATGATGGATTCGTCGCCGAAATTGCGCAGGTTCAGCGCGGTCGCCGTCATGGTGCCGATGAACACCTGCGAACGCTGATCCATATTCGCGCCGATGTGCAGCCACATTGAAGCGGTAACCGTGTTGTCTCCCGCCTGCCGGGCGAACCGTCCGGTGAGCATGTTCATACCGTTGAACTGCGCGGTGCTCGCGATGCGGTCGACTTCCGCAACGAGCGAGGAAACTTCAACTTGGATCTGCATACGGTCTTCGTCCGTATAAATACCGTTCGACGACTGGACGGCAAGTTCGCGAATACGCTGTACGATGTCAGTTGTTTCCTGCAGGTATCCTTCGGTCGTCTGAATAAAAGAAATACCGTTCTGTGCGTTGGTCGCGGCTTGATTCAAACCGCGAACCTGACTGCGCATTTTTTCAGATACGGCAAGTCCCGACGCGTCGTCACCGGCGCGGTTGATCTTCATGCCTGAAGAAAGTTTTTCCATGTTTTTCTGCGTTGCGCCGTTCGTTGCGTTCGTCGTGCGCTGTGAAAACATAGCGCTCATGTTGTGATTTATGACCATCGTATTCTCCCATTTATCCAGTCAGTCGGAACTGTCTGCGTTATTCGCTTCAGGTATTTGCCTGATATTTAACTATCGGAGATCCGTGGCAAGACTTTACGGTTTTTTATGACATTCGGTGCATCCGGTGATGCGGACGTGATGCTTTCCGCCGGTGCGCGAATACAGTTTGGCAATAAGCCAGCCGTCCGGCGGTACCCGTTTTCCGCACACGGGACACGTCCGGCGCACGTCCGGTTCGCACGCCGGGTAGCAGTGCGGGCAGCCGAGGACGGTGCAGCGCTGTTCGCCGTCGCCGGCTTTTTCAATTTCGCGGAATACTCTTGAAACGAGATTTTCTCCGCGCGCGAGGCGCGTTCCGCAGAGCGGACACGTAGCGGAACCGGATTCTTGAGGGCTGCTTGCCGCATCGCTCCGCCGGGAAGCGGATCGCGGTGCCGCCGCTTCGTAATCGTGCGGAACGGGTTTTTTCCAGCGGATATACAAACGGTACGCCGCCGCGAACAGCACGACTGCCGCGGCGATTCCGATGACGGTTAACAAATCCTGCATGACGGGCAAGCGCGGCGCTTATTTCATGAAGCGTTTTATCAGATTCAGGTTTCCGGTGTAGGGCGGATACCGGAACGGAACGTCGATGCGTACGGATTTTGACAACACGCTTTTGTAATGCGTGAACGTGTCGAATCCGGCTTTGCCGTGATAACTGCCGATGCCGCTGTTGCCGGTGCCGCCGAACGGCAGATACGAAGACGTCAAATGCATGATCGTGTCGTTCACGCAGCCGCCGCCGAACCTGACGCTGCGCAGTACGTATTTTTCGGCTTTTACGTCGCCGGTAAACAGGTAGAGCGCCAGCGGTTCCGGCCGTTCCCTGATGAACGAAACCGCTTCTTCAATGGAGGCGACGCTCAAGACGGGCAGCACCGGCCCGAATATTTCTTCACTCATGACCGGCGAATCGGGTGCCGGGCCGTCGAGTACGACCGGCGCTATTTTCCGTTCGGCATCGTTGAACGCCGTTTCCGCAGAATCGTCCGCACCGTCTGCGCGCAGTACCGTGCCGTTTGCCGGATCGGAGCCGTCGCAGAACGCGGCGAGCCGCCGGTAATGTTTTTCGTTTATGATGTTCGGATAATAGTCGCAGTGCGCCGGATCGGAACCGTAAAACGCGGTGATTTGGCGGCGCAGCGCGGCGATGAGTGCGTCTTTAACCGATTCGTGGGCAAGGACGTAGTCGGGGGCGACGCACGTCTGCCCGGCGTTGAGCAATTTGCCCCAGACGATACGTTTTGCGGCGAGTTCGACGGAGGCGGACGCGTCCACGATGCACGGGCTTTTGCCGCCGAGTTCCAAGCTGACCGGCGTTAAATGCGCGGCGGCGGCTTGCATGACGATTTTACCCACGGAAGGGCTGCCGGTAAAGAAAATATAGTCGAATTTCAGCTCGAGCAGCGACGCGTTCGCCTCCCGCCCGCCGGTAACGACGGCGACGTATTCGGGCGGAAACACGTCGTTCAGCAGGGATTCGACGACGGCGGACACGGACGGGGAATAATTCGACGGTTTTACGATCGCGCAGTTTCCGGCGCACAGCGCCGCCGCAAGCGGTGCCAGTGCGAGCTGAAACGGATAGTTCCAGGGCGCCATGACGAGGACGCAGCCGAACGGTTCGGGGTAGACGACGCTTTCGGACGGAAAATTGATAAGCGGTGTTTTGACTTTCCGCGGTTTTGCCCAGGAGCGCAGATGTTTGAGCATAAAGGAAAGCTCTTCCTGCACCATCGCGATTTCGGTCGAATAGGCTTCAAACGATGATTTGCCCAAATCCCGGCGCAATGCGTCGAGGATATCCTGTTCGCGCTCGGTGATGCCGTTTTTTAACGCCAGTAATTGCTTGCGGCGGAAAACGATATCTTTCGTGATGTTCGAGGCGAAAAACGCGCGCTGGCTTTCCAGTACGGCTGAAACGGTTTGACTGTCCATGCGTACAGTATACTTCAAGATCCGGGATAAGACAATCGGTTCGCACAGCGCGCGCCGTGTATGGAGTTGCGCCGTGTATGGAGTTGCGGCGTTACGCGCCGAAGATTTCGGTCCGGTGCAGCGTTCCCAGCGCGGCGAGGTCGTGCGCCAGTGTGTGTCCGTTTTCAGCAGTCGCTTCGCAGGGAAAAGCCGCGGCCGTGCGGCTGCGGTAGTCTTTCAGATCGATCAAAAATCGGTTCATCGAAAAATGCTGAAACACGAACACGTGCCGCCACGCGTCGCTCGTCTCCGTATCGGTACGGTACGCGCCGTGCAGTTCGTCTCGGTACGGCAAAAAGATGCCGTTGCCTTTGAGTTCCGCGTATCCGACGAGCCACAGTGCGCACGTTTCACCCGGTGCGGCCGCGGAGCACAGGGTTTGATGCAGCCGGGCGGTGCTGCGCGCCATCCACAACTGGCTTTCGAGCAGCAGCTGCGTTATTTCCGGCGAACCGTGTTTGCGCACGTATTTCAGATGCGCCGTTTTTGCGGTGTGAACCGGCGTTTTATTTAATATGACGACGTTTTTGCGGAAGTCGATGCGCAGCTCCGGTTCCCGGCGGAAAAAACCGTCGGCAATTTTGCCCGATTGCCCCACCAGGTAGCGTCTGTTTTGGGCGCGCTGCTCGTCTTTTCCCGGATTGTCGCCGATGACGATGAGGCGAATGTCGTCCTGCGCGGTAACTTCATCGAGCGCCGTGTTGTATACGACGGCCGTTTCAAGCGGATACGACGGCGTGTCCGCTGCCGCGGCCGCGGCTTGCAGCGGCTGCAGTGCCGTTTGAAATCGTTCGTTCCAGACGGCGCACTGCGTTTTGAACTCGCTGCGGAAGCAGGCAAAACTGTTCCATTGTGTTTCGGTCATACGGCGCGCTCCATGACGATTCCGTCGGAAGGGCTGCCGCCGTCCGGTGCGGGGAAAAAGCCCGCAAACCGCGCCGTTTCGGTAAAGCCCGCCTGCGTGTAGATACGGCGCGCGCTTTTCCACGCTTCATTGACCAGCAGTGCGATCGCGGAAACGGCAGCCTTTTCGGGATCGCCGCGGCTGCAGAAATCGCATATCGTTCGGCAGGCAGTGTTGAACAGATACGTTCCCAACCCGGTACCGCGGTGCGACGGGAGTATCCCCATGGATGAAACGTACAGCACGCTGCCGTCCGGTTCGTGGCTGGCGGCGGCGGAATGTCCCAGCTCGAAAAACGCGCGTTCCATACGGACGTTCCGCCATCGTTCCGACGCGAAATAGCCGCAGACTGTTCCGCCGTCGTCTTCCAGCAGCAAAAAGCCGTCGGGAAATACGGCGATGCGTTCGGCGAACGTCGTTTCCGTTTCGCAGACGGCGGGAATAAACGCGCTTCGTTCTATTTTCATGATAACGCCGATGTCGGTCGGTTTCGCCTTCCGTAGTTTCATTTTTGCATCGCCGCTTTTGAATCCGTGATTCGGTACGTTACGCGAACCGGAGCACCGGGAAATTGTTCCTGGTCTTTCTTTCCGACGGAAAAAAACGCCATGACGCCGGTTCCGCCGTCAAATCCGGAAGGAACGGTTATCGATGCGGTTTTCGTTCCGTTGATGAACAAATCGTACCCGGCAGACGTTTCGGCGATTTTCAGCGTGTTGATGCTGTCGTAGCCGCTTTTGATTGCGGCGGACGGGTACAGGTACGCGGTGTTTTCAGGTTGTGCTTCGATCAGATCGGTATACGTGCGGCCGTCGTACGCGTATGCGGCGTATTCACCCGCAGTGTTGATTTCAAAGCGGATATAATTTGACAATCGCCCTTTCTCATCCGCCGTATAGGAGAATACGAAGCCGAAGGCGCTTTTTTCGTATCCGCCGGTTTTATTGAATTCGCCTTGGATCATGGAAAAAGAGCCCAGTTCCGGCGTGGTAAAAAAGTAGCCGAGCTGCGACTCGTCAGAAAACGAATTTTCGGCCCAGTCGGTCGTAAAGGTGGAAAGCAGAACCTGTTCGCCGCCGACGGGAACTTCGGTACTTTTGCAGGAATAAAGCGACAGCAGGCCCGCCGCAAGAATGCAAATAGGTAGCGTATTTCTTTTCAACATAGGGAAAACTCCTGTATATCGTTGCCGTACTACCGGTACTGTAACACAGTCGCCGCCGTTCTGCAAGGCGCTTTTCCCGACCAGCCGCGTGCTGCGTATATGTTCCGCGGCTCCACGTTTCGCGCCGCGCAGAGGACACGCCCGCGCAATGGACGCTATTCGGCGTGTTTGGGATAGACGGTACGGCACCGTTCGGACAAAACTTAAAATTCTCCATTTTCATTAAAAAAATCAGGCTTAAATAAAAAAGCTGATATTATTCAAAATAAAATAATTTTTAAGTTGAATTCGTGGCATTTGTATTATACACTTAGCAAATACGTATTTTATGCATATTTAGCGTAAATGGCATGAACTGCGAAAAAACGTTGCTCATCATCGGAGGTTGTTTTATGAAGAAAAATGTGTGCACTATGCTGCCCTTTCTGTTTTTTGCCGCGCTAGCCGGCGTTATCCTGACGGGATGTCCGTCTCCGGCGGATCCCAAGCCGGTGGTAACGTATACCCTGACGTTTAATAGTGACGACGGCAGTTCGGTTTCGGCACAAACGGTTGAATCGGGGGCTCGGGCCGAGAAACCTGCCTCTCCCCGAAAAGACGGTTGGCATTTCGGCGGATGGCTGACCGATGACGGGCAGGCCTATGATTTTTCCCTGCCGGTTTCCGGTAATATAACATTAAAAGCGAATTGGCAAGTTGTCGTAACGTTCGATGCAAACGGCGGAACGCTGAAAAGTTCTGCGGATGTTACAAAAGAATCTTACTTTGATAAAGGCGCCCCTTTTTCCGCTCCTGAAGTGGAACAGACTGCTGCCGGAAAAACGTACCACATTTTGGGATGGTCGGAAAAACAAACCGCAACGGAAGCCAGTTTTTCGGATGATAGATTCGATCTTACAAGTGGTTCCGCCACTTCACCGGTAACTCTGTACGCGGTATGGACTGAAAAAGATGTGTTTACCGTTTCTTTCGATGTTAACGGCGGAAAGGAAAAGTTTTCGTCTGTCTCTGCGATAAGCGGTAAAACGATTGACAAACCGTCCGGAACACCTTCATTACTCTTTCATTATTTCAGATTTTGGTCTGAAGATAAAAAAACGGAATACGATTTTTCATCTTCGGTAACAAAATCTCTTACGTTGTATGCGTTGTGGAGTCCGAAACTGTATAGCCTCAAAAACGTTTCAAACGATTCTCTTACCGTCGAGTATTTGTCGTCGTCTCCGAACGTGTCCGACGGATGCATTACCGCGACGTACACGACGGCGACAAATCCTGCTGATTCGCAGCCGCTGGCTCTTACGTATAAAAGTCAAAGTGGTTCATTTGTTACGTATACGTTTCCGGCATTTGACTCCGCAGCGTTGGAAACCTATACAATTTCAGTAACAAACGGATATGAAACTAAAACAAATACTTTGAAAGTCGTACTGCCGGCTCCGGTTTCCGGCTTGAGCGCTTCTGCGGAGGATTCAAAGATCGTATTGTCATGGGTGAAACCTGATGGGTTTTCTTCCTTTGATGTTGAATGTAAAGCCGGTGATTCCGTCGTGTATACGGCTACCGTATCAGGAGCATCGGCTTCGATATACGGACTCACCAATAATACCGAGTATACGTTCAAAGTAACGACGACCGGAACGGATAAATCGGTTTCCGTTTCCGCGACTCCTAAAATAACAAGAAAAACGTCGGACTGGCTTTTCCTGCTTTATATGGACGGAGACAACAACCTGAACGATCCGATTTTTCTCGATTTAAATGAAGTAGAATACGGTTTGTATAATATACGGAAGGCGGACGGCTCTGCAGAAACGGGATACGGTTCCGTAAACGTTGTCAGTTTATGGGACGGTTTTGCCGGCGACGCTCAGACGACGCCGCAAATCGGAAAGTCCGGCAGCTATCTGTATGAATTGGGAACCGATGATTCCAATGAAAACACATATATCGATTCCCGCGGATGCGTACTTTCTTCCGATACAAAAAATCTTTCCTATACGGCAGATTGGGTAGTTCCGCGAGGCAGCAATATTGCGGACGTAACGGCTCTTTCTTGCGGTGAAGTCAATATGGGCGATAAGCAAACGCTCATAAACTTTCTTCAGTGGGCACAAGAGCGATACGACGCAAAGAACGTCGTGCTGCAATTTTCGAATCACGGCGGCGGTCCGCGCAGCGCACCGGTAACCGCGACGCTTGAAGACGGCAGCACGATTGTACTGAACAGAGATTTCGGTCGGAAAGCGTTGTGCTGGGACGAAGGCAGTGCGAGCGCGTTCCTTAAAACGAAAGACGTTTCCGAGGCGCTTGCCGCCGCCGGTTACGGTACGACGAATAAACTCGGTATGATCCTGATGGACGTTTGTTTGGGCGCTTCCATTGAAGATTCGTATCAGTTTAAGGATTACGCGGAGTATTTTGCAGCTTCGCCGAACAATATTCCCGGTATGGGAATGGATTACGTTGCCATGATGAAATCCTGCACCGCTTCGGCAACGCTTGAAAGCATGGGGACCCAAATGGTAGCCGATTATAAGACTTCTTATAAACTGAGCGGTTCCGAATGGGGTACAATGATTTCAACTGCAGGTCTGACCAGCGGTGCAATGAATGAAAACTTAGAAAAAGTCATGTGGCTTTCCCATCTCGGTATCCCGACTTTTTCGTTTATCGATTTGACGAAAATCGACGCGGTAAAAACGTCCGTTGATTCGCTTGCAACGTTGCTGCTGAGCAATATGACGAAAGTTTTTGACGGAGTGTATTTCGATAAGGTAGAAAATACGTACGTATCGACCGCAAATGAAAATACCGAACCGGTAACGTATTTGGAGGTATTGAAAGATTACGTTCGATTCAGCGGATTTTCGGGGAACAGCCTGTATTATCTGGGATCGTTTTCCTGGCTGTTCGATATCGGCTACATGGCAAGCAATATGGAATACGTTTCCGCCGCAACACAGGGTTCCAATAATGTAAACGCCTGGCCGGAACTGAATACGGCGAGTGCCGCGGTGATTACCGCGCTGGACGCTGCCGTCGTTTCATCTTGGCGCGACGCGCCCGCGCCTCCTGCGGCGGAAACGGGATTGTATCCCGTCCTGAACAGGACGGCGAATCCGTTCGGTTTGACAATCAGCGGTGAGACGGTGAATATAAACGGCAGCTCTATACAGCCGGGCGTTATTCCGTCCTTCTATAAAGAGGATCTTGCCTTCGGAGCTGAGTCTTCTTGGGCTGATTTACTTGCGGTATGGTTCGGTAGTTTATAGTATAATACGGAACATCGTAGGGGTTGTCCGAAAAATTAACCGTTTTTCCGGCAGCCCTGTACTTTTTACGTTAAATCGATTCCGTATGTTTTAAGGAAACTGCACATGAAATATTCATCGTATATAGCCGTGCCGGGTGTCTGCGCGATATGCGCGTTTTTATGTTTTTCGGGATGTCAATCCGATAAAAACGGGAACAAAGGAACGGAAACGGCTGTCTCCGTGCAGACCGTTACGGCTGCGTCAGGAAGCGTTTTGGTGCCGGCTGCTTCGCATTCGTATTTGAATGAAAACAATATAGGTGAAGTTCTCTCCGTTACGGGATTCTTGCGAGGTTCCGACGGCAAGTGGACTTTGCTTGAGAATCCGGAAAGTAAAAGCCGCGTAACGTTCATATTGATAGTTCCCGCTGAACTGGAAGGGTTCTTCAGCACATTAAATGAAGCGAGCGTTACCGTTACCGGTATCCTTACCGAGGCTTCCGCCGTCTGGACAAAAACGCTTGCGGTAACCGCCGTTCAGTGAACCGAGGACACGCCCGCGCGCTGCGTGTATGCTCCACGTTTCGCGCCGCGCAGAGGACACGCCCGCGTAATGGACGCTGCTTGCACAGAGGACGCTATTCGTCGTGTTTGGGATAGACGGTAATACCTAAAATACGCTGTGTCGGAGTTACCGGGCTTCCTGCCAGCAGCGCGGCGGTCGTCTTGGCGGCTTCCGCTCCGGCGGAATCGCGGTGCTGCAGCGTTTCGCTTTTGTTTCGGATAAACTGATCGACGATTTCAAACGCCGTGTCGTAGTCGTTTTTCAGTATTGAAAGTTTTATATCCGTTCCCGCTCCGCCTCCCCACAGTCCGCCGCCTTTAACCAGATTGAAGTGTTCAAATTCCGTAAATGACGGGATGTCCGCACTTTGCAGCAGGCTTTGAATTACCGCACAGTCTCCCTGATAGGAAAGGGTCAAAAACGTTTGGGATTCTTCACCGTTTCGTATCCGCTCGAAGAACTTCGCGGAGAATTGCTCTTTGTCGGCATCGCCCGATTCGTCGGTTGCGGCAGGTTCGCCGACTTCTGTATATGCGGTGCCGGCGGTTTCATTTCCGTTCCCTTCGGTGTTTCGGGCGGAACCGTTCGCGCCGCGCCGTTTTGATACCACTGCGACACACAGTATTGCGGCGATAATGCAGATAAAAAAAGGTATGTTCATACCATGAAGTATAACCTGACGTACGCTTTTTTTTCTATAAAATACGCCGATATTTCTGCGGTATTTTCGGAGACAATGCGTTGACGCGTACATGCGGTGGTATGCGGAACGGATAAGGGCTAAACCGCTTGCCCGTGCGGCAACCTGAAACCTACCGTTTGCCCGTTTTTATGAATTCTATCAGTTTTTCTGCGTCGTCAAAATCGTCGTAGTCGCCGGTTATCCCTTTGCGGTGATAGACGACGCCGTTTTTTTCATTTTCGGCCAGCCGATCCAGCAGCGCGTTTTCTCCGTATCTTTTTACGAACAACGTGAATGCATACGGTTTGATTTTTTTCAGCAATCCTTTCCTGCATTCTTCCGTACAGCTGAAGCAGTGCCCGATATTTTTATCGAGCGAACAGTTCCGGTTTTCGCACCAGTTTTTATCCGGACAGTCTCCCGAATTGCAGCCCGCGCACCGGT
This sequence comes from Treponema brennaborense DSM 12168, assembly GCF_000212415.1. Classification (NCBI taxonomy): domain Bacteria; kingdom Pseudomonadati; phylum Spirochaetota; class Spirochaetia; order Treponematales; family Treponemataceae; genus Treponema; species Treponema brennaborense. The sequence continues at coordinate 2,832,427 of NC_015500.1, read as the reverse complement.
CGTTTTCGGTACATAAGCAGCAGGCGAGGCCGCATCTTGCGATTCCCAATTCTCTTTTCACGGCGATTCCTTTGATACATGACATGATACCATATCCGCGGCCTCTGTTCCAGTGTGTCGTGTCGTACTGACGTGGCGGAATATGTTCAGATTTTATAGTGCAGCGCTCAGGTTTACACGGGACATTCGCCGTGTTATTATAAAACATATCAGCAAAGGAGAAATGGTTTATGAAAAAGATTTTTCGAAACGTATTACCGCTGGGCGTGTTTTTGGGGGTGCTGGTTTCGTTTCCGGCACTTTCCGTTTTTGCCGAAGATGTAACGGGGAAAAAGGATGCGTTTAAAATCACCTTTCCGGATACTTATCATATAACGGTTGAAAAAGCCGTTGACAGTGAAGACGCGAAAGAAGTTTTCACTATTGCAAAGAAGGGAAACGATTACTATTTCAGTCAGACGGGAGAATTTCCTGAAGAACAATTCTATATTTTTGAAAACGGACAATGGCGAGATCTTTCCTATTCGTTTGAAGATGCCTGTTTTTACGATTACGGAACGGGTGATGCGGATCCGCGAGACACGCTGATGAACGACGAGTACGATAACAGATATGCGGATCAAATGCTGCTGCGCAAGCTTTGGAAAGAGTTTGACGACGGTTCCATTAAGCGAATGGAAAGAACCGGAAAAACGCTTAAAATAGCGGGCGTCGTTTGCGATGAATATAAGTCATACGGAATTGACGATATCGTGTATTCCGTGTCGTATATTGAACCTCAAACGAAACTGTGTTTAAAACATATCCTTTTCGGTGAAACGGTTACCGTCTGCGTGAAATTTTCAAAAACGGTTTCATGGGGAGCCGGCGGATTGCCTGAAATACCTGCGGCGTGTATTCCGTATTGACTTTTTTCGGCCCTGCCGTGAATTGCCCGATGAGGTATTCACGGGTGTCATCCCGAAGTGTGCTTCACGGGGCATATTGTTTGGGACGTCCTTTGGATATGTACGCAAGGCAAGTCCGCCGGAGCCGAATCGCCGCGGGCTGACGTGTTGCAGACGCGGCGCGTCCGTTTGAATTACTTTGGAGGTATGAATGTTCGGTTTGTATCAGCGTTTTATCGTTATCGTGTTTCTGTTTTTTTTCGGCGGCACGATGGGATGGGTGTTGGAACTGCTGTTCCGGCGGTTCGTTTCCAAAGCGAACCCCGAGCGCAAATGGCTGAATCCCGGATTTCTGACCGGACCGTGTCTGCCGCTGTACGGCTTCGGCGTGGCGGTGCTGTACGTGCTGTCGCTGTTTGAATCGCAGCTGCTGAGCGTGGATAACGGCGGTGTTCTGCATTACGCGTGTATGTTCGCGATTATGGCGCTCGCGATGACGCTGATCGAATATATCGCGGGTATCCTGTTCGTCAAGGGGATGCACATCAAGCTGTGGGATTATTCGGGCGAGTGGGGAAACGTGCAGGGCGTGATCTGTCCCAAATTTACGGTTATTTGGGGCGTACTTTCCGCCGTGTATTACTTTTTTCTGTTTCCGCCGATTCAGCGGCTGGTGATATGGTTTACGGCGCACCCGTGGTTTTCGTTCGTCGTGGGAATAGGTTTCGGACTGTTCATCGTTGACGGTGCGTTTTCGTTCCATTTAGGTACGGTGCTGCGTAAAAAGGCGGCCGAAATTGACCGCTCCGTTCCGATCGATTTTCAGACGCTGCAGCGCAAACTCAAACTTGCCGGCCGCGTCCGGTTTTTTACCGTGCATAACGGCGACTATTTGAGCGAGCGCGTCGATAAGTTTGAAGAATTTATCCGCCGTTCGCCGGCTACTGCTGCACGGCAGCGTACGGAACGATGACGTTCGGGGCGTTGCGGGGCGTTTGCGCACTCGTCCCCGCAGAAGGGGGTGCCCGCAACAGCGTGCGGGCCAGGGGGAAGGCTTTCCCCCGCAAAATGCATCCGCTCAGGTTTGCGTTTCCCGAAACCGCGCGCCTTGCTTCCGGTGCCGTTTTTCAGTAGAATAAGCATTACCCGCTTTTTTTGATTTTGGAAGCGGTGGGGCACAGGCCCGCAGGAGTATGTATTTATATGGAATTGACACAGGAAAACATTGACGCGCTTGCGGTGAATGAAGTTGACATCATGAAACGGATTGCGGATGAGCTTTCGATCCGCGTTGCGCAGGTGAGCGCGGTTATTTCGCTGATTAACGAAGGGTGTACCATCCCGTTCATTTCGCGCTATCGTAAGGAAGCGCACGGGTCTTTGGATGAAGTGCAGGTTCGCGACACGGATCACTTATTTAAAAGTTATTCAAATCTTGAAACGCGGCGGCTTGAGATTGTAAAAGGGATTTTCGGCCAGAATAAATTGACCGAGTCCCTGTACGAAGCGGCTATGAATGCGAAGACGCTGACCGAGCTTGAAGATTTGTGGGCGCCGTTCAAAAAGAAAAAGAAGACGCGCGGTATGGCGGCGATCGAAAAAGGACTCGATCCGCTTGCCGACGCGATGCTTGAACTGGACGATGCGGCGGTACTGGCGAAGGCGGCCGAATTCGTGTGCGAAAACGCGGAGGCGCCGGAATTGTCGGTTGCGTCGGCGGAAGACGCGATTTCCGGGGCAAAGGACATTCTTGCCGAGCGTACGGCGCAGGGCAGTGAAAACCGTTCCGACGTGCGCGGTTTCTATCTGCGAACCGGTAAAATTATCGTCAAAGGTGTGGGCGACGAATCGGCGGCAAAAACGTCCGTGTATCAGATGTACTGGGATTACGAGGAGCCGCTGAATCAAATCAAGCCGCACCGCATTTTGGCGATAAATCGCGGCGAGCGCGAAAGTCAGCTTGAGGTTACCATCGACGTGGACGTGGACGGCGCGATCGACGTGATAAAGCATAAGTACGTGATCAACAATAAATATCACGCGGAAGCGATTGAAGACGGACTGGTGCGTCTGTTGTCGCCGGCCGTCGTGCGCGAAATCCGCGGCGATCAGGCCGACGAGGCGGACGAACACGGTATCGGCATTTTCAGCGAAAACCTGAAAAATCTGCTGATGCAGCAGCCGATTAAAGGTACGCGCGTTCTGGGCGTTGACCCGGGTATCCGCACGGGAACCAAGTGTGCCGCACTGGACGAAACGGGTAAATATTTGGGGTATTTTGTGGTTAAGCAGGTTGCCGACCCCGACGGTGCGGCCGCCGCTATCCGCAAGGCGATCATGCAGTATAACGTGCAGCTGGTTGCCGTAGGCAACGGTACGGGAACGCGCGAAGTGCAGGAAATCGTGTCGCGCGTGATAAACGAAAACTTTCCCGAAGTGTTGTATACGGTAGTGGATGAAGACGGTGCGTCCGTGTATTCGGCGAGCGATACGGCGCGTGAAGAATTCCCCGATCTTGACTTGACTATCCGCGGTGCGATTTCCATCGGGCGCAGATTGCAGGACCCGCTTGCGGAATTGGTTAAGATTGATCCCAAGTCGATCGGCGTCGGACTGTATCAGCACGACGTAAACCAGAAAAAGCTTTCGGAAATGCTCGACGAAGTGGTCGGTTCGGTCGTAAACAACGTCGGTGTCAATTTGAACACGGCGTCGTATTCGCTTTTGAAATACGTTTCTGGCATCAACGGTTCGCTTGCAAAGAAAATAGTCGCGTATCGCGACGAGCACGGTAAAATTACCAGCCGCGACGAGTTGATGAAAGTGGGCGGCATGGGCGCAAAAACGTTCGAGCAGTGCGCGGGATTTTTGAAGATTCCCGAAAGTGCCGATCCGCTGGACAACACCTGGGTGCATCCGGAAAACTATCAGGCTGCGCGCGAAGTGCTGCCGCTCGTACAGCAGAAGTCGGATATTCCCGGTGCAGTCAAAAAGGAATTGAAAGAAAAATATTCGCTCGGCGACCAGACGGTGAGCGATATAATAGAAGAATTGCAAAAACCCAACCGTGACCCGCGCGACGGATATCCCAAACCGATCATGCAGAAAGGCGTCGTAACGTTCGAAGATTTGAAAGAGGGTATGAAAGTTACCGGCAAAATCAAAAACGTCGTAGACTTCGGCGCGTTCGTAGATTTGGGAATCAAGGAAACGGCGCTGCTGCATATTTCGGAATTGAGCGATTCGTTCGTGACCGATCCGATGGAAGTGCTCAAAGTGGGCGACATCAAAGAATGCACGATTATCGGACTCGACGCGGACCGGCGCCGCATCAGTCTTTCGCTCAAAAGCGACGCAGCTTCGCGCGTCGGTCAGGGCGGAGCAAGCGCTTCGGGTAAAACCGAAGGCGGCGTTCGCCGCGTGGTCGTTGCCAAAAAGGGCGCTCCCGGTTCTGCGGAAGGAAAAAGGCGAGGTCCGGACGACCGCCGAGCGGTGGGCGTCGGAAGTTCGGTAAATTCGCCGTCGGGTGAGCGTTCCGGCGGCCGCGAACGCCGCGGCGGGCAAGATTCGTACGGCCGCTCTTCCCGCGACGACGACGGCATGAGCTACAACCCGTTCGCCGCTTTGCTGAAGAACAAGCGGTAAAGGGCACGTTGCGCTGAGAAAGCGCGAGTTCAGGACGGCCGCTGCCAGGCGGACGTCCTGAACTGCTGCCCGACGTTCAGTTACGTGTGCTTAATCTCCGTACCGATTTTGCAATCGGTGATTCAGCCTCTTGACTTTATTGTTAAACACTGTTAAATTATCAATGTTCAATAAAACGGGAAAATATGCGGACTGCGAATACGGAAATTATAACGGCAATAAAATCAAAAACGCTTGCACTTCTTATGAAGAAGAATCCTGATGAAATCGGTATGCGTGATATAGCTGCAAACTGCGGGATAACAGCTGCAAACATCTATCATTATTACAAAGATAAAGATACGCTTTTTCAGGAAATCAGTCTCGACTGCTTGAACGAGCTTAATCAGGTCATTTCTGAAAATGCAAAAAAGGGCAAAACTTCTAAAATACAGATCCTCCGTGCTATTAATTCGTACCGGGACTGGTGTTTTTCCAATCCGAGAAAAGCGCTGATTGTCATGCAGGGAATAAAACCGGCAGATGACGCGGACGAATCGACTATTGAAAAGTATTATGTGTGCAACAGAACGGGAACCGAGCTGTTGGAACGCTGCATAGAACAAGGCATCGCGAAATCTGCGAATCCGAAACTTGATGTCGGTATCCTTGTTTCGGGACTTTGGGGCTGTATAGAGTCTGTGCTTTTGAAAAGAGCGGATACGGAATATTGGGAAAAAGGAAATTTATTTACGGACAGATTCATAAAAATCTGGCTGGATACCGTTTTTACGGAGGAAGAAAAATGAAAAAGATATCAGCATTGATTCTATCAACAATTGTTTGCTCGATGCTATCGGCAAAAGGGATTACTATTTCTATAGACGCCGGTGAAAACTGGAAAGAAAAACGCGATCCGCAAGTTGCAGTTTGGCTGGAAGATGCAAAAGGCAATTATGTAAAAACATTGTATGTGACAAACCGTGCAAGTAAAAAAACTTGGGTCTTCAGTCCGAAAGAAGGCCGCCCTGAATCATTGCCGGTCTGGTATCACGCTGCAAAATTCGACAGCAATAAAGAATCAACGGGAACCCGGAATGATTCGGATTTGCAGATTGATGCGGTAACATCTGCAACTCCCAAAAGGGGAATCGTTTTTTCGGCGGATATTGATGAAAACCCGTACATTATCAAAGCAGAGTTCAACAACAGTTTTGACTACAATGATTTTTATACGAAAGAAAACTCGGGAGTTAACGGTCAGCCTTCCGTTATTTATGAAGCCGAATTACCCGCTGAACTAAACGGGGAAATTGTTCTGCGGTTTGCCGGAACCGGCGATGTGAACGGGAAGACCGGAAATATTTCAGAAGATTTTTCGCAGCTTACAACTGCAAATAAAATTGTAAAATGTATTGCCGTTGCCGCAAAGCAGGCTGAAAAATGAAAATACTGCTGTTAAACGGCTCTCCGCGAAACGGCGGAAGGTTGTCTCAGATACTGCGTATTATTGAGGAAAGCGCAAAACGGAATGATGAAGTCCGTTCTTATACTGTCAGCAATCTTGCATTTAAATCATGCATCGGTTGCATGGCTTGCAGAAAAAACAGGTTGTGTGTTCTGCAAAAAGACGACGCGCACAAGATTGCGGAAGAAATCCGAACGTGTGATGCGGTTGTTGTCGGAACTCCCGTGTACTGGGGAAATATGAACGGAGATTTGAAAAGGCTTTTTGACCGTCTGGTGGGTATTCTTATGGCAGAGACAAAGCTCGGAATACCGAAACCGTTGCATGAAGGTAAAAAAGCATATATTGTTGTAACGTGCACGACGCCGTTTCCTTTCAATATTCTTGCAGGACAAAGCACAAAAGCTGTCGCTGCCGTAAAGGAAGTTCTTGCAGCTTCAGGATTTAAACTCAAAGGAAAAATTGTGCTGCCGGGAACGAAAGGAATGGAAATACTTCCGCAGAAAATCGAACGAAAAGCCGCAACGCTGATCTAGAAAATACCGAGTTATTTAGGAAGAAAATGAAAAAGCAGTTGTTTTTATTGGTATTGTCGTTTCTTGCAGTAAATCTGTTCGCACAAAAACTGGATACTGATTTTTTAAGTGATATGCCGGGGGCCTGTGTCATTTATTCCGATAAGGATGGGAATCGAATCAATCTGGTCAACGCGCAGGATTGTTTTTATGTACGTTACAGACCTGCCGGTACGGAAGACGGCATTACGAGCAAAATCAGCATAAAAAAAGCTTTTTATACGGAGATTAAATTTCTGGAAGCTGTCGAAGGTTCAAAAGACGATTTTGAAAGTATCGTAAAGCCGAAACTTGTAAATATATTTTCATATACTGACTTGGGGCTAAGAGAAAATCTCCCGTCGGCGTTTATTTCTCAAAGGAATGATTTAAATGGAAATCTCATAAGTTCAGCCGTGATAGATTTTTATGTTCCCATTACAAATTTGATAAGTGAATCTGATGCAAACGGTACTGTGGTCATAAAATGTGACAGATTCGGAAGTTTATCACCCGATGAAATTGGTCCGTTTCTGAATTCTGATATTTTACCTGCTGCCGTAATTCGTGAAATGAATACGGTAAAAGTCGGAAAAACGAAAAATACGCAAATCGGGAATATAGAAATTTCTTTGCCGGAAAACTTTCATTTAGAGCAGGAAAATTGTTATGCTCTGTCGGACACGACGAAACGTGATTCTATAATTTGGTCCGATATAATCCGGCTCGATGCAATGCAGCTTGCAGATTTTTGGACGTATTTTATGATCGAGTTGTTAAATGTAAACGCAATTGTAATTCCGGATTCGGTTGAAATACAAAAAATGGGAAATTCTGTATGCTTGATTTATAAAGTCATGGATTACGAATATTATGAATTAAATACGTGCATTGTATGTCTTTTATCGAATGATGGAAATGAATTTAATATCTTAAAAATAAACGGATATTCTCAATTTATAGAAAAAAATATGGAAATGTATAAGAAAATGATAGAATCGGCAAAAATAAAATAATCGCCTCGTACTGCGTAAAAAAGGCGATTTTTCTGCGAATTATTGTCCAGGTGCCAACAATCGTGCGGGATTCCCTGAGTTGTTTGCTCCCGACTATAAGGGCCGGCGTTTTTATATAGGCTCGCCTTCCGCTGTGGGCGGCTGATTGATTGCTTTAGGTTATACTGAAAATTTGCTGTAGGCAAATAAGATTGTCGAGCAGCCGTTCGTCTTTCGGCAGGACACGCTGAAAGCCCGGTATGACTGTTTTAGCACGGGAAAAACCGAGTATTTTTGAGCCTATGCAGACGGTGCGGAAACTCCGGGGATAGATACTAAAGTCAATATAGAAGAGAAATTCCTTTACGCAATATAGGAAATATCTACAATGGTTGAAGTTACTCTGATTCCAGAGATTTCATCAAAGTGTCGAATCGCGAGATTTCATCCTGCCACATATAGTGCTCTTCGGCCAGTTGGCGGCTCTTCTCGGAAAAATTCTCCCACACTAATGGATTTTCGTATAAGTTTTCTCTTGTTTGATAACGAGTCGTCCCCAAGGCAGAAGGTCATCGAGAACATTCGGGAACTGGTAAATACGACGCTCGAATCAATGGAAAAAAATACGTCTTTGTAAACAAAGCCGGTTGTGTACTATAAAAATCGCCTTTTTAAACCGATTTAAACCGAATTTGTGCGCATGATTCCGTAACGGATTATGTCACGGGAATCACGCAGAACAGCGGGGCATACCCGGCACACTCCGTTCAGAATCCTGCTTCGTATCCCTGAACTTTCGGTACGGCGGGAAATTTCAGTTCCGTCATTAGTATTTTCACGGCGTCCTTCATATTGTCGTTTAAAACGATATTTGCCGTTGCGTATAGACTTATTGCCAGCAGAATCAGTAGAAGCATTTTCAGTTTTATTACCACAGATGAAAATCCGCAGCTGAGTTGAAAGCATATGTACAGCAACACGGAAAACAAAATGAACAGCCAAAAGTGCGTCTGTATGAGCAGGCATGAAAGTAACGTGAGTATCAGCAACAAAATCGAAATGGCATTGCTTTTTCGGTGGCATGAAAACAGAATTATCAGCTTGAGTATAATGAAGCCGGCTGTGAGTATACAAAATACGAATGCAGGTTTTTTGTCTAATCGAAAAAGAGGGTCTAGCTGTATATCGGGAAAATGAAACTGTTTTTTGGAGAACCAATTGATGATAAGTTCCTGTTTACCGACAACTATGACTGCGGCTATGAAAACGAGGTCGGCGAAAAGATCGAATATATGTCGCAGCCCGTGACCGACGCTGATAAAAAACGAGGTTGCCTGTTTTTTCCCGGCAGCAGCAGCCGTGCGTGCTTCTTCTTGTGTTCCGCGCAGGAACGTTACCGTTTTGAGGTGCACACGTTTTGCGGTACGTTCGATCGATTGCCAACCGCAGCGGAACCCGTCGGCTGCAGTGCGCGCGTATTCGATTGGTTCGTTCGTTTTATACGTCGATACGGCTTCCGCAAACGCTGCGTCCTGCGTGCTGTGTTTCCATAGAATTTCGGCGAGCACTTCGGTGTCCTTTTCCGGCAAAAAATCAGCGGATATCGTTATTATCCGATCCGCAGTATCGATCCTGATACGGCGCGCCGGTTTTCCGGCGGCAGTTTGCGCGGATTGCATCGTTTCTTTTGAAGCCTGTGCTGCTTCGCCGGCCGGTTGCGCCGAAGCGTTCGGTTCGTTTCGATCGGTAAACGGTTCCGTTTCCGCACGTATGCGTGTTACTTCCCGTATGGACACGTGCGCCGGAAGGGTGGTTTTTATCCGTTCAATGGAACTCTTTTCCGTGTATTTGCTTTCAGTGGTCCAATAAATTGCTTGTTCGGTAAGCAGGAACGCGCTCCCGCGCTGTCCGGCAAAGCGGATTTCGCATTGCAACCGTTCATCTTTCGGCACGGCGTAGCGCCTTCGCAGTTGTGTTTCTGTCGGTTTTGAAAACCGCGCCTGTACGCGCAGCGTACTCGTCGTTTTCGGCATGATGATTCTCTCCTGGTTTACAAATAAATATACATACTATGATATATCCGATTTTCCGTGCTGTAAAGGCAAATGTTCGTTGCGGTACGTTCGATCGATTGCCAACCGCAGCGGAACCCGTCGGCTGCAGTGCGCGCGTATTCGATTGGTTCGTCTGGTATGCATGGCCGGCTGTCATACGCTTGCGTTTTGCCGGCTGCACGGGTATACTGGCGGCATGAGTGAACGTATTTTGCGGCAATCGGACGAGCGGACGGTACCTTTCTTTGCCGCTCTGTGTCTGTTTTTGTCGGCGATCGAATATGCAATTCCCAAGCCGCTGCCGTTTCTGCGGTTGGGGCTTGCGAATTTGCCGATCCTGCTTGCGCTTCCCAAATTGCGTTTCCGCAGCGTGTGTGTTCTGGTGCTGCTCAAAACGGTGGGGCAGGGGTTCATTTCCGGTACGTTGTTTTCTTACGTTTTCCTGTTTTCCGCTGCGGGTTCCGCCGCGTCGGCATTCGGAATGTCGCTGGTCTATTACGCGCTCATTTTCAGGCGGACGCGTCCGTACGCGGGGTTCGTCGGCATCAGTCTGTGCGGTGCACTGTGCAGCAACGCCGCGCAAATTCTGCTGGCGCGGTTCGTGCTGTTCGGCGAGGGGGTGCGGTACGTTGCGCCGGTGCTGTTGTGTACGGGTGCCGTAACGGGTTTGCTGCTCGGCCTGTTCGCCGAAAAGTTTACCGCCGTTTCAAACTGGTACGGGTCGGTTCCGGCCGAAAGGAGCCGAGCGTGAAACTTCCGGTACGGGTGGCCCGTGCGTGCGCGCGGTTTTGGGAGACGCGGCTGAGTGCGCGCGTTTTGTTCGTTTCGGCTTTGTGCTGTTTTCCGGCGTTTCTCTTTCAGCAGAATACGGTGGTGCTTGCGTGTGAGGCGGCGGTGTTTTTTGTCCTTGCACTGACGAAGCGCGGCAGCGTCCGGCTGCTGCCGCCGATACTGGTCGTAGCGGGAGTGGCGTTTTTTTCGCTTCTGTCGCCGTACGGTAAAGTTCTGTTCAGAGTCGGTGATTTCACTGTTACTGCGGGAGCGCTGGACGGCGGACTTCGGCGCGGCCTGATGCTCGCCGGAATGGTGTTCCTGTCGCAGCTGGCAGTTTCCCCTCGCCTGATGCTTCCGGGGAAAGCGGGGGCGTTCCTTTCCCGGATGTTTTCCTATCTTGACGAACTGAGCAGCGTTCGCGTGCCGTTCAAGCGCGGGCAAGTGATAGAGGCGATAGACGCCCGGTTGTGTGCGGTATACGACGGCACCGGCATTGCGGAGACGGATACTGCGGAGACGGATACCGTGTCGGATACGGAATCAGCTGCCGTGACAGATTCTCCGCAGGCTCCGGAAAAGTCCGGCGGGACGAAGTTTGCCGGAGCGGCGGCGGCGGTTCTGCTACCCGCCGTTTTGTACGTGCTGCTGTTTTTTTACTATAAATAGATACGGATACATATCATTTTTTACACCTCTTTTACGCCGATAGTGGTATTATATATACAGAATCGTTTCGGATGGCGGCGGCTGTTCCGGCATCCGGTGTACGGGAGGTGTCCCCATGAAAATGATCCTTGCGATTATACAGGAAAAAGATGAAATCGAAACGGTCGACGAACTCAATCGGAATCGATTTTACGTAACGAAACTCGCCACTACCGGCGGTTTTCTGAAAGAAAAAAACGTTACGCTGATGGTCGGTGTGGAAGACGGTGAATTGGATCAGGCGATCGCCTGTATAAAAGCGACTGCTCGTACGCGGCGCACGATATCGTATACAATGCCGTTCAACGCAATCGGTATGATAAATCCCGCGCTGACTCCGCTCGTGTCGCAGCCGGTTACCGTGGGCGGCTGTACGATATTCGTGCTGCCGGTGGAGCAGTTCATAAAAGATTAATCCGCACGAAACCGGGAATCGGCATCCGCGGGGGTCAGAATGTAGCGCGCGCCTGTCGCGCTGGGCGTTATGAAAGCACTCGACGAACGGCACATAGCCGTGCCGCAGGATATTTCGATTATTGGATTCGACAATATCGAAACGGTTGCGTATGTAAAACCCGCGCTGACGACGGTCGACGTGCCTAAATTGGAGTTGGGGCGGCTGGCGGTAAAAGTGCTGCTGGACAGATTGGAAACGGAGCGGACGTATTCCATACAGGTGTTCCTTCCGTTTAAAATCATAGAACGGGAAAGCTGCCGGAAGTTTTAAAACGGGCGGCGGAGCGTCGCCGGGTTATCGGATATACGAAGCGGCTTGCCTCGTAAAGAGCGCTGTATGGTGGCGCCGGGCACTGTAAGGTGAGTGCCGGGGAATGCTTCGATCCGGCGCTTCATTTAGAAGGAACTTATATGAAACACACGCGCAATTCGCTGATTCTTTTGAACGGAAACGTCTATACCGGCGGTTCTTTTCACAAAACGGACGTGATGATTCAAGACGGCAAATTCTGCCGCATCGGTTCCGTTTCCGCCGCTGAAACGAAAAGCGGTTGCCCGCTGCTGGACGCTGCCGGAAAACGGGTGATTCCCGGATTTTTCGATCAGCACACGCACGGCGGAATGTTCGTCGATTTTAACCACGTGCAGACTGCCGATCTGGACACCGTGTGCCGCTACTTTGCTTCGTGCGGCGTTTCCTGTTTTTTCCCCACCGTCATGACGGATGCCGTTGAAACGATGAAAGAAAAACTCGATATCCTTTCCGATCCGCTCGTAACTGAAACCTATCCGAAGATTCGCGGAATCCATCTTGAAGGGCCGTTTTTGAGTCCGCTCTATAAAGGAGCGATGCCCGAAAAACTTTTGCAGCCGTGCGATTTCGCCCTGTTTCGGGAACTGCAGGATGCTGCGCGGGGGCGGATAAAACTGATAACGATTTCTCCCGAACTGCCGCACGCCGCCGAACTGATCGAACAGCTTACGTGCTGCGGCGTCAGGGTTTCTTTGGGGCATTCCGGCGCTTCATACGAACAGGCGACGGCCGCAATCAAGGCGGGAGCCGCGAGCGCGACTCACATAATGAACGCGATGAAGCTGCTGCACATGCACGATCCGGCAATCCTGAGCGCCGTGCTCGAATCGGATATCTTTGCCGAAATGATTTGCGATGGGCTGCATTTGCATCCGCCGATCGTCCGGCTGCTGCTGAAAATAAAGGGTCTCGATAAAATGATCGGCATTACCGACAGCATTATGGCCGCCGGCTGCCCGGACGGCAATTACGAACTCGGCGTCAATGCGATTACCGTAAAAGACGGCGACGCCACGCTTACCGAAACCGGCGTGCGTGCGGGCAGCACTTTGACGATGAACGCCGCGCTGAAAAACGTGCTGCGGTTTACGGGGCTGCCCGCGGAAACCGTGCTTCCGCTGTTCACTGCGAATCCGGCCAAATTGAACGGTATGTATGATCTGACCGGCTCGATCGACGTAGGTAAATACGCCGATTTTGCGGTGCTGGACGAACGCGATACGTGCGTGTGTACGTATGCGAAAGGAATCGGACTTTACAATGCATTGTAGAAAAGTTCGGAAGCTTCGGCTCTTGAACGTTTTCGGCAAAAAACGAATGAAAGGAGCGTTCTTGTGAAAAAAAACATGCTGATCGTCCACGGCGGTGCTCCCACCGCAGTCATCAATGCTTCTTTATACGGCGCGATAAAACAGGCGAAGAAATCCGGGATGGTGAATCATATCTGGGGGGCGAGAGGCGGTTCCCACGCCGTTTTGACGGGAGATTTTATCGATTTGGGAAACCTTCCGGAAGAAACGGTCGAATTGCTTCCCATAACGCCCGCTTCGTTTATAGGCAGTTCGCGCTATCAGGTTACGGAGTCCGATTACGAACGGATGGTGGACGTTCTTGTCGAAAAAGATATACAATGGCTTCTCTTTACCGGCGGAAACGGCTCTATGGATACGTGCGGTAAAATAGCGAAATGCGTTGCAAAAAAAGCTCCCGGAAAGGGAATCTGCGTTACCGGTATTCCGAAAACGATAGACAACGATATTGCGGTTACCGATCACGCGCCGGGGTTCGGCAGCGCGGCGCGCTACGTGGCTGCAACCGTTCGTGATATCTGTGCAGACGTCGCGTCGCTGCCGATTCACGTGTGCGTCGTGGAAACTATGGGGCGGAACGCCGGATGGCTGACCGCAGCCGCCGCTTTGGCCGGCGGTTCCCGAAAAACCGGTCCGCATCTGATATACGTACCGGAAATCGCTTTCGACGAAGAAGCTTTTTTGGATAACGCCAAAACGCTGTACGATGCGTACGGCGGCGTGGTCGTCGTTGCCAGTGAAGGCTTGCGGGATAAGACGGGGAAACCCATCGTAGACCCCATTTTTCAAGTCGGCCGCTCCGTGTATTACGGAGACGTGTCCGCGCATTTGTGTAATCTGGTGATACGGAAACTGGGAATCAAGGCGCGCAGTGAAAAGCCGGGCCTGATCGGGCGCTGTGCGGCGGCCTACCAATCTTCGGTTGACCGCGCGGAGGCTATAGAAGCCGGTACTCGCGCCGTTCAGGCCGCGCTCGCCGGAAAAACCGCCGTGATGGTGGGCTTTAAGCGCGTATCGACGCGGCCGTATCGATGTGAAACCGTTCTGATCCCCGTTGAAGAAGTAATGCTTCACGAGCGCACGCTTCCTGCGGAGTTTTTAACCGCCGGAACCGCAACCGGGACCGCGATTGCAACCGGGACCGCCGGATCCGCCACCGGAATCGCAACTGCAACCGCCGGAGGCACGATTCCGTCGGAAGCGTTCGTCAACTGGTGTGAACCGCTCATCGGCGACGAACTGCCGCCGTTCGCCCGATAAGCGGCCGGCGTGATATACGCGCGGCGCACAAACTGCGGATTAACTGCCGTTTCTCACTGCGTTGCGAAACGGCTCAAAAAGCCAAATCGGAAATTGACATTTCCTCAGTGGCTTTTTATGGGAGGGCAAGATAAAAATCGGCTTAAAATGGCGCCGGTTTTTATCTTTATCAGTTTGCGCTGCAAACTGCGGATTAACTGCCGTTTCTCACTGCGTTGCGAAACGGCTTAAAAAGCCAAATCGGAAATTGACATTTCCTCAGTGGCTTTTTATGGGAGGGCAAGATGGTATATTCTACCATTATATACACGCTTTTGGCGTTAGGCGCTACGACGCTCGGAGCCATCAGCGGCATGGGCGGCGGAGTAATCATGAAGACGGTCATGGATTTGCTGGGGCAATATTCGGCGGCCGATATCGGACTGCTCAGCTGCATAACCGTCTTTTTCATGTCGATTGTATCGTTGCTGAAAAGCACGCGCGGTACGGGTACGCAGAACGTTTCCGCTGCCGGTGCCGTTTTGCTGGGAACCGGCGCCGTTACCGGCGGTTTTATCGGACAGTTTCTGTTTGAAAAATTATGCACGGCCGTGAACGACAACGGACTCGTTACCGTCGTGCAAAACGCCGTGTTGCTCGTAATCATTTGCGTCGTTTTCGTGTATATGCTTAATTCGGAAAAAGTAAAAAACCTTTCGTTCCGGCATTGGAGTATCTACGCCGCGACCGGTATCTTTTTGGGGTGCATGTCTTCTTTTTTGGGGATAGGCGGCGGACCGATCAACGTTGCCGCGCTGATGTTTCTGTTTGCGTTTCCCATCAAAACGGCGACGTTCGTCAGCATCGTCATTATCCTTTTCGCGCAAATTTCAAAACTCGCGACCGTCGCGTTCTCAACGGGATTTTCCGTATACGATTTGCGTCTGGCGCCTTTTATGATTTGCGCGGCGATTGCCGGCGGATTTTTAGGCACCTGGATAAAAAATAAAGTGCGCAGCAAAACGGTAACCCGGCTGTTCAACGCGGTGCAGGTTTTAATAACGATAATCTGCGTGCTGAATATCGTCAAATCCGTATAACGAACGGCACGGCGCAGCGTTTGCCCGCCGTGCTTCGTTTCCGGCAGCGCCGTTATCCCAACGCTTCGACTTTTTTGTGCAGTTCGATTATTTTTGTATGCAGATAATGATCGATCGCATATTTTTCGGCAACACCGTCGGCTTTTCCGCCGGCTGCAACTATGGGAATCATTTCCGTGTCGTGTTCGGTAAACTGCCGGTAGATATCGGGAACGGGCGTTTCACCGGTACAGGTAACCTTTACCGGCTCCATAACGTCGAACGCAACGAGACTTTCCGATAATTCGCTTATGAGCAGACATTCTTTCAAATGTTCAATCGTGATGACGCCGATCAGTTTCCCGTCGGCGTCCTTTACGGCGTAATTCAGATTTCCGTTCCGGCTGAACGAATCGATGATATGGTTCAGCGTCGTCGTCTCCGAAACGATTGCGGGCGATTCGGCCGAACAGATGGACTGACCGCTCCAGGTAACGTCCGCGACGCTCGTCTGCTTCATCAGATCTTCTTCGTTTATGTCGAGTCCGCATTCACCCGCTTTTTGCACACCGTGTTTTACGCAGACCGGCCCGATCAGCTGCACGACGAACGTCGTCGCGGTAACGATGAGCATGATCGTCGGTCCGATAGTCGCGGCGAAGTCCTGCCCTGCCGCGATCGAAAGGCCGATGGCGACGCCCGCCTGACTGAGCAGACAGAACGGCAGATATTTTCCGACGGTCGGCGGCGCTTTCGTAAGCCAGGCGCCGAACCGTGCGCCGACCGATTTACCGACGGTACGGCAGACGATATACACCAGTGCGAGCACGCCGACGAACGCGGTAACGTTCCAAATGTTAAGTTTGGCGCCGACCAGTACGAAAAACAAAACGTAAATGGGCGGCGTGAATTTTTCCACCATGGAAAACGTCGGCCGTATTTTTACCGGTGCAAAGTTGACCATAAAAAATCCGATCGACATGGCGGCGAGAATGTTGTCCAAGTCAAGAAACTGGCAGATTCCGGTCGTTAAAAGCAGCGCACCGAGTGAAAACGACAAAATGCGCCCTTCGTCGGTCATGACGTTGTGAACGAATTTTCCGAGCAGAAATCCCACGAGCGAACCTATCGCGATCGAACCGCCCACGTCGTACAATACGCCGAGCAGTTGTGCTCCGACGTTGCCGCCTTGTCCGCCGAGCAGCGACGCCGCTATGGACGATGTGATCGCGTACAGAATCAGCGCCACCGCGTCGTCCATGGCGACTATGCCCAAAACGGTAACGGTCAGCGGTCCGCGCGTCCGGTTTTCTTTCAGCACGTCCGTCGTTGCCGCCGGAGCCGTCGCCGACGCAATCGAACCGAGCAGCAAACCGAAAGCAATCGAAGTGCCTAAATCTTTCGTAACCAGATACGACACGCCGGTAACGACGATCGACACGACGAAGAACGGCACGATCGACTCGAACAGCAGAATTCCGACGAACTGCTTGCCGTATTTTTTTATGACGGAGGATTTCAGTTCTCCGCCGATCAGAAATCCGATGAGCGTCAGTGCGATGCTGCTTACCGGTTCCAACGCCGTGATCACGTTTGAACTCAGAATTTGAAATCCTGATTGACCTATCACTATACCGATCACGATATAGCCGACGACTTGCGGGATTTTCAATTTTTGGAACAGACGCCCTCCGAGTGCGCCTAAAAACATGATTAATCCGAAAAGCAGAATCAGATTCGCACTTTCCAGCTTTGAAAAGTGCATGAACTCGGGTAAAAACTCGGCAAAAATATTCACGATTGAACCCCTATAAACCGGCCGGTTGCGTTCGCGGTGAACGGTCCCGTCTTTTTGCCCCATTATAACGCAAAACTGTCTTTTGTTCTATAATATGAATATTTTATTGAAAAACGCCGTTCGGGATGTTATACTGATAACCATATGACGAGGAGGACGATCATGAAAAAAGGTGCGTTTTTGTGCGTGCTGATTCTTGCGTGCGTGCCGGGAATTTTTGCAAAAACCGGTGACAAAATGTACGTAAACGTACAGGAGTCTGCGGTACGCTCCGGAACGGGAATGTTCGCTGCGGAGGTCGGATCCGTTTCGTACGGCGAACAAGTGACCGTCGTTTCCGAAAAAGGCAAATGGGTGGAAATCGTCTCCGGTACGCAGCCGCAGGTGCGCGGATGGATTCCGGTTTCCAGTTTGACAAAGAAAAAGATCGTCGTACGGGACGGTAAAAACAGCGTTTCCGCTTCAGCCGACGAACTTGCGCTCGCCGGAAAGGGATTCTCGGCGGACGTGGAAGGTGCGTTCCGCAGCGGAAATAACGCGCTGCGTTATGATTTGGTCGATGTGGTGGAAAACCGGCAAATAGATCCCGAACTTTTGTATGCTTTTATCGTCGAAGGTAATCTTGCGGGAGGCGCAGAATGAACCGCTCTTTTTCCAAACGTTTCGCCGCGGCCGGATTCGCGCTTTGCGGTGCGGTTTTTACGTTTTTTTCATGCGTCACGTCGGATACGGTGTTCGACGCCGTTTATCACGGAATGAACGCGGGCGTTTCCATTGCGAAAGCTGCCGAAGATATCACTCCCGAACAGGAATATTATATCGGGCGCGCCGTTGCCGCTACCATTCTGGAATCCTACGATTTGTACCGCAGTGAACCGCAGGAACGGTACGTCAACTCGGTTTGCCAAGTGCTCGTCGTCAATTCCGCCCGGCCCGAATTGTTCGTCGGATATCGGGTGGGAATTCTCGACACCGATCAAATCAACGCGTTCGCAACGTCGGGCGGTCATATTCTGGTTACGCGCGGATTGCTTGCGTGCGCCGACAGTGAAGACGCGCTCGCCGCCGTTCTTGCTCACGAGATTGCGCATATCCAGCTGCAGCACAGTATAAAGGCCATAAAAACGAATCGAATTTCGGGCGCGCTTTTGGCGACGACGGGTGCCGCTTTGGCGTTTACCGGAAGTAAAGATCTGGCAGAGCTTGCCAATACGCTGGACGAATCCGTGAATGAAATCGTTACGACGCTCGTCAATACCGGTTATTCAAAATCGCAGGAATACGACGCCGATAAAACGGCGCTCGCGCTCATGAGCAGTGCCGGATACGATCCGTCGGCAATGACCGATATGCTGCAGATGCTGAAAGAAAAGCAGCCGCATTCTTCCGGAGGATTCGCGTCCACGCATCCGTCGGCATCGTCGCGTATCAGGGAAGTTTCACAGGACGTAAAAAAATATCCGGCTGTAACGATACCCGCCGCGCGCAGAGACCGTTTTACGGCCGCGGCCTTTTCGGATTAGGGATTTCCGTATGGCGGAAGAAAGTACTCGCAGAAATTTGATACTGCGTTCGCTCGCTATCGCGGCCGCTTCGTTCGCGCTCGCCGCCGTGTTGTCTGCCGCCGGTGTGTTCCGCTCGGCGGAAAACGCCCTGTACGATCACCGGATGCGTGTTACCGCGTCTTCGGTGCGTCCGGCGGATGAGATCGTGCTGATTCTGCTGGATCAGGACAGTCTCGACTGGGCGGCGCGCGAGCGCGGCTGGAGCTGGCCTTGGGCGCGCGCGGCGTACGGCGACATCGTACGTTTTTTTGAATCGGCAGGCGCCGCGTCCGTTTCGTTCGACGTTCTGTACACCGAACCGTCCGTTTACGGCGCTTCCGACGACGATGCGTTCGCTGCCGCGTGCGCGTCGTACGGACGCGTCGTGCAGACGGTGTATTTCGATTCGGTGCAGGGGAACGTTTCCGGTTGGAAAGACGGCGCGCCGCTGCCCGCCGATACGGGAGACGGCACGCCCGGCAGCACTCCCGCGTTGTTTCCGATTGATCCGTTGTGCCGATCCGCGGCGGTGCTGGGAAGCATCACCGGCTCGAGCGACGCCGATAAAACGGTACGCCGCGCCGCCGTTTATTACCGGTACGGTTCGTATAACGTGCCGGCGCTCGGCGCGGCGGCGCTGCAGGCTGCCGGCGCCGCGCTGCCTCCGGCGGATTCCGAACCGGAATCCGGCCGACTGCTGCGGTTTCAGTCCGGTCTGGACGCGTACGTACCGTACAGCGCGGCGCAGATTCTGCAAAGTTACGACGCGGTGCTCGCCGGTGAGCAGCCGCTTTTGGATCCCGAACAATTTGAAGGCGCGTACGTGTTTTTCGGCTTTTATGCGCCGGGTTTGTTCGATATCTGTACGACGCCGGTTTCATCCGTATATCCGGGCGTCGGCGTTCACGTTACGCAGCTCGACAACATGCTGCAGAATTCGTTTATCCGTCCGGTGCCTGCGGGCGTTTCGGCACTTTTGCTTCTGCTGTGCGCGATTTTAGGTACCGTTCCGGTGTTCGCGTCCGAAGCCGTTTCGTCACGCCGGTTCGGTGTGTACGCCGCTTCCGTTTTATTCGCTGCGGAAGCCGCTTCGTATACGGCGGCGGCATACGCGGCTTTTGCCGCGGGTGTGCTGATACCGCTCGTTCCGCCGCTGGCCGCGCTGGCTGCGGGATTCGGCGCTTCGGTCGTCGTCAGCTACAATCAGGAAGGCCGGCAGCGCCGGTACTTGAAGTCGGCGTTCAGGCAGTATTTGAGTCCCGTCGTCATAGAAGATTTGATTGCGCATCCTGAACGGCTCCAGCTGGGCGGCGAGCGGCGGCGCATCAGCATGTATTTTTCCGACGTGCAGGGGTTTACCGGCATTTCGGAAAAGCTGGATCCTGCTTCGTTAACTTCGCTGCTGAACGATTACCTTTCGGCAATGTCCGCGATTATTCTGGAATCGGGCGGCACGATCGATAAATACGAAGGCGACGCCGTCATTGCGTTTTGGAACGCGCCGGTGGCGCAGGCCGATCACGCGCGGCGTGCGCTTGAAGCGGCGGTTGCCTGTCAGGAAAAACTTGCGCAGCTGCGCCCTGAACTCGAAAAGCGTGCGGGGCTGCCGTTTTTCATGCGTATCGGATTGAATACCGGTGAAGCTGTCGTGGGCAACATGGGTTCCCACAGTCGGTTCGACTACACGATGCTGGGCGACGCGGTTAACCTGGCGGCCCGTCTGGAAGGTTTGAACAAACAGTTCGGGACATATTGCATGTGCACGGAAGCGGCGAAAACTGAAGCCGAAGCGGCGGGAACCGCTTTGCGGTTCCGGGAATTGGCGCGTGCGGCTGTCGTCGGCAAATCGGAAGCGGTTACCGTATACGAACCGATGTCCGCCGCCGAATACGACGGGCGTTCGGGCGATTTTACCGTTTTTGCCGAAGCGCTTGCGCTGTTCTACGAGGGGCGCTTTACCGATTCCGCCGCGCTGTTCAAAAGTATCCGGCAAACGGACGCCGCCGCCGACCATTACGTACGCAAATGTGCGGAACTGATTGCCGAGCCGCCCGACCCGGCCGCATGGCGCGGCGTATGGGTTGCGACGTCAAAATGACATGATTTCCCGGATTACGTCGGCAGCCGATTT
Source organism: Treponema brennaborense DSM 12168 (assembly GCF_000212415.1). NCBI lineage: Bacteria > Pseudomonadati > Spirochaetota > Spirochaetia > Treponematales > Treponemataceae > Treponema > Treponema brennaborense. Next base: position 2,811,496 of record NC_015500.1, on the reverse strand, counting down.
GTCGTAGTACAGTATGCCGTACCAGACTGCCGCCGACGTAACTTTGCGGCCGTATTCGCGCGTTTCGGCGAACGGAATCGTTTCAAGAAACAGATCCGGCGGCAGTCCGCCCGAGTCCTTTTTCCAATTGCGCACGCGCGTGATGCCGCCGTTGTAGGCGAACAGTGCGTCGAGCACCGAACCGTCGAGTCGGCGGATTAATTCTTCAAGATAAAACGCGCCGAACCGTATGTTCGTGCGCGCGTCTTCCAAATCGTATTCGCTCAGTTTCAATTTCCGTGCGATATCGGTTGCGGTCGGTGCCATAAGCTGCGCAAGGCCGATTGCTCCGGCGTGAGACATGATGAGCGGATCAAAAAAGCTTTCGCTTCTGATAAGTGCGTACAGCACGTATTCGCTCAATCCGTACTGCGCCGCCGCGTCCGTTATTTCATCTCGATACAGCCGAGGATACGCCGTTTCATACATCGCTTCGGTCGGCTGCGTATCCGCATGGTATAAAGCGTTCGACATCATTCTGAGTCCCTGCGAGCGGTATTCGGGATCGGCGCAGCTTGAAAGAAAATCCGCAGCCTGCGCGGTTGCCGTGATGCGGACGGAAAGCGGATCTTTTTGCCACTCAGTGTAAATGAGTTCCGGCAGTCCGTACGCGGCGTAGCCGGAAAGCAGGAGTTCCCGTTTTTCATCGGGTGCGGAAAGCGCCTCGAGCTCCGTCCGATACAGGGTTTCCCGATTTTCCTGCGCGCCGGTGCCGAGGCGATATCCGGCAAGCATTCGGTAATACGGTGCGCCGCCGGGCCGGTACGCCCGTTCAAACAGCGTGCGCGCGAGTGTTTCCGGATTCTGCGGCTTCGCCGCCGCGGCGTCTTCCGGGATCAGCCGCTTTTCTTCGATAAGGCGGGCGCATACGTATGCGTATTTGGAGACAGTTTCCGCGTCGGCGTACGGCTCGATAAGGCGGTAGACGCGATAGAGCTGCTGCCATTTTCTGCCGGAAAAAAGCGTAACGCACAGTGCGTCGAAAAAGTCCGCGTAATAGGACGGATCGTTCACGGTGCCGATGAATTCGGCAAGCGCGCGCTCCGCCGCGTCCGGTGAGATTTTCAGTTGAACGGAAAAATAATACCACAGCGCGTTGTCGTAATAGTCGGCATCGGGAGCGGCCTGCATTGCCTGCAGATACCGTTCCGCCGCGGTGCGCACGTTTCCTGCGGAAGCGCGGTCGTATAGGCGTCCCGCGTAAAAACGGGTAAAAAAGAGCGCGTGTACGGGGTTATCCGTCGAAGCGGCGTCCGGCCGAGAACGTGCGGCCGTGGTTTTTTCGGCGGCAGCTTTTTCGGCAGCTGTGGCGGCCTTGTCAAAAAAAGCCGCGTTCGCCGCATAATCGGTGCTGCCGTATAAAAACGTTTTGCCGACGTCTGAGAGCAGTTGCTCCGGCAGCGAAGCAAGCCGACTTTCGCCGTCTTCCTGCGCGCCGCGCAGTTCCGTTACGATTTGAAACGCGCCTGCGTAATCCCTGCGGTATACGCTGAGGCGCAATTTGATAAGTTGCACGTCGGCGTCGCCGAGGGCATCGGTAAGCGCCTGTACGCCGATCGTGTCGAAAAACGTGCGGTGTTCCTGCGAAACGGGGCGGGAGAAAAACCAGTTTTCGGTTTCCGCTGCAAAGGCCGCGTAGCGTTTGGCTTCGAGCGCGGTAAGCCGCAATCTGATCAGTTCATCCGGCGCACCGGCTTCGAGGTTTTCGGTCAGTTTCAGGACGGCGGCGTATTCTTTTGCCGCGTCAAATTCCTGCGCCGCGCGCAATTTTGCCGGCAGATCTGAATAGACTGCCGCGTATTTGCCGGCAGCGTCAAGGCGTTCCTTGAGCGTTCCGGTTTTCGTCAGGGCTTCCGCACACATGCGCGCAAGCGGCGGATCCGATTTTTTTGCGCCCTTGGCAAAAAAACGGCGCGCGGAAACGACGTCTCCTGCACGGAGATTTTTTTCACCGAGGAAATAATACGCGTTTTTACCGGAAATGTGCGGAGAATCGGCGCCGGACGCATCGGTGCATCCGGCTGCCAAACAGACTGCTATCGTCAGAAACCATACGATCGGGGCGAATGAACGTCTCATAAACCCCGTTATTTGGGCGGAATCATGATATACGTTCCCGAAATGATGTAATCGGGATTACGGATACCGTTCGCTTTGGCAATTTTCTTGTACAGCCACGGATTGTTGTAGTATGAATCCGCCAGATCCCATAAGGTGTCGCCCCATTTGATCTTATAGCGTACCGGTTCCGGTTCTTTGGCCGGCTCCGGCGGCGGTGCGGGAATTACCGCCGGTGTGTCCGCAACGACGATGCGGTTTTCTTCAGCAGCCGGCGCTTCAGGCAGCGGTGCGGGTTCCGGTTCCGGCTGCACGGGTACGGGCTCTATCCGCACGGGTTGTTCCGGCAGCGACGTTACGGGCGCCGCCGGTTCGTGACTTTGCAGTTCCGCGTCGCTCTTCCGCGTAATTTGAATACTGATCTGCGACGGCACGTACAGCAGAATACCCGCCAGCACGCCTAAACAGATGATTGCGCAGATAATGCAGATGATGACCGGAACGGTGAGCTTTTTCTTTTTACGCTCGGGTTCCCGTTCCCCTTCGGGAAATTCATCGGTGTATAATCCGCTGAAATCGAGTTCGCCGCCGCTTCCGTCTGCCGCGGCAAAATCGGTGTGGAACGCCGGGTCGTCGAAGTCGTCGTCGGTGAACAGCGGCGTGTGCTGCGGCTCTTCGGTTTTATGCAGTTCATCAAAGTCGGGGAGTTCAAATTTGCTGAAATCCGGCAGCGTGTCTTCGTGCAGGGCCGGTTCGTCCGATGCGCTGTCAGCGTCAGTGCTTGTAGGAAAGTCGTCAGCGTTTTCGGCGGCGGCGTCAGCGCTTACAGGGAAGGCGTCGTATTCGCCGGGTTCGTCGGGAACGGATTCGGTAAAGTCCGGCATCGGCGGCAGATCCAGATCGTCCGTTTCGGTGAATTCGGCAGCCGGATCGCCGGCGGCCGGAAAATCGCCGTCCGCAGCGGAATCTTCTGCAGCAAAGGGATCGTCGGTAACGGTGAAAGTGTCAGCGTCGAGCCGTGCGTCGTCGCCGGCGGCCGGGAAATCGCCGTCCGCAGGTTTATCGGCATCCGCTTCCGTACCCATATCTGCTTCCATATCCGTGTCCGTTTCCGCGGGTTCCGGCTCGGCATTTTCAAAAACCGTATCGGGTATCGCTGCAATTTCAAAATCTTCCGGAGAAAAGTCGTCGGGAACGGATTCGGTGAAGTCCGGCATCGGCGGCAGCTCCGCATCGTCCGTTTCGGTAAATTCGGCAGCAGGAACGGCGTTCTCAGGGTCATCGCCGGCGGTGTCGAAGTCGGGGGTATCGAATTCGGCTGTGTCGAACTCGGCGGGGAACACGTCGTCGGCAAAGGCCGAAGTGTCTATGACGGTCGTGTCGTCTTCCCGCGGCGGCAGTTCGCCGTCGGTGTCAACCGTTTCGTTTAAGGTATAATCGGGTGCTTCGGAACGCTCTTCGGGCGTACGCGATATCAGCCGGACGGTCGTACCGCTGTGGCGGCCGGATTCCGCGTCGATAACTTCGGCGGAAAGCGTGTCGTTTTCATCCAATTTTACGGAAAGACTCAAATCGGGCTCTCCGCTCGGATGCGGATTCAGCCCCGAAATCTGCAGCGTGTCTACGTATTCTGCGTCGTCCATCGTTCCCGTTTCCGAGCGGTACAGATCGACCATTACGGTTGTCTGATTGTCCTGCACCGTCGTTAAATCGAGTATTTTCCGTTTGGGCAAACCTTCTTCCAAGACCGGATAAAATGTTCCGTCAGCCAGCTTTATGCCGATTTGTTTACTCATATCATCCCTTTACGAGGCTACTCTGAAAACGAATTTTCGGGTAGACGCCATACCTCTCATATATGTTATTATTGATATGCATTCTTGTCAACGGTTTCAGCAGCGACCGTATTTTATAATGCGGCTGCTCCTGATGGTTTTTCTTGACACCTTTTCGATTGGACGGCATAATAAAAGAATGGATACGTTATTTTCCGTTTTGGTCGTCGTCGTTGTTATCATATTTTTTAGTGCTTTTTTGTACGGATTATCGGCTCTGAAAAAGAAAAAGGGCGAAAATTCGGCACCCAAAAACAAAACGGCGGCGATCCGCGACGCGGTTAAAAGGCTGGCGCAGGATCCGCATAACGCGCACGCGCTGAACGTCCTTTCGGATTTGTATTACCGCGATCATGCGTGGGAAAAGGCATTGCCGCTGTTCGAACTCATGCTGAATATTGCGGAAGTGCATCGTGAAATCGATCTGCAGCAAACGTCTTTGCGGCAGGGAATCTGTGCGCTCAAACTGAATAGGCCGCAGGATGCGTTGCGCGGGCTGCTTCCCGCTTTGAGAATGCGGCCCGAAAATTTTGAAGTCAACTATAATTTGGCGCAGGCGTATTATCAGTGCGGCGAATTTGAAAAAGCCGTACCGCTGCTGAAAAAGGCGCTGATGCTGAACCGCGAGGCTTCCGACGTGTACGGACTGCTCGGACTGTCTTTTTACAATTTGAAAAAATTCCGCGACGCGCTGCCGTATCTGAAGCGTGCGCTGAATGAAAACCCCGAAAATAAGGAAGTGCTGTTCGCTATGGCCGATTCGATGCAGCAGAGCGGTTTCGGAGACAAAGCGATGAAAGTGTTCATGCATCTGCGTCCCGATCCGCAGTTCGGCGCGAAGTCGTGCTTGGCGGCGGGAATCATGCACATGAACGCGAATCAGCTGGATAAAGCGATTACGGATTTTGAAATCGCGCTGAAACACAGCGGCGTTCCGGCGGATATTTTGGTAGAAGTTAAATACCGGTTAGCCCACTGTTATCTGCAAACTCGGAATATTGACCGCGGACTTGCGCTGCTGCGTGAAATTCAGGCCGAAAATCAGAATTACCGCGACGTGGGAACGCTGATAAACCGGTATCAGGAATTGAAACAGAATGCGAATCTGCAAATCTATTTGAGCGCCGGAAACAGCGACTTCGTCGCGTTGTGCCGGAAAATCGTTTCCATTTTTTATGAAAAAGCGTTCGTAAAAATATTGGATCTGTCGGTAACCGCCGAGTGCGCGGAAGTGTTCACCGAAATCGAAACGACGAAATGGGAAGACACCGTGGTGTTCCGATTTTATCGGACGACGGGTTCCATCGGCGAATTGTACGTGCGCGATTTTCACGCCCGTATCCGGGATACGAAGGCCGGCCGCGGAATCTGTTTTACGGCGGGAACGTTTACGGCGGAAGCCCGTAATTATACCGAAGGGCGCCCGATCGATCTGATTGAAAAAGAGCGGCTCGTATCCGTTTTGAAACGGGTCGATTCGATTTCTTCCGTGTAGAACGATGCGTTCCGGCGGCGCTTACCGGTAGTTGCCGAGACGGCGCTCCGTTACGGACGTTTCCCGATGATAACCAGATTCCGTTCGTGTTGGGGCATGAACGGAACGGCGAGCGGTTCGACGCCGTATTCGGGCACGATATCCGCAATGCCCGCCATTTCAGCTGTGATATTTTCCCGTTTCGCTTTATAAGCGGCGAGTATGCCGCCCGGTTTTACGATGCGCAGCAGCGTGCGGATCATTTTTTTGTCGAGCGGTCGGAACGCGCGGAACACGGCGATGTCGGCGGTTTCGGGAAAAACCCGTTCGGCTTCGGTGTTTTCAACTGATACGTTGGTCAGGCCGAGAATGGCGATGCAGTTTTCCAAAAAAGCGCAGCGTTTGCTCATCCGTTCGATCAGGACGAACCGATGCCCGGAGAGCGCCGCGGCTAACGGAATGCCGGGCAGACCGCCGCCGGAACCGACGTCCGCGATAAGCGCGCTGCGGCCCGCTTCGGCTTGAACGGCGTCCGCGAATTTTTTTACGCGGTTTGCGGCGGAAAGGCTGTCGAGTACGTGTTTTACGACGATATCGTCGCGTGTATCCGCGCCGCATAGGTCGTACGCGGCGTTGAACATTTCGAGTTCCCGGACGTACGCGTCCAATTTCCGTTCCAGCGCGGCCGTCGCTTCGGGTTCAAATCCGAGCTCCGCCAATCCTTGTGCCAGTATCGTCTGCGGCATGTCGTCTCCTCACTATAAATCGGCGTCGCCGAGTCCGAGTTCTGTTACCGGTACGGGCGCCGCCGTCGGAACGGGTTTGATTCCGGTTTCCGGGTACAGCGGTTTTTCGAGCCAGAGCAAGTCGTGCCAGACGCCGAATTTGCAGCCGGCGGCGGGGAACAGCGCGATCCGTTTGAACCCCAGCGATTCGTGAAACCGTTCGCTTGCCGGATGCGGAACGGCGACGGCCGCGTACACGGTCAAGTAGCCTTGCCGCTGAAGCAGCCGGAACAGCGCCTCGTACAGCTGCCGTCCGATGCCTTTGCCGCGGCTTTCCGGCGCAAGGTATACGGAAAGATCCGCACCCCACTGATACGCTGCGCGCGCTGCGTGGCGCGACGCGTACACATATCCGCCGATGCGTTTTGCGCCCGGCTCGTCCGCATCGTCTTCTTCCCACACGAGGTAGGGAAACTCATTGCTTATGGAGCGGATGCGGCCGGTAAAAGCTTCGAGCGTCGGTATTTCATACTCAAACGATACCGCCGTGTCCGTAATGAACGGCTTATATATGGAAAGAATGCGCGGAGCGTCCGTTTCGGGTCGTACGAATCTGATCATCAATTAACTCCTTACGCCGACAGTCGGTTTTGAAAGAACGGGGCGTTCATTTGTCTTCCCGCAGGTCGATAAGCAAGTCAAGCTTCCAGTCGGCGTCGTTTGCCCTGAGACTGACGAGATTTCCGGTGCGCAGCGCGGTAAACGGCGATTTTTGCGTCATAAGATACAGATACGAAGCGGAATTATCCGTTTCCTGCATTATGTCGGCTTCAACGTCGTAGCGTATGGCGCCGCCGCTGGTTTCCTGCGGCTTGAACAGCAGATAAAACGTTTCGGCGTACTTTCGGTTGCGTGAAACGACGGTGCGGTCGCCGGTAAGCAGAAAAATGCCGGAAGCCGCGGGTTCCGAAAAATACAGCGTGCTGCACGTGCCGAGGATGTCGGCGCCGTTTACTTTGAATCGCAGCACGCGCGATTGCGGCTGGGCTGACGTTTCGGGTACAAGTGTCGCCGTCGCTCCGGTCGCGGCGGAAACGGCTGCCGGGGAAGCGGCTGCTGCTGTCTTTGCAGCGGAGGCTGCGGATGCAGTTGCCGCTGCGGTGTCCGGCGCCGTTTTGCCGGTGTCCGCGGTACTGCCGGCGGCAGCCGCGGTCTTCCGGGTGAGTTCGGTCAGTGCGGAAAGATAGTCCGTAAGCCGGCCGCTGCCGGTGAGCGATTCAAGAGAATCGAGCGAGCCGAGCGCCCCCGAAGACGAGAGCGAATCGAACGAGCCCAGAGCGTTCAATCCGCCGAGATTTGCAATTTGCAGCGCGGTTACGTTCGGTGAAGTCTTTTTTTTATCCGTTTCCGCGGCGTCGGTTCCGGTCGGCTTCGTCTGCTGAAACGGCGAGGAATCCGAAAGTTCCGGCATGGACGGCGCCGTAACGGCGGGCATGGTCGGAAAATCGACAGCCGCCGTTTTAGCCGCGGCGAGCAGCGCGCACGCGGCTGCAAATCGGAACGCGGCGGTGCGTCTAAAGCTGTGCAAGGCTTTCCTCCACCAGTTCAAGGCGGGACGTGAGTTGGGTGATGGTTTTTTCGAGCCGCTGTTTTTCTTTTTCAAGGCGGGTGCGCGCGTCGGTTTCTTCCGATTTTTTCTTCATGAGCGACCGGACCGAATCGGGACTGTGGCCTTCAAGAATTTGCTGTTCGGCAGCGCTGCGTTTTTCCGGAGTGGGCAGGGAAGCGACCAGTTTCATGTTTTCAAATCCGATTGCGGGATTCACTTCGACGGCTGCGACTTTCGCAATCGTTTTTGCGGCGGTGCGCGGCAGTTTGAGTACCCGATCTATGTAATCTTCGTAGCGGATGTTCGCTTCCTGGCAAAGCCGGTGCGCTTTGGCAAGCAGCCGCCCGAATTCCTGCATGAGCCGTCCGTTCTGTTCAAGATAGTTGACGCGGAGTTCTTCGGTCAGCTGCGCCAGTTCCGGCGAATTTTCCAATCCGATCACGTAAAAGCCTTTTTGCTCGGCCGTTTCGAGCAGACCGTGAAATCGCGCCCAGAATTCATTCGTGTGCACCCGCGCGTAAGACGGTTTCAGCCCGCCCGTTTCGGCAAGTTTCGCTTCGTTCAGTAAATGGTGGGTATATTCGTGAATGGCGGTGTATATCAACTGGTTGTCCGCTTTGAAATTCTTGTTGTGCAGCAGAATTTCATACGTATCGGGCTTATATAAACCGTTTACTTTTTTGCTTTCTTTTCCGGTGAAAGTAACCGTAAAATCCAATTCGCTGCCTTCAATTTGCAGCAGCATGTCTTTTATTTGATCCTGATTCATTGTGTCTCCTGCCGCTTCTTATAAAAATTCGGCTTGCGCGAGAATGAGCGCCGCCGCAGCCGTTGCCGCCGTTTCGGTGCGCAGAATACGCGTGCCCATTCCGCACAGCGTAAATCCCGCGTCCGTAAGCAGCGTGCGCTCGTTATCCGTCCAGCCCCGTTCGCTGCCGACGGCTGCTATCACGCCGCGCTCCCGAAGCCCCGCCGCTCCGGCGTTTTTGATTTCGGGATGATCCGTCAGACTGCATTCGGGGCGTACGTTGTCGAGCGCCGCCCGTACCGGCTGCGCTCCGGACGTTTTGCCCGCTGCGTTCCGGGAACTCAGCGCCATAAGGCATTCGCCGAGGGACGTATGCAGGTACAGTTCCGGCACGTGTGTGCTTTTTGCCTGAATCGAGCCGTCCTGCAGCATTCGAGCGGCGGCGCCCCGTTCCACGAGCGATGATTTCATATACGATTTTTCACCCAATTCCGTGCCGGTCAAATGAACCGCCGCCGCCCCTAAACTTGCAACGTCGCGCAGCAGCCGTTTCAGCTGGATGGGGCGGGGAAATCCGATGATCATCGTGAGCGGATACAGCGGTTTGCCGTCCGACTGCGCTTCAAAGGAAAATTCGATTCCGTCGCTGCGTATCGATTCGATCCGCGCCGTTCCGGCCCGCCCGTTGACGATTCCCGCCTCGAACGTGTCGCCCGCGGTTTTATGCAGAACGACCGTAATGTGTTTTGCCCGTTCGTCTGAAAGCGGGAGCGGCGCGCGTATTTCTTCCGGCGTAAAAAGGACGATATTCATGTACCGGCAAAATTATATAGCGGATTCAACTTGTTTTCAAGCGGATTTATGATATACTTATTCGTATGATTATGTTTTGTAGAAAGCAAGCCGCTGCGGCGTTTTTTGCAGTATGCGCGGTTATTTCATTGTGTTCCTGCCCGCTTGATAAGGCAGAATCTGCTCCTTGGTCTGCGGATTCGGTTACATGGAATTATTCGGCATCGGATCCGGTGTACGAACTTCCGCAGAATGTGGAAACGGTTTCGTTTTCAGCGAGCACACCGGTTGACATCTTTTTTGCCCGGATGAATCCGTCCTCCGCCGTCGTCGACGGTCTGAAAACCCGATACCTTTCATCTGCGGTAAGTCGCAGTGCGGACGTAATCGGTTCGATTTCCGGAACGCCGGATTTTTCCGAATTTGAAGGTTCGTCTGCGGAATTCATCCGGCGTGATTTTGAACCTGCGCAGCAGTTCGTTCCGCAGCTCGATTTGAACGGTTCGGCCCGTTTCGCGGTAAGTGAACCGCAGCGCGCCGTAACGCAGATTACGCCGAACGTCGACGTTACGAAGAAAGACGTGTGGGTAGACGTCGCGGCGGGAACTGCCGGCAGCGTACAAAGCGGCACGTCGTATCTGCTGCAAAAGCGGGCGACGTTGCGGGCTGCCGGTACGCATTGTTACGTATGGATCGTGGACGGTTATTACGCGGTGTCTGCATCCGATGCGCGCGTTTCTTCGGCGACGGCGACGGCCGTACAAGGCAAGTTCGACGCCATGTATCCGCTGATTCGGAACGTGTTCGGCAATGAAGCCGAGCATATGGTTGCCGGAACGAGTCAAAATCCGACTCCCGCCGTCATGACGGAAGTCAGCGATACGGGTTCCAAGGTGAATATCGTTTTATACGATATTGAAGGTGATTATAAGGCCGGACAGATGAGCGGTACGTTCGGTTATTTTTGGGCGAAAGATTATTACGTGCGGGGATTCTCCGCCGACGCGCCGGTGGCACAGTCGAACGAAGGCAAATATTTTTACGTCGACTCGTATTTTGCAAACGAGCAACCCGATATGATATATTCCACGCTTGCGCACGAGTTCCAGCATATGATCCATTTCGGCGTAAAGGCACTGACGCCGGAAGCGACCGGTGCCGGCAGCGGTGCGATATCCGAAACCTGGTATAACGAAATGCTTTCCATGCTGTGTGAAGACATGATGCAGTCCCATTTGGGCATCGGCGACGAAAAATCACCGAAATCCCGCTTGGCACAGTTTTGCGCGGCCTATCCGCTTTCAGGCATTACCGACTGGTTGTCCGGCAATAACGTGCTGCAGTCGTACGCGAACGCGTTTGCGTTCGGTGCGTATCTCGCCCGCAATTACGGCGGTCCCGATTTGGTGAAGGCGATTGCGCAAAACGCTTCCGTTGACCAAGCCTCCGTTACCGAAGCGCTTCAAAGTGCCGGTTTTGCCGAAAGCTTCAATTCGGTATTTACGAAATTTGCCCGTGCGCTTGTGTTCACGGATCCGCCGGCCGGTTATCCGTCGTTCAACAAGTCCGTTTCCGCCGCGTCGGCGTTCAGCGGGTATACGTATCCGATGACGGCTATCGATTTGCTGGGATTGCGGTGGTCGGACAGTTCTTCCGGTACGGTTTACATCGGACCTGCTATGTTTAAAGTCGGTTCTGAGGGGCGGATCACGCTGCGTCCGTACGGCTTGACGCTGCACGCAGTCGGTCATACGACATCGGCCGGTACGATTGAGCTGAAGTTTTCACAGCCGATTTCTTCGGCTGAAAAAATCTACGTGATGGTTCGTCCGCGTGCGTAGGGGGGGGGTATGAACGTTGTCCGTATCGCACGCCGCGCGGTGATCGCCTGCGCGGTGTGCTGCTGTCTGTTTCCCGTTACGGGCTTTTCCGGCGGAAAAAAAGTCGAGTCCCTGAAAACGCAGACTGTGGAAATTGAAGGATTCGTTCGTGTTTACGGAAGCGAACCGCATACGTTCGCGGGATTCGTTACCGACGACGGAACGGCGTATACGCTTGACGCCGCCGAGAACGTACTGCGGGAACTGCGTGACAAGCAGGGAAGCCGCCTCCGGATAACCGGAACCGTAGAACCCGCTCCCGCCGAATCGATTCGGGCTCCGAACGTACTTCCCGGCGGAGTACTGCACGTGGCGCGTTCGGAACCTGCCGTATAGAGCGATTGCGGTTCGGTCCCGCCAAGTTTCAGTGTTCGTGCGGCAGACGGGAAATTGCTTCCGCTTGTTCTTTCAGCGTTTTACGGGTGAGCGCTTCCGAATCTTTGAGCATCGCGGCCGGTACGCCGTATGCTTTTTCGAGCGCCTCGGGGGTCAACACTTCTTCCGGCGTGCCGAAATCCATGTCCCTGTTCGGATAAAACAGCAGCACGCTGTCGGCGTACGCACGGCTGAGCTCCAGTACGTGCATGGAGATGTACACGGTTACGCCGAACGTTGCCGCGTATTTTTTGAGATATGCGAGCGCCGTCCGCTTCTGGCGGTCTTCCAGAGCGAACAGCGGTTCGTCCATAAAAATGCTTTTGCTGCCGTATAAAAGGGCAAACGCGATAATCACCCGCTGCATTTCACCTTTTGAAAGGCCCGTCAGTTTGCGGTGCAGCACGGAACCGAGTTCCAGCACTGAGACGATTTGTTCAAGCAGTGAATCGCCGCCGTTCGCGCTAATATCCGGTGCGGTCTCGTCCGATGCACCGGCGATTTTACCGTTGCCGACTGCTGCCGCCGAGCCGCCGAAAAGACCGTGCGTGAAAACGTATGCAAGCAGATTTCCCGCCGTATCGTCCGTTTCAAATTCCATATTCTGATATATGAACGAAGCGAGTGCATCCCGCTCGGCTTCGGAAAGCCGTGCGGTGTTTTTTCCGAATAAGGAAACCGTTCCCTGCTGCGGCAGCATCCGCCCCGCGGCGAGCAGCATAAACGTGGATTTGCCCGCTGCGTTCGGTCCCACGAGACTGACGAATCCTTCCGGCAGTGCGGCGGTAAAATGATCGAACACCGGCGCGGGAACGAGTTGGTTTCCGTTTTCGTCCGTATCGTCCGGAACCGGCGGATAGGCGAACCTGATATCATTGAATTCAATACAATTCATGCATACTCCTGTAACGTAAGGCGGTTTTCGATCCGCCTCAATACCGTATCGTGCCGAAATCCACCGATATAAACGGTATGATCGTGTTTTTCGTGGTACCGGCGCCCAATCGGAACATCACGCTGAACGTCTTGCTTATCCGTATTCCGGTATTGAACGACGCGTTCCATTTGATGTCTTTGACGGTAAAATCCGTGTATTCCATCGCGACTTCTCCGATCGACCCGGAAACCGAAAAAAACATCTGTCCGCCCATGATAGTCAGATTCTGCCACGGCTGAAATTGGAATACGATCTGAGCCGCCGCTTTATGCGTTCCGTATTGCTGTTTTCCGGCCATCTGCGGAAAATACGTCCGGTCGCCCAGCGTGTAGCCGAACAGGGGAATAAAAGACGGAATCTTGGCGAGCTGCATGGAAATGTCTGACCCGGCGAATACGTTGAAAATGATGCTGAAGTTTCGGGCAAGCGGCACCGCCGCGGTAAAGTCCACGCGGCACAGATTGAACGCGACGGGCGCCTCGGTCGCCAGCAGCGGAAAAACGCCCGTATCGTCGAATTTGACGTAAAAGCCGCGCGTCGGAAACGACGGATAATCGAACGTGTCGAACGTATAGCCGATGTTGAGCGGCGCGGCGATCGATGCGGACGTTTGCCGGTATTTATTCTGTTGGATTTCCAACTCTTCGGTGGCATTGCCGTCGGTGTCCATCCAGTAGATGGAACCGCCGATTTGCATTCGATGATACGAGCCGAATTTAACGCCGAACAGCAGCCCGGTCGACGAGTAGGACAAACGATTACCCTGCAGCTCGTGCCGCTGAAAGCCGGACGTAACGAATTCCTGCTCGACAATTACGTCCGCCGACAGCTGCACGTACGAATGCGCTCCGATCGGCTGCATGTACATCAGCGCCGCGCCGAGATTGTTTATCATCGTCGATTTTACGGAAAGAACGGAACCCGTGCCGGTGAGCCCGCGGAACTGGATATCGAGTGAAAAAGTCAGTTTGCTGACGGATTGATCCGAAACGGTGCCCTCGAAAGCCGCTCCGGGAATGATGAGCCAGTTTTCCTTTTCTATCTGATGCAGCCGCAGTTCAAGCCGTGTCTGCGCGTAGCGCGTGTCGATCCGGGGAATGGCGAGCGTATAGTTTCCGGTATGATACACTGCGGAAATGAAATCGTTCAGCGCGTCGGGCGTAAGCGGTTTATTCCTGATTTTTTCAAAATACGTTTCTATATAATCCATATCCTGTACGGCGGCACCGCTGGTAACCAGTACTTCCGGTATCAGATACGGCAGATCGTCGTAGACACCGTTTCTGTCCGGCTCCACGGCTCCTTTGTGAATCGGCGTGAACGCAAAGGAACCGCCGCCGGCGGACGTTCTCTCCGCCGTTTTAAGCTGCGCACCGTTGGAACCGCCGTCATCGGAACTGCCGGTTTTGCCGGCGCCGTCTGCCGCGTATTGTTCCGGAAAAATCTTTTTACGGAGTTCCCGCAGCGGTTCCCTGAACCGTTCTTTATCTTTGATTGCCTTTTCGTAGATTTGACGCGATTTGGGATAATCGAAAGTTGAAAATTCGGCAACGTCGGGATACAGCACGATGTCGGCAAGTTTGTACTGCTCCTTATTTCCCGAATACATAAAAATCGTCATTACCTGAGAAACGGTCGTCAGCGGTGTGGACGCGAATTTGGACGGATTGTCGATCAGTTCGTCGCCCAGTTCAATCGCGATGATAATGTCGTATCCCAGATCGGCGACGGGCTGAATGGGCATGTTGTTCCGTACGAGGCCGTCCACGTACAGTTTGCCGTCTACGGGAAACGGCTGGAACACCGCCGGAATGCTCATGCTGGAGCGGATGGCTTCGGCAATGTCGCCGGTGCCGATTATGTCCAAGTCGCCGGTGAGCAGATTTACCGCCGTGGCACGGAACGGTATGGGTAAGCTGTCGAAGTCGATGTACGACGGAATCTTTGCCGTCAGCTGTTTGAATCTCATGTACGCGTTCTGCCCGGTGGAAAGACCGGCGCCCATATCGAACGAAAAGTTTTTTCCGAGCCGAACCGAAACCGGACTGGCGAACGTGCTCCTGTTGCCGAGCAGGGATTCAAACGGCGACACCGGTTCGTCCTGAAACAGTTGCGCCCAGTTCAAATCGAGCAGTTCATTCGCAATCTCCGCCGGAGAATAGCCCGCGCAGTACAATCCGCCGATAATGGCGCCGGCACTGTTGCCGATTACCATATCGATCGGAATATCGAGTTCTTCAAGCAGTTCCAGCACGGGGATATGCGCGAATCCTTTTGCTCCTCCGCCGGCAAGAACGAGCGCAACCGACGGTCTGCCGGTCGGTTCGATTTCGGCGGCGGTTTGAGCCGGAATCGTGCGCGCCAGAGCGCACGTTATAAAAAGCAGCGTAAGCGCGCGTTTGTAAAGCATATCCGTTATTTTCATACGTATAGTAATACCAGAGATCGGCGGTTGTGTAAATCGGCCGGGCGGACTGAACGTGCGCCGCAAAGCACGGCTCCGCAGTATTGCTGTAGAAAATAAAACATCGTTTCATTTTGAATCCGCTTGCAAAAATCTCCATATAGATGTATGCTAGTACTGTATATTACTATAATATTGTAAGTTTATTTTATATTTTGTAAGGACGGAACTATGGCTGACAAGAACATGGTCATGATCGACGGAAATACCGCTGCCGGTCACGTTGCCCACGCACTGAGTGAAGTAATCTCCATTTACCCGATTACTCCATCCAGTCCGATGGGAGAGGTTGCCGATGAATATTCGGCAAAAGGTAAGAAAAACATTTGGGGTACCGTTCCCGACGTTGTGGAAATGCAGTCGGAAGCAGGCGCTGCCGGTGCCGTTCACGGTGCGTTGACAACAGGTGCGCTCAGCACGACTTTTACCGCTTCTCAGGGTCTGCTTCTCATGATCCCGAATATGTATAAGATTGCCGGCGAATTGACCAGCACCGTTTTCCACGTCGCGGCCCGTGCGCTTGCGACCAGTTCCCTGTCCATTTTCGGCGATCATCAGGACGTTATGGCGTGCCGCCAGACCGGTTGGGCGATGCTCGCTTCAAACAGCGTTCAGGAAGTTATGGATTTGGCCGTTATTTCCCACGCTTCGACGCTGCGTTCCCGCGTTCCGTTCGTTCATTTTTTCGACGGATTCCGCACGTCGCATGAAATTCAGAAAGTTGAAGAAGTTTCATACGAAGTCATGCAGAAAATGGTTGACGACGAACTGGTGCGCGCTCACCGCGCTCGCGGTTTGACGCCGGAAAATCCGGTTATCCGCGGAACTGCCCAGAATCCGGACGTGTATTTCCAGAGCCGCGAAGGGGTGAACAAATACTACAACGCGGTTCCCGAAATCGTTCAGAACGAAATGGATAAATACGCCAAACTGACCGGCCGCCAGTATCATCTGTTCGACTACTTCGGTGCGAAAGACGCCGAAAAAATTATCATCATCATGGGTTCGGGTGCCGAAACCTGCGAAGAAACCGTTGAAACGCTCAACAAAAAAGGCGAAAAAATCGGCGTGCTGAAAGTTCGCCTGTACCGCCCGTTCAGCGCGGAAGCGTTCGTAAAAGCCATTCCCGCTACCGTTAAATCGATCGCCGTTCTCGACCGTACGAAAGAACCGGGCGCGCTCGGCGAACCGCTGTATGAAGACGTACGCACAGCGATCGGTGAAATGCAGGCTGCGGGAACCTGCCCGTTCAAAAATTATCCGGTCGTACTCGGCGGCCGTTACGGTCTGGGTTCAAAAGAATTTACGCCCGCGATGGTCAAAGCCGTTTTCGACAATCTGTCCGGCAAAAAGCTCAATCATTTTATCATCGGTATCAACGATGACGTGTTGGGTCAGAGCCTCGCGTACGATGAATCCTTCTATCTTGAAGAAGAAGGCATGAACGAAGCGATGTTCTACGGTCTGGGTTCCGACGGTACGGTCGGCGCGAACAAAAACTCGATCAAAATCATCGGTGAAGCGAAGCCCGAACTGAACGCTCAGGCGTATTTCAGCTACGACTCCAAAAAATCCGGCGGTTTCACCGTGTCTCACCTGCGTTTCGGCAAAGGTTCTATCCGCCGTCCGTATCTGATCACGGCTGCCGACTTTTTGGCGTGTCATAAGTTCACCTACATGGAAACGTACGACATGCTCGCCGCCGCTAAAAAAGGCGCGACGTTCCTTTTGAACAGCCCGTACGATGCGAAGACGGTGTGGAATCACATTCCCGTTGAAGCGCAGAAACAGATTATCGACAAAAAACTGAACTTCTACGTTATCGACGCGTTTAAGATTGCCGAAGCGACCGGAATGGGTACGCGCATCAACACCGTCATGCAGGCGGCCTATTTCAAGATTTCAGGCGTTCTGCCCGAAGACGTTGCCGTCAAATACATGAAGAAATTCGTCGAAAAATCATACAGCAAAAAAGGTGCGGACGTCGTACAGAAAAACTTCGCGACGATCGACGCGGCTTTGAACGCAGTTGAAAAAGTCGCCGTGCCCGCTGCCGTTTCCGGCGACATGCACATGAAGCCTGCCATGGCAGCTTCCAAAGACGCGTTCGTGCGCGACGTGCTGGGCGCGATGGCCGTTCAGAACGGCGACAAGCTGCCGGTCAGCAAACTGCCCGAAGACGGAACGTTCCCGACCGCGACGACTCAGTTTGAAAAACGCGCGATTGCCGAAAAGGTACCCGAGTGGGATCCGTCAGTTTGTATCCAGTGCGGTCAGTGTACGGTCGTGTGTCCGCACGCCGTTATCCGCATGAAGACGCTGTCCGACGACGCTGCGGCAAAAGCTCCGGCCGGTTTCAAATCTGCCGACCTTAAACCCAAAGCGGAAGCCGGAAAGAAAGTCGTGCTGCAGATTTCCACCGAAGACTGCACCGGCTGCGGTTTGTGCGTGGCCGTCTGTCCTGCAAAGAACAAGGCTGACGAAACCAAAAAAGCCATCAACTTGGTTCACTTTACCGAAGAGTTGCGTGCCGTTGAATCGAAGAATTGGGATTACTTCATGGCGCTGCCTGAAGCCGACGCTTCAACCCTCAACCTGGGTACGCCGAAAGGGCTCGCGATGAAACGCCCGCTGTTCGAGTTCTCCGGTGCGTGCGCCGGCTGCGGTGAAACGCCGTATATCAAACTGCTCAGCCAGCTGTTCGGCGACCGCGCGGTCATTGCGAACGCTACCGGCTGTTCTTCCATTTACGGCGGTAACCTGCCTTCAACTCCGTATGCAAAAGACGCGAACGGTCGCGGTCCGGCATGGTCGAACTCCCTGTTTGAAGACGCCGCGGAATTCGGTTACGGTATGCGCATGACCAGCGACAAGCTCGCCCAGTATGCGCGTGAAGTCGCCGACGCCGCTGCGGAAAAAGGTATTGCCAAAGACGTTATCGGTAAGATTCTTGCCAACGAACAGAAAGACGATGCGGCGATTGCCGTTCAGCGCGGTTACGTTGCCGAACTGAAAGCGGAACTTGCAAAATCGTCCGACACTGTTGCGGCCGAGCTTGCCTCCCTGACTGATCACCTGATTAAACGGTCGGTCTGGATTATCGGCGGCGACGGCTGGGCCTACGATATCGGCTTCGGCGGATTGGATCATACGCTCGCTTCCGGACGGAATATCAACATTCTGGTTCTGGATACGGAAGTATATTCAAATACCGGCGGACAGATGTCCAAAGCAACGCCGATCGGTGCCGTCGCAAAGTTTGCGGCGTCCGGTAAAGTGATGAGCAAGAAAGACTTGGGTGCAATCGCCATGAGCTACGGTTACGTATACGTCGCGCGCGTTTCGATGGGTGCGAATATGAATCAGGTTATCAAGGCGTTCCGCGAAGCGGAAGCGTACGACGGTCCTTCGATCATCATCGCATACTCGCACTGTATCAACCACGGTATCAATATGTCCAACGGTTTGACGAACCAGAAAGAGGCCGTCAGCTGCGGTCTGTGGCCGCTGTACCGCTATGATCCGCGCTTGGCCGATCAGGGCAAAAATCCGTTCCAGCTCGACAGCAAAGAACCCGACTACAATTTGGCAGACTTTATGTACAAAGAAGTCCGCTTCAAGTCGCTCAAAGCTGCAAACCCGGAACGCGCGGCCATGCTGCTTGAAAAAGCCGTGGCGAAAGCGAAGCGCCAGTGGAAAGAATACGAATACCTGTCAAAACGGGAATTCTAATTGACGAACAGTTGAGTTCGGAAACGCCGCATAACGCTTAGCGTGCGCGGCGTTTCAGTCTTGTCCGTTTAAAGAAACGAAAGCCGCCGTTCCTGTTTGGTAACGGCGGCTTTTTTATTTATCCGGGAAACTGCACGTACCATAGCCGTTTCACTAAGGAGTTTTCAGTGAGTATGCCAGAAAGTATAAAACCCCATTATTACGTTGCCGCCGGGGTCATTACCCGCCCCAAAAAAGGCGGCGGCTGCGAGCTGTTTTGCGCGCGCCGTCCCGATAAAGGCGAAACGGCTAAAAAATGGGAATTTCCCGGCGGCAAGATTGAAGCCGGAGAAACGCCGAAACAGGCGCTTGAACGTGAAATCCGCGAAGAACTCGATACGCAGGTTTCGGTTGACGATTTTATCATGACGGTCGAATACGCGTATCGGACGTTCGATTTGACCATGCACGTGTATTTTTGCACCGTGCAGTCGGGAAATTTAGTACTGAAAGAACATTCGGAAGCGGTATGGCTTCCGCCGGAACGGCTTTCGGAACTCGATTGGGCGCCGGCGGACGAAGAACTCATCCGCCGTTTGCGGGCGACTGCTGCGGATACGGCGTCGTCGGTTACAGCGTTCGGGTAAAACGCAGAAACGCCTCTTTGCCTTCCGGCGTCCGTTTATACACGCCGGCGTCGGTCAGCACCTGTTTAAAAACAAGTCCGGTTTCACGCTTCAAAACGTCGCGTACGTTCGCTGCTGTACATTCGGCGGCAAACGTTTCCGCCCAGTCGGCGTGTTTTGCAATCGTTTCGTTGCTGCGTATGTCCTTTTTGCAGACAAGATAGTCGGCAAGCAGTTCCAGTTCCCGTTCAAGACGGGCCGGCAGAATCGCCAAACCCATTACTTCGATCAGCCCGATGTTTTCTTTTTTGATATGATGCAGATTCTGATGCGGATGGAAGACGCCGAGCGGATGTTCTTCCGTCGTGATATTGTTGCGGAGCGCGAGGTCTATTTCATATTCGGCACCGCGACGGCGCGCTATGGGCGTGATCGTATTGTGCGGAATTCCGTCCGTTTCGGCAAAAACGAACGCATCTGCGTCGGTGTACTTCCGCCACTTGGTCAATATCAAGTCGGCGGCTTCCACCAGCCGTGCCGGATCTTCGTGCCGCAGTCTGATGACGGACATGGGCCATTTTACGATGCCCGCGTGTACGTCGGGAAAAGCTTTCATGCTGAATTGCGTTTCGATTTCAGCGCGCGCCATGGGAAACTCGTAATTGCCGCCCTGAAAATGTTCGTGCGATAAAATGGAACCGCCCACAATGGGGAGATCCGCGTTGGAACCCACGATGTAATGCGGGAACTGACGCACAAAGTCGAACAGTTTGACAAACGCCGCCCGGTCGATGACCATGGGCGTATGCTCGCTGTTCAAAACGATGCAGTGTTCGTTGTAGTATACGTACGGCGAATACTGGAATCCCCATTGCGAACCGTTGATGGTGACGGGAATGATACGGTGAGTTGCGCGTGCGGGATGATCAAGTCGGCCGCCGTATCCTTCGTTTTCAACGCACAACTGGCATTTGGGATAGCCGGTTTGCGGGTTTGACTTTGCCGCCGCGATCGCTTTGGGATCTTTTTCAGGTTTTGAAAGGTTGATCGTAATATCGAGCTCGCCGTATTCGGTGGAAACGGTCCACTTGATATCCTTTGCGATGCGGTAGCGCCGTATATAATCCGTATTACACGAATACTCATAGAACCATTCGGTTGCACGTTCGGGTGATACGTTGTATCGCTCGTTGAATTCCCGGATAACGGCAGAAGGAGGAGGTGTTAAGCACGCCATTATCTGAGTGTCAAAGAGATCCCGGTATACAACGGAATTTTCTTCTATGAGTCCGTGTTCATACGCATAATCGAGCATTCGGGTCAAAATCGGTTCCAGTGCAATCGTTTTCGATCCGGCGGGAATCCGGCGCGGCGCGGGAAGCGCTTCACTACTGCCTGCAAGTTTGAACAGTGTGAAAAGTCGGTTTACCGTGTAGATACGGTCCTGCGGCTGTATGAGCGCGCGGCTGAGACCGTATTCCGTAAGTTCCTGAATCAATTGGTATATCATGATGCCGTTTCCCTATTACCGTTAAATCGAATGTGCGCCGCCGCCGGTGCCGCATTCAAAAAAAGTCGCTTCGTAGCCTATTTTATCTTTATACGCGGCGCCGACTTTTTTGACAAAATCGTTATAACCGTCTTTATGGATCAGTGCGATCGCACAACCGCCGAATCCGGCGCCGGTTACGCGCGAACCGAGGCAGCCCGCCGTTTTGTTCGCTTCTTCATGGAGCGTGTCGAGTTCGATTCCCGTCGTTTCGTAATCGTTGCGCAGCGAGTCGTGCGACGCGTTCATCAGCACGCCGAGGTCCGCGAGCGCTCCCGCTTTCAGCGCGGCGACGGCTTTATAAACCCGCTCGTTTTCGGTAACGCAGTGGCGGATCCGCTTCAAAATGATCGGATCTTTGACGCTGTCCTGCAATTCGGCAAAATCCTGCGATGAGAGCGAACACAGATCCGGCACCGTTTTTTTGCCGAGCGAAGTCAGTTTCGCGTTTATCACGCCGAGCCCGATTTTGCATTCGGAGACGCGCTCGTTGTATTTGGAGTCGCTCAGCTGCCGCTTTTTATTCGTGTTCATGACGACGAACCGGTAGTCGCCCAGTTTTAGCGGAACGTACTGATACTCAAGCGTCGCACAATCGAGCAGAATCGCGGTTTCTTTTTTTGCCGTCGCAATGATGAACTGATCCATGATGCCGCAGTTTACGTTCATAAAACGGTGTTCGGATTCCTGTCCGATTTTTGCAATTTCCACACCGTCGATGCCGAGACCGTACAGATCGCTCACCGCGTAGGCGAAACAGCATTCCAGCGCCGATGAGGATGAAATTCCCCCGCCGGCCGGTATGCAGCTGAAAAACAGCGCCTCAAATCCCGTTTCAAAGGTGAATCCGCGGTCCTTGAGAATGGTCAGGATTCCGTTCAGATAATTACAGTAATCGTTTTCCTTTTTGTACGTGAAATTATCGGTTATGCTGAACGAGAATTCTCCGGGAAACCTGACGTCGTCGTATTTGACGGTCGCATCGGTGCGCCGGCGCAGTGCAAGGTATATGTATTTGTCTATGGCGGCGGGAAATACCTTGCCGCCGTTGTAATCGATGTGTTCTCCGATGATATTGATGCGGGCTGGGGCGGCGTAAAAATGAATCTCTTCATCCGATGTACCGTATTTGGATTCAAACAACGTGCCGAATGCTTTTTTCAGAAGGGAAATATCCGTTTCCGCATATGCAACAAGCGCGGTATAATCAGTTTTCATACAGCCTCCTAGTGTGTTAACGTACACGCATTATTATACTTCACTGAGGGTGCCAATGCAAGCACTTTTTACATAAATTCGGCGAATTTACCGGAAAACGGGACTTTTTGCCGGTAAATCAGGCGGTTTCGTGTTTCTCGGCACGAGCGCCGGAATCGCCGTGTTAACGAACACTTTTCGGTTGCGGCGGTCCCTGCGGAATTCCCGTTTGAAGCGGATTCCCTTTGACAGTGCGCGGCGTGCGGCGTATACTGGGAACTGAAAATGAGATCGGAATCCTGGACGCCGCCGTAAAACGGGCGTTTCTGCGTTCCGAAAAAAACGAGGTGATACGGATATGGAAAAAATTGCAAGTTTTACGGTCGATCATCTGCGGCTGGAACCGGGCTTGTACGTTTCCCGGATTGATACGTTCGGCGGCGCGCCGATCACGACGTTCGATATACGCATGACCAGTCCGAACGACGAGCCGGTTATGAATACGGCCGAAATTCATACGATAGAACATTTGGGCGCGACGTTTTTGCGCAATCATCCTGATTTTAAGGCGAAGACGGTGTACTTCGGGCCGATGGGCTGCCGAACGGGGTTTTACCTGCTGTTAGCCGGCTCGTATACGTCGCGCGCCGCAGTGCCGCTGATAACCGAACTGTTCGAGTTCGTCCGTGATTTTTGCGGAGCGGTTCCGGGCGCTTCGGCAAAGGATTGCGGTAATTATCTGGACATGAATCTGCCGATGGCAAAATTGCTTGCGAAACGTTTTTTGGACGCGACGCTGTACGGTATTACCGACGCGCACTTGAATTATCCCGATTAAACGTTCGCCCGTTCCGCTCGGAACGTCCGCACCGCTTCGATGAGCAGTTCCGGGATAAGCCCGTAGGAGGCGACTCCGCCCGGTTCCGTCGCGCGGGCGCCCGCCGTTCCGTGGACGAACACCGCCGTTTCCGCCGCTTCCCGCGGCGCATACCCTTGGGCGAGCAGCGCGCAGATAAGTCCCGCCAGAACGTCTCCGCTGCCTGCTTTTGAAAGGGCGCCCGTTCCGCCGGTAAAGACCGAAATCCGCTGTGCGTCGGCGACGAACGTGTTCGCGCCTTTGGAGACGAGCGTTACGTTCGGGTAGCGCGCGCAGAATGCGCGCAGTAATTCGATCCGGTGTTTCCGTATGTCTTCGGCGCTCGGTTCCCCGAAGCCGCACCGTTCAAGCAGCGCGCGCAGTTCGCCCGGGTGCGGTGTAACGACGCACCCGGCGCGGCGGTTTTCCAGCAGCGTTTTTAGTGCCGGATGTCTGAGCATATCCGCGTCGAGTACGCAGGGAAGTTCCGGCCGCGCGGCAATGTGCGTAACGGCGGATTCCGTTCCGGCACCGAGCCCCGGCCCCGCAAGGAGCGCCGTCGTGCTTTCCGGCAGTGTTTCGCCGTACATGATGCTCGGCGGGCAGCGGACGGGGCGTTTCAGTGTTTGAACCAGCGTTGCCAGTCCCGCGCCGAACGCGAGCGCGGCGCTTGCGGCGAGTATCGAAGCGCCGTCTTTTTCTCCCGAAAAAACGGCGCAGTGGCCGAACGCGTTTTTCCAGGTGTTGCGTCCCGTTCTGAGCGGCAGGCGGACGTCGCCTCGTTCTAGCAGAAACAGTTCCGGTTCCGGTACGGAAAACGGCGCGGCGGGCGCTTCAGCCGAGTCGGGTGCCGCGGGGGCATCGGGTACGGCGTCCCGGCTTTGTGCTCCTGCCGCATCGCTCGTTCCGGGCAAAACGCCGGCGCCGGTGTGCGCGTCCGTTGCCGTGTTTTCGTATCGGGCGCGTCCGATTCCGAGGTCGGCGACGATAATGCTTCCGATATGATCTTTGGCTTCGTCGCTTACGAGCGCCGTTTTGAGCGCGCCCATCGTAACGGTAACGTCGGCGTTGAACGCGGTGCCGTTTACGGTTCCCCTGCCGTCCACGCCGCACGGCACGTCGCACGCGATGCGGTACGCGTTCGTGCCGTTCAACTCGGTGAGCAGTGCTTCCGTTTCCGGTGCCGGTTTTCCGGAAAATCCGCTGCCCGAAATGCATTCGACCAATACGCGGCAAGGGACAATCGTCCGGACGACGCGTACGCCGCTTTTTTCGGCACGGGCTGCCTGTGCGATGCATTGTGCGGAAGCGGGTTCTTTCACCGGATAAATCGCCGGGATACAGGTACCGGTCAGCCGTCGCGCGAGTGCCCAGCCGTCGGCTCCGTTGTTGCCGCTTCCGGTTACGATCAGGACGTCCGCCGCGCCGCACGATTGGCCGCCGCACGGCAGCGTTTTGAGCGACTGCAACTGTCCGCCGCACGGCTGCGTTTTGAGCGACTGCAACTGTCCGCTGCACGGCTGCGTACTGTTCGGCTGCGTACCGCACGGCTGCATACCGTTCGGTTGTGCAGAGAGAAAGCGGCGGACTTCGGCTTCAAGCGCCGCCGCCGCGTTTTCCATCATAATGTCTTCGGTAAGTCCGTATTCGCTTCGGCAGCGCGCGTCGAGCGACGCGCATTTGGCAAAGATTTTCCGCATCGGGTTACTCCGCAGAGTCGGTGATTTCGGTCGGGACCGCCGCTTCGGAATTGACGAGCAGATCGAGAACGGTAAAGAACAGAATGATTATCATCGGCCCGAGCAAAAGCCCGTTCATGCCGAATACTTTCAATCCGCCCAAAATGGCAAAAAAGATAACGAGCGGGTGCACTTTAATCCGGTCTTTCAGGAACATCGGCCGCAGGAAATTGTCCAAAAAGCTGACGCAGATACCGCATAAAACGAGGAACAGAATACCTTTCAGCAGCGAATCCGTGGCGCAGATGACGATTCCCATCGGCAGCCAGACGAGCGCCGCACCGAACAGCGGAATGAACGAAGCGAACATCAGTATTACGGCGAACAGCAGCGAACCCTGCACTCTGAAAATCGACATGATGATGAACGCGGCGAATCCCTGGTACAAGGCGACCAAAATATAGCCTGAAAATAAATGCCGGGTGATTTCGGCAAACTTTTTCATAAGCGCGGACATGTACTGCGGATTGATGGGAATCGCCTGCGCTAAAAGCGAGGCGAGGTAGCGGCCGTCCAGAAAACAGAAATACAGGGCGAACGTGACGAACAATACGGAAACCAGAAAATTACCGGTGCTGCTCAGCACCGTCGCGCCTGTCGAAACGATACGCGAACTGTATTGCTGTATGAATTTTATCAGATTGGTTCGCAGATCGGTCGAATTCAAGTCGATGAAATCCAAATTGAATCTATCGATAAATCCGAGTACGGATTTGCCGATTTCGGATGACGTGAGAAAATCGGGATTCCGATTGATGAAGTCCTCTACGGCGTGCAAAAACGACAGCATCTGCTGCACCAGCAGCGTTGCGATCGTTATGAGCGGTCCGATAATGATGATGAGCGTTCCGACGGAAAAAACGCCTGCCAGTACGTGCCTCCTGAATTCGTACAGTTTTTTTTGTGCATTGAGGCGTGAAACGCAGCGGTGATGCAGCGGATTCAAGATAATGTACAATAAAATGGTCCATAGAATAACGGTGAAAAAAGGATGCAGCATTCCGAGTATGAGTACGAACAGCAGCGCAAAAAGTGCGAACATGAAAACGGTTTGGAGGGTACGTTTGTTATCCATAGGTATAAATATAGTGCCTTTCAGCAGGGAAATCAACAGAGCTTGACAGAACGGGAACAATCGGGGTATCGTTATCGAAAAGCATACCGCGCAGGATCCGTCCGGCGTAATCATGAGGAGCTTTAGATGACAGGAATCCCTCTCGGCGAACGCTACAAATGCTATTTCGGTGAATTGGCAAAACTGGCGCAGGCCGCGGATAAAATTGACGAAACGAACGTATATCAGGCAGCGAATCCGGGAACCCGTAAAATTATGGACGCCATGCTTAAAGACAATCTGCTCGACGGTTCCCGGCTCGAAGGCTGCGGGCATTTTAAAGATTTTTTGGATAAACTTCAGGCCGGCAAACGCGGTCTCATACTGATGGAACATTACAGCAACATGGATTTGCCCGCGCTGTGTTATCTGCTGGAACACGACGGCGGAGACTTCGGTACGGAAGTTTCAAATCGGCTGGTCGCGATCGCGGGTATGAAATTGAACGAAGCGAACCCGATGGTAAAAGCCTGGGCGGAAGGTTTTACCCGGATCGTCATCTATCCCAGCCGCAGTTTGGCTGCGCATACCGATCCGGACGAACGCGCTGCGGAAGAAGCGAAAAGCCGCAAGATAAACATGGCGTCCATGCGCGCCATGGACGCGGCGAAACGCAACGGTCAGGCTATTTTGGTGTTCCCGAGCGGAACGCGCTACCGGCCGGGAAAACCCGAAACCAAACGCGGCCTGCGCGAGATCGATTCGTATTTGCGCATGTTCGATGTCATGATACTCGTGTCCATAAACGGCAACTGTCTGCGCATCAATCCGGCCGAGCCTGAAAACATGCTGGCCGATTTGGTCGTGCAGGACGTCGTCATCATGTCGGCAAGTCCCGTCATTGAATGCAAAAAATTCCGCAACGAAGTGATCGATTCGTTGGGCGAAAATCCCGAAATCCGGGGCATCGATCCCAAACAGAAGACCGTCGACCGCGTTATGGAACTGCTCGACGAACAGCACGCGCGCTACGATTCCGTCCGCCGGCAGTCGCTGGAAGCGCTCGGCCGAGAGAATCCCGACGCGGAATTCGGTCTATAACCTGATGCGGGCGGCGTGTGCGTGGCCCGCGAGTCCTTCCGTCTCTCCCAAAATGCTTGCCGCTTCCGCGGAAGCGTGAAACCCTGCGGATTCGCCTTTCGTCCGAAGCGTCGTAACCGTTTTCAGAAAACAGCGTACTGAAAGCCCGCCCGTAAAACGCGCCGACGTCGACGTCGGCAGCGTGTGATTCAGTCCCGCCGCGTAGTCGCCCAGAACTTCGGCCGAACCGTGTCCGATGAAAAGCGAACCGTAATTGCGGACGCTTGCCGCCAGCGCGTCGAGCGCCGGCCCTGCTTCGAGTGCCAGTTCAAGATGTTCCGGCGCTTTTTTATCCGCAATGCGGGCGGCCTGTTCGAGCGAATCCGTTATGATGATCAGGCCGTGCCGTTCGATGCTGGTGCGGGCTATTTCGGCAGTGGCGAGCGCGGCGAGTTGTTTTTCAAGTTCCGCGCTCACGTTGCGGGCAAGCGCCGCGTCCGGCGTCGCGAGGACGGCTTGCGCGTCGGGGTCGTGTTCGGCTTGTGCGAGCATGTCCGCCGCGATCCATGCCGGATTCGCCGTGGAATCGGCAATGATGAATACTTCGGTAGGACCCGCGATCATGTCGATGCCGGCGGTGCCGTACACTTGGCGCTTGGCTTCCGCGACGAATTTATTCCCCGGGCCGACGATGACGTCGCAGCGCGGTATCGATTCCGTACCGTA
The DNA here is from genome assembly GCF_000212415.1 of Treponema brennaborense DSM 12168. Taxonomy (NCBI): domain Bacteria; kingdom Pseudomonadati; phylum Spirochaetota; class Spirochaetia; order Treponematales; family Treponemataceae; genus Treponema; species Treponema brennaborense. Next base: position 2,784,022 of record NC_015500.1, on the reverse strand, counting down.
CGCCATGGCGGCGATCGCCTGCGCGCCGCCGCAGGCAAACACGCGGTGTACGCCGCACAAGGCGGCGGCGGCCATGATGCCTTCGTCCGCATAGGGAAGCGTTTTATCGTTGGGATGCGGGCGCGGCGGCGTGCACAGGACGACTTCACCGCAGCCGGCTGCGATCGCCGGCGCGGAAGCCATGATTACCGTTGAAAGCAGCGGAAACCGGCCGGCGGGAACGTACAAGCCGGCGCGATCGACGGCTATCGTGCGCTGTCCGGTGATGATTCCCGGTTCCAGTTCCGCTTCAAAGTTCGTGAACGATTCCCGCTGTTTGAGTGCGAAGCGCAGCGCGAGATCATGCGAATAACACAACGCGCCGTGCAGCGCCGCGTTCTCCGCTTCAAGCCGCCGTACGGCGCAGTCGAGATCGCTCTGCGCTATTTGGAACGAGTGCGGATCGGCCCGGTCGAATTTTCGTGCGAATTCGTGCAGGGCGGCGTCTTTGTCCGTTCGCACGCGGCGGAGAATATCCGAAACGGTTGCTTCCGTATCTTTTTCAAATATACGGGGCTCAAAAAACGCGGCGGGCAGCTGCGCCGCCGGTACGGTTTTAATCGCGGTCACGGCGCGCTCCTATTTTTTGTGGCGACGGTCGAGTTCGTCGAGCACGTCTTGCCAGGTAACTTTTTCCTGATACATCAGAACGCTTACGAAGTACAGCAAGTCGGCGCATTCCCATACGGTTTCGCTTTTGTCTTCGGCTTCGATCAGTTCTTCGGCTTCTTCTTCAATTTTTTCGCGAACCCGTTTCGCGTCGAGTGTCGCGGTGTACGAACCGGGCCGCGGATCGGCGAACCGTTCCGAAATGGTGCCGTAAAGGCGTTCGAGCGTTGAAGCGGCGCCGGCTTCGGCGGTAAAGCACGTCCAGCTGCCGGTGTGGCAGACGGGGCCGTGCGGTACGACCGTCGCGAGCACCGTGTCCCGGTCGCAATCGGCCCGTAATTTGATTACTTCCAGGTAATTTCCCGAGTGTTCGCCTTTCGTCCACAGGACGTTGCGCGTCCGGCTCCAAAACGTGAGTTTTCCGCTGTCGAACGTTTTGGCGAACGCTTCTCGGTTCGCGTAGCCCATCATCAGCACTTCGCCGGAAACGCTTTGCGCAATGACGGGGATCATATCCACTTTTTGCCAGTTGAGACATGCGACGAACGCGTCTTTGAGCGCCACTGCGCCGGTGTACAGCGCCATGCCCAGCTGCACGTCGCAGCCCATCCGTTCAAGTTCGGCAATTTCTTCTACGCTCGAAACACCGCCGGCGACAACCAGCCTGCACGAAACGGTGTTACGCAGTTTCCCGACTTGTTCCATGTCGATGCCTGTCATGCAGCCTTCGCGCTCCACGCAGGTAAAAAGCAGTTCCGATGCGTATTTTTCGGCGGCGGCGGCGCCTTCTGCAAGCGGGATGCCGGCCGTTTCCGTCCAGCCTTTTACCGCGATGTTTCCGTTTATTGCGTCTACGGAAATGATAATGCGCTGTCTGCCGATCGCTTCGGTAAGTTCATCAAGAAACGCCGTATTCAAAACGGGATCGGCCGGAGCCGCACGGTGCGCGTTGAATGCGGCCGAACCGACGATTACTTTTTCTGCGCCGAGTGAAACGAGTTCTTTCGCTTTTTTTACGTCGCGAATACCGCCGCCGACGCGTACGTTTCCGCTGCGTAAAAGGCTTTTCAGCATTTCGGTGTTGGCGGTGGTTCCTTTTGCCGTCGTATTGCCGAGCGCCGCGTCAAGGTCGATGATCGCCGTTTCTCCGTATCTGTTGAATTCCCGGATAAGGGCCGCCGCGTCGTTCCGTTCCAGAACCGGTTCCTTGCCGTTTTTAAGTTGAACGACTTTTCCGTCTTTTAAATCGATTGATGAAATTACCATACAGAAAGTGTAGCAGAAATTAAGAAATTGTACAACGTGAACGCGCTCCGTCCGATGCGGAGCCAGCGGCTCCCGTTTGCCGAAGTCATCAGGCGGAAGCTGCGCCGCCGCCGTATCAGTTTCTTTTTGTTGACAGATGTTTTACCGGCTGATATATTTATACAATGGAAACTTTTAAAGGTATTTCAGCTTCCGGCGGAACCGGCGCCGGGCCCGCGTTCGTCGTTCCGGAACCGGAGACCAGAGCCGTTCCCCAATATGCGGTGGCGGAAAACGATTGTGCCGCCGAATGGCAGCGTTTTGAAACGGCGCTGCAGACTGTGCATACCAAAATTGAAGCGATGCTTCCGGGTGCGGACGGCACTCAGACGGAAATTTTCCAGACGTATCTGCTGATGCTGAGCGATGCGGAATTCCTGAAACAAGTGCGCACGGAGTTCGAGCGTGCGCGGTATAACATCGAATATATACTTGACCGGAAAGTGACGGAAATGGCGGCCATGCTCAGGTCGTCGAACGATGCATATCTTTCCGAACGCGCCGCCGATATCTGCGACGTGTTCGGCCGGGTGTCCGACGAGCTGCTCGGTTATAAACCGTTCGACTTTGAAACGGTTCCCGACGGCGCGGTTATCGTTGCCCGTGCGGTCAATCCGTCGGACGCGGTGGTGCTGTCGCGCCGGAATATCAAAGGATTAGTCATAACGGAAGGCGGCACTTCGAGTCATCTGGCGATTCTGGCGCGCAATTATCAGGTTCCGGCCGTGTTCGGCATTCAGCACCTTTCGGCGCTGATCACGACCGGCCGGCAAGTGCTCGTCGATGGTACTGCCGGAACGGTAACGGTTGATCCGGATGCGGCGACGCTCGAGCGGTTTAACTCGGCCGCACGGGCCGAAAGCGTGCATCGCGCAAAGCTTGCGCAGTATCGTTTCCGGCGCGCCGTTACTGAAGACGGTACCGAATTGCAGCTGTATGCGAATATCGGACTGCCCGAAGAAGCCCAAATTGCGCTGGACGAAGGCGCGGACGGCATCGGTTTGTTCCGTACCGAATTCCTGTTCATGGGAGCCGTTCAGTCGGCAAAAAAACAGGGGGCGTCCGGCGTTCATTCGGTTTCCGAAGAAGCGCAGTTCAACGCGTACAAGCAAGTGCTTGAAACGATGGGGGACAAGCCGGTTACGATACGGACGCTCGACGCGGGCGGCGATAAACTGATAAAATCGGCGGGAATTCCGGTTTCGGAAGAAAAGAATCCGCTGCTGGGGAGCCGCGCGATCAGGCTGACGCTTGCGCATCCGGCGCTTTTTAAAAGACAGCTGCGCGCGTTGTACCGTGCGAGCGCGTTCGGCAATCTGAAAATCATGCTGCCGCTGGTAACCCATCCGGCACAGGTAAAAGAAACGCTTGCGCTCATAGCGGACGTTAAGGCGGAACTTGCGGCTGAAGGCCACGCGTTCGCCGCCGATACGCCGGTCGGTATAATGGTTGAAACGGCCGCCGCCGCGGTTACTGCGGATATATTTGCCGAACAGTGCCGGTTCTTTTCAATAGGAACGAACGATCTTACCCAATATACGCTCGGCATAGATCGTGAAAATTCCGCCGTGGCGCCGCTGTACGACGAACGGAATATCGCGGTGCTCCGGCTTATCAAGCATACGGTGGACAGTGCCGCAAAAGCGGGTATTCCCGTTTCGGTGTGCGGAGAAATGGCCGGAGATCCCGAAGGCGCGCTGCTGCTTGCCGGAATGGGCGTCCGCTCGCTCAGCATGGCGCCGGTGCGGATTACCGCGTTAAAGGAACTGTTTGCGTCGCACTCCATGGCGGAATTGCAGAAAAAGGCCGCGGCGGCGTTTTTGCCGTAACGGGACGGTTTTGCGGATGTACGTATTCCGCATATAGCACGGCGGCGCTGCGGGAATCGGTCGGATTTTCGCAATCGTCGCACAGTATCAGGATTACTATATATGGAAGAATTTGATATAGCCGGTGATGCCGAACTTACGGCCGTCGGTGCAGCAGTTGATGCCGAAATTACGTCCGCCGCTGCGTCGGCTGATGCCGAAGTCGCGGCGGTGCCGGCGTTTGATGAAAATGCCGAATATCGCAATCTGCCGCTCGTCGTTATTGCGGGCAGACCGAACGTCGGTAAATCGACGCTTTTTAACCGAATACTCAGGAAAAGGCGCGCAATAACGGATCCGACGCCCGGCGTTACCCGCGATCCGATTGAAGAAACTGCTTTTATTAACGGATGTCCGGTGCGGCTGATGGATACCGGCGGTTTCAAACTCGACCGGGAAAACGGTACGATGGAAGCGCTGATGGACGAACTTGTGGTTGAACAGACGCTTCGGGCGCTCAAAAACGCCGATCTCGTATTGCTGCTGCTCGACGCCGGACTCGTTACCGGCGAAGACGAAGAGTTTATCGCGCTTTTGCGCCCGTACTGGCATAAAGTGATAGCCGCGGTAAATAAAACCGAAGGCGGGCGCCTTGAAGAGGAAGCGTGGAATTACATGCGGTTCGGATTCGATAATCTGCTGTTCATTTCCGCCGAGCACGGCGACCGGATTCCCGAATTAAGCGAATTGATCGTGAAAAACCTCGATTTTTCGCGTGTGGAGCGCGACGAATCGGCAAAGCCGATTCGCGTTGCGATCATGGGGAAACCGAACACCGGAAAGTCGACGCTTTCAAACAAGCTGACGCATACGCAGGCTTCCATCGTCTGCGACTACGCGGGTACTACGCGCGACGTCGTTGAAGGTTCGTTTACCTATCAGGATACGGCGTTTTTGGTTCTCGATACGGCCGGAATTCGGCGTAAAGCGCGCGTCAGTGAAAATATCGAATACTATTCGGTAAACCGCGCAATCAAGACGCTCGACGATACCGACGTAGTGTTCTTGATGATCGACGCACAGGAAGGTCTTGCCGAGCAGGATAAAAAAATCGCCGCACTCGCTTACGAACGGGGCCGCGGTGTGATTTTCGTGCTGAATAAATGGGATACGCAGGAGCAGGATCGGAAAACGCTGAAACGTGCGGAAGAAAACCTGAAAATCATGTTCGGCCATATGAGTTACGCGCCCGTCGTCGCAGTTTCGGCGCTTGAAGGAAAAGGATTTAAAAATCTGCTCAATACGGCGATCGAACTGTACGGGCAGCTGACCCGCAAAATCGAAACCGGCGTGCTGAATACGGCGCTCAAAGATTGGGTGTCCGCGTATCCGCCGCCGGCGAGCCGTGCTTCCCAGTTCAAAATACGGTATATGGTGCAGACGTCCGTCAATCCGGTTTCGTTTTTGCTGTTTGCAAGCCGGCCGGAAGTAGTGCCGGAAAGTTATCTTTCGTATCTGAAAAACAAAATCAGAAGCGATCTCGGATTCGACAAAATTCCGGTGCTGCTTGAGTTGAAGTCGAGCCGCAAAAAATGGGAAGACAGGGAACGCGGCTGATGGCGTCGTATTCGATCGGTGAAATTGAAGAAATAACCGGTGTAAAAGCGCACGTGCTGCGGTACTGGGAAGACGTAATTCCCGGTTTTGCACCGCGCAAAGATGTGAGCGGCCGCAGAGTGTACTCGAACCGCGACGTGCGCATGATCATGCGGCTTAAATATCTGATACAGGAACGGAAATTTACGATCGAAGGCGCCCGTTCCGAACTGATCGCCGAATCCGAATTATACGGTGCGTCCGGGCGCGGCAGTGCCGAAACGCTTGAACAGATTGCCGAAATACGGACGCTGCTGACCGACGCGTATCTGCGGGTGCATCGCCGGAATCGAGGCGATTCCGAAGGAAAAAACGGATGAATCACACTTTTTCTCATTTATTTGAAAATCTGCCGCCCGATGCGCAGAAAATAGTAAACGATTTTGACGACGTAGTGCAGAGCGTCCGGCCGCTTTCAAGCAAGCAGTTTCTGCATCTGCCGGAAGATATCCGCGGATTGTCTCACCGGCTTACCGACGAACGTTCCCGGCGGCGCGTCGGATATTTGAACGAAACCGCGGCTCTGACCGCGTACGTGCGGTATTTTCAGTGGTGGAATCTGGTGCGGCTGACGCGTCTGTTTGCAGGACTTGGGGAAGAATGTTTTTCCGTTCCCGACGACGGCGTGTGTCTGGACGTCGGTTCGGGTCCGCTGACCGTGCCGATCGCGTTGTGGCTTGCCCGTCCCGAACTGCGCGCGAAGAAACTGACGTGGTATTGTCTCGATTATTCGCAGAATGCGCTTGCGTTCGGTGAGGATATGTTTCTGGCCGTCGCGGCGCGCACGATCGCGGCTGCTGCGGCGCGCACGGGTACCGCAGCCGAGGTGCGTACGGTTGCCGCGCGCACGAGTGCTTCGTCCGAGCCGTGCGGGGAAGCAGACGCGGAACGATCCGGCGGGTGTCCTTGGAAAATAGTGCGCGTTAAAGGCGAGCTGGGTACGCAAATCCGCCGCCGCGCCGATTTTATCTCCTGCGCGAATATGTTTAACGAGGCGGTTCAGCTTTCCGGCAAACCGCCGGAATTTACGGCGAAAAAAGCGGCGGCGGAGCTGAGCGGATACGCTGCCGCCGGCGCGCGAATATTCGTAGTTGAACCGGGAATTCCGCCGGCCGCGCGATTTTTGTTCGCACTTCGCGACGCTTTGTTCAGAAAAAACTGTACGGTGCTTGCGCCGTGTCCCCGCGGAATGCAGCGCGCCGTTTCTCCCGAAGCGGGCACCGGAAGTTCGTGTCCTATGGATGCGCGGCGCGGCGGTAAATGGTGTCATTTCGTTTTTGCGGCGGAGTGCGCGCCGGCAAAATTACTAAAACTGTCGGCGGCCGCGCGGCTCCCCAAAGAGCGGGCGGCGTTGTCGTTTCTGCTGGTGCAAACCGAGTCGGCCGGTTCAAGGCAGCCCTGTGTGCAAACCGAGTCGGCCGGTTCATCCGCCGCTGCGGGGCGTTCCGCAAAAACTTGTTCTGCGGTAACCCGTTCATCCGTGAACCGTTCTGCCGGAACCCGTTCCGCCGCGCCGGCAGCCCTCTCGGGAAGCGTCGAACTGCGCGTCGCCTCCGATCCTATCCGTTTGCCCGGCGGCAGAACCGGTTATTACGCCTGTTCCCGGCTCGGCCTGACGCTCGCCGTGGAACGGCCGGCACCGTCGCAATCGCAGCCGTCCGATACGGTACGACCGCGTGCGATTTGTCCCGCTGTGGCGCCGAACGGCAGCGGACGTGCCGCGACCGAGTGTGCCGCCGTTACGCGTCCCGCCGCGGCTTGCCCCGTCTCTCCCGTTTCGGGAGACCTTATCGACGCGCCGCTTCCCAAATACGTGAAAACCGACGCAAAAAGCGGCGCGGTGGTCGTGGATTTGGCGTAACCGGTTTGCGTTCTTGTCAGACGAGGTTTTCGGGGTTCAGGCAGTCGAGTTCCGGCAGTACGAACCGGCCGTCTTTGCGTATCAGCACACCGTCGAAAAAGATTTCACCGCCGCCGTATTCGGGACGCTGAATCAGCACCAGATCCCAGTGAACGGCGGATCGGTTTCCGTTGTCGCACGATTCGTAAGCGTTTCCCGGCGTAAAGTGGATTGAACCGGTGATTTTTTCATCGAAAAGCGTTTCTTTCATCGGCTCGAGAATGTACGGATTCAGCCCGAACGAAAACTCTCCGACGTAGCGGGCTCCTTCGTCCGTGTCGAGCACCGCGTTCAGCCGCTTTGAATCGTTTGCGGACGCTTCGACTATTTTGCCGTTTTCAAATCGGAACGAAATGTTTTCATAAACGAATCCCGATTCGAGCGACGGCGTGTTGTACGAGATGACGCCGTTGACCGAATTGCGTACCGGCGCGGTGTATACTTCCCCGTCGGGAATATTGCGTTCACCGTCGCATTTGACCGGCGGTAATCCCTTGATGGAAAAAGAAATATCCGTTCCCGGCCCGGTAACGCGCACCGTATCGGTTTTTTTCATGAGCGCGGCCAGCCTGTCCATCGCGGCCGACATCTTCGCATAATCGAGCGTGCATACGTTGAAAAAGAAGTCTTCAAACGCCGCTTCGCTCATGTTGGCGAGCTGTGCCATCGAAGGCGTCGGCGCACGCAGAACGACCCAGCGCGTGTGATTGAGGCGCCGTTCCAAATGGACCGGATGATAATACACCGTATTGTATAAATCGAGTTTTTCCTGCGGAACGTCGCTCCAGGCGCTCAAGTTCTGCGGGGCGGTAAAACCGATAAAACAATCCATTCGGCTCATCTCGGCAAGTTCGATTTCAGCCCGAACGCGCAGCTGCTCTTTCGTGGCGTGAAGCAGCAGTTCCCGTTCGACCGTTTTGTCTTTAATAGACACGAACGGCAGCGCTCCCGCATCGTACGTTTCCCGAACGAGCGCCCGTACCAATTCAGGTACGCAGTTGTTCGCCTGAATCAGTACTTTTTCACCTTTTTGCGCGCGTACGGAATGTCTTATCAGATTTCGTGCGAGCGCGTCCATTCTGGGGTCTTTCATACAGCCTCCGCAATTACTATAGAAAATTTTCGTCGGGTGTGCAACGGGGCGCATCGCGGCGTCCGGAAGCCGCCTGTTCGAGCCGCATTTGCGCTGCGTGCGGCTGTTCCCCAAGGCGGCGTTTTGCGGTATACTGGTATACATGAAACGGCCCAATATTTTGCTGATAATGGCAGATCAGTTTCGGGGAGACTGCCTCGGATTCGCCGGACATCCGGACGTGAAAACTCCGTATCTCGACACGCTTGCCGCGCGGGGCGTGTCGTTCGACAACGCGTACAGTGCGTGTCCGAGCTGCATCGCAGCGCGCGCTGCGTTCCATACCGGATTGGATCAGCGGCATCACGGCCGCGTCGGTTACGAAGACAATGTTCCGTGGCGGTACGAGCACACGCTTGCCGGCGAACTTTCCGCGGCGGGTTATTATACGCAGTGCGTCGGAAAAATGCACGTGCATCCGCTGCGCAATTACTTGGGCTTCCACAACGTGGAACTGCACGACGGATACCTGCACGCCGCGCGGTACGGTTCCGTCGCTTGGACGGAATCGCAAAAGCAGGCTGACGATTATTTTCACTGGTTGCGGAACGAAGGCGGCGTGGATGCCGACGTAACCGATACGGGACTTGAGTGCAACAGCTGGCTTTCGCGTCCCTGGATCTATCCTGAAAAACTGCACCCGACGAATTGGGTAACCGATCGCAGCATTGATTTTCTGCGCCGAAAAGATCCCGATAAACCGTTTTTTCTGATGGCGTCGTATCTGAAACCGCATCCGCCGTTCGATCCGCCCGAATATTATCTGAATTTATATTTGCATAAAACGCTTTCGTCGCCGGCGCTCGGCAACTGGGAAACGGACGACGCGCTGCGTTCCCAAGGCCGCGTTTTCGATTCAAAATGCGGCCCGTCGGATTCCGAATTGCTGCATCAGATGCAGGCCGGTTATTACGGATGCATTACGCATCTCGATCATCAAATCGGGCGGCTGATTCAGGCGCTGGTGGAATATGAAGTATACGACGATACGGTCATTCTGTTTACCGCCGATCACGGAGAGGAATTGGGCGACCATCACTTGTTCCGGAAGTCGCGCGCGTATGAAGGCAGTTCACGTATTCCGTTCATCGTGTCCGCGCCCGAATCGCTGATTCCGGGTATCAATCGCGGCGGCGTGAGTCACGCGGTAACGGAATTGCGCGACGTGATGCCGACGCTGCTCGACATTGCCGGTGCGCCGTGCCCGGAAACGGACGGAGAAAGCGTGCTGCCGCTGGTGTGCGGAACGCAGCGCGCGCTGCGCGGATATCTGCACGGCGAGCATTCGTACGGTGCGCTTTCCGCCCATTGGATCGTTACGGAAACCGATAAATTCATCTGGTACAGTGAAACCGGTGAAGAACAGTATTTTTGTCTTGAAACGGATCCGTACGAATCGGATAACCGTATCGCGGACAAAGCGGCCGCGGCGCGCGTTGCCGAACTGCGCCGGATTCTGATACGGGAATTGGACGGCCGCCCGGAAGGTTTTACCGACGGTTCGGTGCTCGTCGCGGGTCGTCCGTATCCGCCGACGCTCGCCGTTTCCCAAAACCGTATCTGACGGTGCGCTTACCGCGTGCGCGCGATTTCCGTGAGGCGGGGAAGGCAGGAATCGAAAAAATCGACGTATGCGGAGCAGAAATAGTTGCGCGGAAACGCCGGAGCGGGTGAACGGCTTTCGTGTATCGGAAAGTCGTCCGCGCCGGAATGTTTTTCTGCGGCGGCCGTTCCGGCGTTCATTATACGATGCCGCTTGCAGCCGCCCCTGCACAGCGTAAAATAACGGCACGCAAGGCATTCGTTTGCCGGCGGCTTTGATTCTTCTATAAAAAGCAGTTTTTTACGCGCCGCATCCAATTCGGCAAAAGAGGCCGAATCGATAGTGCCGAGCCTGTATTCGTCGAGTGCGTAAAAATCGCACGGATATATGCTGCCGTCCGATTCGGCGACGTACTGTATCGAGCAAACGCCGCCCATGTCGCAGGCTTCCGGTGCGTTGCCTTGCAGAATGGACAGATAGTTGTCGAATTGGCGGATGGAAATGTACCGGCCTTTTTTCAAATCTTCGTACCACAATCCGAATAACCGTTTCAGGAATTTTCCGTACGCTGCCGCCGTAAGCGGATACGGTTTCGTATCAGGTACCGTGCCGCCCGTTTTTTTCTGCGGCGCTCCGAGCGGTGCAAGGCACGGAATGAATTGCAGATATTTGAACCGGCGTTTTCTGAAAAAACGGTATACGTCGTCGACCCGTTCGGCCGTTCGATTCGTAACGACAGTCAGAATATTAAAGTCCGCTCCTGCCCGTGAAAGCGTGTCGGCGGCGGCGATTACCGCGTCGTACGTGGGTTTTCCGGCGGAATCCGGCCGGTGCGCGTTGTGAATTTCAGGCGGTCCGTCGAGGGACAGTCCTGCGAGTATGCGGTTACTGCGGAAAAACTCGGCCCATTCGGCCGTTACGGCAAGCCCGTTCGTTTGAAACGCATAGCGGACGGGGAGTCGTTTTACGTTGTACCGCTGCACGAGTTCCAGCGCTTTTTGAAAGAACGGCAAACCGGCGAGCGTCGGTTCTCCGCCCTGAAACGCGATCATGCAGCCGCCGTCCGCATACGCGAACGTTTTCATGATAAGCGTTTCAAGCGTCCGTTCGCTCATCGGGTGCGGCTGCGGTACGGTTCGCCGGTATGTGATGTCGCGGTAAAAGCAGTACGGACACTTCATATTGCAGGCACCGGAAACCGGTTTTATCAGGAGACTGACGGGCGGCATATCGGCATTCCTCCGTGTGTCGTAAACGGCTGCGGGACGCGTGAGCCGTTGTCGGCGCGTGCATCCCGCGTGTGCAGGTTTGCACATCGATTACAGGTTTGCGCATCGATTACGGCGCGGCTGCGCGGCTTCGGAATATCGGCGCGCGCATCCCGCGTTTATCCGCATGTGCGTTCTAGATTTTATACCATTTGATTTCGTTTGCGTCCAGCGCCAGATCGAAGCTCGTACCGTCGCCGCGGAACACCGTGGTGGTTTGCGGTTCGTACGTGTTGTTCACCACGCAATATTTGCCGTTTTTAACGTACGCGTGCACTTCAACGTTGCAGTTCGTGCTGAACCAGGTGTTGAGTTTGTCTTCCGAACGGGTGCTCCACAAAACCGCGCGGTACAGAAGCCGGTTGTTTTCAAAGCTGTACGGCAAGCCGCTGATATAAACGGCGCGTCCCGCACCGTAGCCGTTGACAGCCAGCTGTACTTCTTTGTCTTTCTGCACCAGAATTTCGGCTCCCGCAAGTGCGTACATGCTTTTTTTGCCTTCGCCGAAATCGATATCCGTACTGTCTTCGGTAATAAAATGCGCGCGGCTGTCCCAGTTGTATTTATCGTAGTTGAGCGTAAAGCCGGTTTCTTTTTCCACGCCGAGTACGTCGGCAAGCTGAATGAACCGCCCCTGATACTGATGTCCGGCCGGTTCTCCGACGCCGATAAAGCCGCCGCCGTTCCAGACGAATCGTTTGACCGCCGCGACGATTGCCGGATCTTCCCAGTTGGAACCGCCGGTATGCGCGGTGTCGCCGTCTCCTACGTTGATAATCACGTCGATGCCGTCGAGTACGGCGGAGTCGGCGCGGATATCGTCGAAGCTGATAAACCGCACGTCGAACGGCGCGCCGGACAGCGCTTCAATAACGCCGGCGTAGCTGTAGTTCTGTTTCTGATACAGCGCGTGATGCACCATGTGGCATCCCCAGGCGCGCATTTTGCCCCAGCTGTTGAGCACGGCGACCGTTTTGACGCAGTACGGCGTCGTACCTTTGATGTTTTCATACAGCGTGCGGAATTCGTCGCACACGCTCTGCACGTAGTCGATGAATTCGGGAAAATCGAGCGCCAATTTCAGGTAGCCGCCGTAGCCGATGCGGTCGATCGGTTTGCGCAGTATGGCGCGCCGTGCCGTTACCCAGTTGACTTTGGCTTCTTTGACCGGGTCGCCGCCTTCGTGGAAGGTATCGGGAAAAAAGTACGGCAGAAATCGCCCTTCGGTATATTTGACGCCGGGAATATCGCTTATCAGGCGGAGCGTGCTGCCGTTTCCGACGCTTCCGACGACGGAATCGAGCCCGATCGTTTTGAATTCTTCCATAAACGGTTCCGTTCCGATCCAGTGGTCGCCCAAAAACATCATGGCTTCTTTGCCGCATTCGTGGGTAATGTCTACCATTTCTTTGGCGAGTTTCGCCACTTCACGGCGCTGGAAGGCCTGAAAATCCTTGAACTGTTTCGACGGAACGCGGTATTGATTGTTAAAATAGCCTTGATCGATAATGTATTCGGGACGGAACGGATAGCCGGCTTCTTTTTCAAACCGGTCGAGGATATACGGTGAAACCGACGCGGAATATCCGTACCAGTCCACGAATTTTTCACGGGCGAGTTCGTCGAATACGAGCGTGAATTGGTGAAAGAACGTCGTATAACGGATAACGTCTACGTACGGGTGTTCCGCAATGAATGTGCGCAGACGCCGCATCGTGTACTCGTGCGTTTTGGGCTGCCGGACGTCGAACGTGATCTGATGTTCGACGTTTTTCCAGCCGTTGACGACCGCGTTGTACATGTGCACCGGATCCCACATGATGAACGCTAAAAAACTGACCGTGTACGAATGGAACGGCAGTGCGCCGGGGATAACGACGCATCCCGTTTTCTCATTGTACGTCCACTCGGAAACGGGGACGACGGTTCCCGCCGTCCTGTCTATCACTTCCCACCACCGTTCCTTGTCTTTGGGGTTTACTTTGAGCATGTCGGGATACAATCCTTTCATCAGCTCGATGCGGAGTGCTCCTTCGGGTGCCGAATAAAACGGCGTCATCAGGTACATCTGCTGAATTTCATCGGGGTTCGCGTTTGCCCAGGCGTTGTCTTTGCGGGTGGTGTAATACGTCGAATAGATTTTCGCATCGGCGTCTTTGAGTTCCTGCGGAAAATCGGTTCCGTCGCAGTCCCGTATCGCGTCGGCGCCCCATTTTTTGAGAATTTCAAGCGTCTGCGGAACGACGTCCAAATCGGTCGGAATCGTAACGCGGCCCCGCATATTTTTTGAGTTCATATTTTCTCCTATTGTTCCAAACGAGCGGCCTTTCGGCCGGCCCGTAATATCCGTTTCCCTATACATTCTCGCGCGGGGATAACCGTCAGCCTTTCAGCCCGCCCATCAGAATGTTTGGCGGGCGTGTCGTTGACCGGGATAACCGTCAGCCTTTCAGCCCGCCCATCGAAATGCCTTTGGTCAGGTTTTTCTGCACGAAGCAGTACAAAATCAGCACCGGCAGCATGACGATGACCAAACCTGCGTACAGACGCCCGTAGTCGGTCGCGACTTTCGCTTCCTGCATGATACTCAACAGTCCGACCGGCAGCGTCCGTTTCGTATCGGTGATGAGGAACGTCTGCGCCACCAGATATTCGTTCCAGTATGCAAGAAATTGAAACAGAATGACCGTCAGAATGCTTGGCAGTGAAAGCGGTACGATGATGCGCAGCAGAATGCCCCAGTTCGTACAGCCGTCGATGCGGGCCGCTTCCTCATAGCCGGTCGGCAGTGAAGCCAAAAATCCTGAAAGCAGGTAGATCGAAAACGGTACGCTCGTTACCGCGTTGATGACGGCGACCGTCACCAAGTTGTCGGTCAGCAGCAAGCCGTTTCCGAAGACCGTTTTGCTGACGCCGTTTATCATCAGATAGATCGGATACACGATGTAGTTTACGTTGATGAACAATCCCGCCATCATCAGCAGACGCAGAAAATTCCGCAGTTTGAAATGGTACCGCGTCAGAACGTACGAACACGGAATGACCAGTATGACGAGCAGTGTCATAGAGAGCGCGGTAACCATCAGCGAATTCAGAAAATAGTCTCCCATGTGCGCGGCCAGCCACGCGTTTTTATAGTTTACGAACTGCGGTACCGCCGGCAGCGAAAACGGGCTTTGTCTGATTTCCGCGCTGGTTTTGAACGACGATATGATCGACCACAAAATGGGATACGCGAATAGTACGGTGAAAACACCGAGCAGCAGATAAGCGAAAAGATGCGTTCTGAAGTATCTGCTTGCAGTCATTTCCGGCTTCAATAGCGTTGCGGTTCTTGATTTCTTTTCCATATACTGCTCCTTGTTAATCAAGCGGATCTTTTTCCGTCAGTTTATTGACGATGAGCGCGATTCCGTACGCAAAAACGAACAGTACGGTTCCGATCGCCATCGCGTAGCCGAACGAACCGTTCGCGCGCTGTTTGCTCATATAGACGAGCAGCACGTTGCTTGCACCGTCGGGAGCTCCGTTGGTCATTGCCGTAACGAACAGGAAACTCATGTTTATGGTGCTGATGATAAAGAACGTCAGCGTTACGCGGATTACCTGCCAGGTGAGCGGCAGCGTGATGATGAAAAACTGCTTGAATTTCGTCGCTCCGTCGAGGCTCGCGCTTTCATATAATTCGTCTGAAATGGAATCCATTCCCGCAATGTACATGACCATATAATAACCGATAGCCTGCCAAATCATGGCGATTGCTATGGCGTACACGACTTTGTTCGGATCTCCCAACACGCCGGTATATTCTTTTCCGAACAATCTGACGATCGGACCTAAAATGCCGTAATCGCTCGAATAAAACATGTAGAAAATGGCGGAAATGACGACGATTGAAAGTATATTCGGTATATAAAACAATATTCTGAAGAAAGATTGTCCTTTGAGTTTTCCTTTTGCCAAAATACTGGCAAACAGCAGGGCAAGAATGAACGTTACCGCGGTAACCAGAACGATAAGGATCAGCGTGTTCTTAAATGAAAGCCAAAATTGACTGTCCTGAAAAAGGATCTGATAGTTTTTCAGACCGTAAAACGTTTTTTTTCCCAATAATCCGTTCCACTGAACGAACGACAGTCCGAACATGTTGAAAATGGGATATACGACGAAAATCAGATATAAAATGAAAGTCGGAATGGTGCAGGTACAGATAAAACGCTTCGTAGCGGCATCATTTTTCATCCGGGGGCAAGGTGCTGTTTTCATACTGATTTGACTCCTGTTACGCTAAAAAAAGACCCCGCGTACAAAGAAGCTGTCCGAAACCTCGTTCAGTCAACCCGTTCGTACGGACCGGGGTCTTCCGGCCGTGCAGGCAAAGGCCGCAGCCTTTACCCGTACGGTTATTTGTTCAAGTTCGCTTTCAGTTTCGCGCTGTCAGTTTTAAGCTGTGCGATCCACTGATCGACCGTTTTTGATCCGTTCATAACGCTGTCCATGGTAAAGCAGTACGTCTGTTTCCAGTTTACGCCTTCCGCGGACGACGCGGCAAAGCTGCCGACCAGCACTTTCGCGCTGCCGTCGTAATATCCTTTGTAACCGGCAACCGCACCGGGGTTCATGCCCTGTGCGACGGCGATCGTATCGTAACCTTTGGCGGGAACGAACGCTCCGTTACCGTATTTGGCAATGCGGGAAAGGCCGTCTTTGCTGTATACGTACAGGATGAACTGTTCCGCCAATTCGGGAACTTTGGTGTTGTTGCTGATGTAGATCTGTTCGGCGTTAACCGTACCGTAGCGTTCGCCGCCTTTTGCAAAGGCAAGGAAAGGTGCGGAACCCCAGTTAAAACCGGTGGGCGTCGTGTCGGCCATTTCGCCTTTTACCCAGTCGCCGTTCGTCATGAACAGTGCGCGTCCGTCGATAACGGCCTGCTGGTTGTCTTTAAATCCGGTGCCGTTCGCGTTGCCGACCGTCGTGGGCAGCAGATAGGGGCGCAGTTTGCCGAGGTTTTCAAACACTGCTTTTACGTCTGCGCGTTCCCAAACCGGCTCGTAATTGAAAGCCTGTTTTACCACAGCTTCACCGGCGCTCGCCGCGATAGAGGCGGGAACCATCGTGTCGAGGTAGCCCGCGGTCGGGTACGTGAACAGATACGGTGCTTTCGGATTGGAAGCGCGTTCGGCGTTCAGCATTTCGCCGAGTGCCAAAAATTCTTCCCAAGTGGCGGGCATTTCATATTTACCGTTTTTCTTGACGCCTTCTTTTCCGTCGCCGTCGTTGTCGTAGAACAGGTCGGCGTTAAAGAACAGACCGTTGCTAGAGAAAAACAGCGGAAGCATGTAGTTGGTGCTGTCGCCGGCATAGGGATTGGTCACGCCGTTGCCCATAATGGAGGACAGCACGCGATCTTTCAGTTTTACGTTTTCATTGTATACGTTTCTGTCGAGTAATGCGGTCAAGTCGCGGAGCGCGCGGCTTGAAATCATCATTTCGGTCAGCTGGGCTTCGCGTCCGGTTGCCAAATACAATACGTCGGGGCCTGCGCCCGCCATGATCTGGGGATTGATTGTGTCTTCAACTTTCGCTTCGATCGTAAGCTGAACTTCCGTTCCGGGATAGGCCGCTTCAAAACCTTTTTTCAGTTCCTGCCAGTACGCGTCGCCGTACGCGCCTTTGAGACCCGCAACTTTAAGTACTTGCTTGTTGCCGTCTTTGCCGCCGCCGGCGTACAGTCCGGTTAAAGCCAGAGCCGCACAGAGAACTGCCGCTAATTGCTTTTTCATAGATTCCTCCTAATGAAATGATAAGTTAATTCACGCTGATTTCCGATGAACTTACTCACAGTTATCATCATACGAGTGAAAATCCGGGTTTACAATCAATAAATTGCCAAGTTTTTTTTAAATATTGCTTTTTTTGTAAAATATTGTATACTCATCGTATGAGCAATTCCCGATACGGAAGTACGGAGCAGGCGGGAATAACGCTGCCCGTGTTCCAATATATTTCAAGATCCAAGTTCGAGCACGACTGGCAGTCTACGCTGCATTCCCATCCGTTTACGGAATTCGCGTTTATCGAAAGCGGCGAAGGATCCGTAATTATCGAAGACCGCACGTATCCGGTAACGTCGGGCGAGCTGGTCGTCATTTTGCCGAACTGCAAACACACCGAACTGTCTTCCGCCGACAACGCGCTGGGGTACTATTTTCTGGGTGTCAAAAACATCCAATTCGACGCCGGCCGGCCGGCCGGAGAATCGAAGCCGCTCGTGCCGGAGTACGGTGTGCGTCCGCAGGAATTGGCACAGGGAACGCCGTCCGGGCAGTTCGGCGTAAAATCGGCTGGTGCCGAACGGTTGGCACCGGTGCTGCCGCTCGGCAGTCAAAGTATAAAAATCCGCAATCTGTTTTCGGATATTTTTCACGAAGTGCAGGTCAAGCAGAAAGGGTACGAACTGCAAGTGCAAAGTCTGCTGCTGCAGCTGTCGGTTTTTCTTATCTGGCGGACGGAATGGCTGCCGTCGTTCACCGATCCCGAATCGGCCTCGGAAGGCAACAGCCGCACCTGCGCCATTATAAAAGATTATATCGACAATCATTATGCGGATAAACTTTCGGTGGAATTTCTTGCCGATAAAGCCGGGTTGAGCAAATATCATTTTATCAGGGAATTTTCCCGTTATGCGGGAATGCCGCCCGTTTCGTACCAGCTCAAACGGCGGGTTGAAGAATCAAAATACCTGCTGACGTCCACGGAACTGAGCATCGTCGACGTCGCGTTTTCGGTCGGATTTTCTTCCACAAGTCATTTTTCCCAGCGATTCAAACAGATAGAAGGCTGCGCGCCGCTGCAGTACCGTAAGCGTTCGGCCGCAAAACTCCGTTAAAAACCGTTTTACGTTCCGCCTGCGCTCCGGCTTCCGCAAAATTCTCTTGACTTTTGATATGGCCCGTGTTTTAATCGGAACCATGAAAGAAATCACAGACATATCTTCAGTCATTTCGCAATTTGCGATATACGGCGATTTCGTTTCCTGCAAACCGGTGGGAAACGGTCACATCAACAATACGTACCGTTCTACGTTCAATCAGGCGGGAGCGGCCGTGCGCTACACGCACCAGCGTATAAACAAGCAGGTGTTTAAAAATCCCGCCGCCGTGGTTGAAAACATCTCCGCGGTTACCGATTTTTTGCGCGGCACGTACGCAGCGGACGGGCTCGACGACATTTCACGGCGGACGCTGACGCTCGTTCCGTGTAAAAACGGCAAGTTGTTTTATCTGGATGAAAACGGCGATTACTGGCGGACGTATTTATTCGTCGAAAACGTAAAAACGTTTGAAATCCTCGACAGCGCGGAACTTGCCGTCCGGCTCGGAAAAGCCGTCGGCGATTTTCAGAATCGGCTTTCGGCCTACGACGGCAAAAAATTGAACGATACGATTCCCCGTTTTCACGATATGCGCCTGCGCTACGCGCAGCTCGACGAAGCGCTCGCGAATGACGTGAAAAAACGCGCCGCCGGGATTGCGTCGGAACTGGCGTTTTTGGCGGAAAACCGTGAACGCGGCATGGTGCTGTCGGACGGACTCGCTTCCGGTAAACTGCGCGAAGGCATTACGCATAACGACACGAAGCTGAACAATATCCTGTTTGATGAAAAAACGGGCGACGCGCTGTGCGTCATCGACCTGGACACGGTGATGCCCGGAACCGTGCTGTTCGATACGGGCGATCTTATCAGAACCGCAACGAATACCGCCGCGGAAGACGAAAAGGACGTGTCGAAAGTTTCGTTTAACATCGGGCTTTTCAAATCGATCATTGCCGGTTACATGAGCGAAGCTTCCGCGTTCCTTTCTCCGTACGAAAAAAGTCTGCTTGCCGAATCGGGCCGAGTGATCACGCAGATTATGGCCGTCCGCATGATCACCGATTATCTGAACGGCGACGTGTATTATCACACGGACTATCCCGAACACAATCTGGTACGCGCGCGGACGCAGATTGCGCTCATCCGGTCGATGGACGCGCAGTGGGACACCGTGCAGGCGTTCGTAAACGGATTGTAGGATTTATCGTAGGCGGCCGGTACGAAAGCGCCGGTCTGCCGAATGCGCCGCCTGCCGCTGAAAGCGCCGGTCTGCCGCCAAATGCGCCGCGTTCCGCCGGTACGCGTTTCCTGTCGCCGCTATTTTTTCATCGTCGTCAGATTTTTGACCCAGCGTTCTTTTTTGAGCCACACGGAGCATATCGCCATTTTGACGAAGTCGCTTATCTTAATCACCGCGTACATCGCGACGGGGCCGAGCGGCGTCAGATAGGTGAGCGCGAACATTCCCGGAACGACGATCAGACCGTTCACCGAAACGTCCACGATGACGCCCATCGTGGTGTCTCCGCCGGTACGCGATATGGCGAATTGTCCGTTCACGAACGCCCAGATCGGCATGTACGCCGCGTTAACCAGCACCAGTCCTCGTGTGATCGTCTGCGCGGCGGCGCTGAGGTTTCCGTAAACAACCGGAATGAGCAGCACCGTCATGCAGCCGAGAACGGCGGAACCGACGCCGAACATGGCGGCTCCCGACAACAGCCAGTTTTTCTGAACGCGCGCTTCTTCCAGTTTGTTCGCCCCGAGCGTTCCGCCGAGTATGACGCCGGTTACCGTAAAAATACCGCTGAAGCAGACGAAGAATAGGTTTGCGATTGCAAATCCGGCCGCCATGCCGGATACGACGTCGGCGCCGCCGCGGCTGTTGTACAAGGCCGTCGTAATCGTTTCCGAAAGTACCCACATCATTTCCGATATGAGAATGAGCGCCGATTTGCGCAGAATGGTAAAAAAGAGCGCGGCTTTTATCCGGATCAATTGCCGCATGCGAGAAAAGAACGGCGGACGGACTTTTCTGATAAAAACGACGAACGCCGTTATTTCCGTCACGCGGGCGATTATCGTCGCGATCGCGGCTCCTTCCACTTCCAGCCGCGGTGCGCCGAGGTTTCCGTATATGAATATCCAGTTGAAAAACGTGTTCACCGCCGTCGCCGCAACGGAAATGACGAGCGGCGGGCGCACTTTGCCTATTTCGCGCAGAGAAGATCCGATCGCAATCGCAAGCACGGCCGGAATCCACGAAAACGCCAGAACGCGCATATATTTTACGCCTTCTTCAATAATCGGCGCGCTTTCGCTGTTTCCGTGCACCATCAGCGCCAGAAACGGCCGCGGACAGAAGAAACTGATCGCCGTGTACGCGATTCCCGCGACGGTGCACATCAGTATCTTGAACCGGAACGTCTGCTGCATCCCGTCGGGGTCTTTAGCGCCGTTGTACTGCGACATGAAAATTCCGCCCGACGAGCAAATCGTATTGATGAATACCAGAAAAACGAAATTTATCTGTCCGGCGATGTTCACTCCGGACATTTTGATGTCTCCCAGCCCGGCGACCATAAAATTGTCGATCAGGGAAACCATATTTTGAATGAGCAGCTGCGCCATGACCGGCAGCGCGATTGCCAGCGCCTGTTTGTAAAAAGAAGCAGGTCCGATAAGAGATTTGCGCGCACTGAGTAAAGTTTTCATCTAGGCAGGATACGATTTTATACTGAAAGAGTAAAGTGGTTTATTAAACGGAGATTCGGCTGACGTCTCTGCCGTTTTTTCGGTTCGTTCGCATAGCGGACGCAGAAAATTCGTGCGTTACGGGAGGTTTGGGTACCGCCGTGAACGTTTGCGCATGGATATTCGCAATTGACAAGGTCTGCGTAAGGTATTATTATTTTTTCCAGAATATCTATTTTAAGGAGATACCGTGAAAAAGATTGTTACGTTAGCTTTGATGCTCGCACTTGCATCAGGGGTTGCTCTTTCGGCTCAGAATTACGATGTGTACAACAAGCTCGGTAGTGAAGGTCTCTTTATGACCAACAACAACAGCAGTGGTTTCGGAGGATTGTATAATACCGTCTCCGGTTTGATTCATTACAGTATGTTCAGCGTGCAGGCGCAGTACCGTCTGTCGTTGGAAGATCAGGTCAATTTCAAGAATTATTCACTGAACGGTACGATGGAAAAGGCGAACGTCTGGTTCCGTCCGGTAAAAGGGCTTGAAGTCGCCGTTGGAAACAAATTCTATCAAACGCTGCCCGGTGCGTTCCTGCAAGTATACGACGATTATACGCTGAACGGCTGGTACGGTGAAAAATATGTCGGTGCGACGTTTACGTACGCGCCCGTTACCGCCGGATTGAATATTCCCAAAATGACTTTGGGTGATAATTTTTCCATGAAAATCAACTTCGGTTTAAACGTTGCGATTGCAAAGAATTTCAATATCGGCGCCGCGTACAAAATGGAAAAGGAATCGATCGGCGTGTTCTTCAATTACGGTGGAGTCAAAAACTTCTATTTGGGCGGCGGCTATACGTTCAACGGAGAGTCGCTCGTTTCCGATATCTTGAAAAAATCATTCGATGATGCGCACGTTTTTGCTTTCACGCTGCTGTATTCACCGGCCAAGTTCTCTTTCGGTGCTGATGCGGAACTTTCCATTACGAATAAAAAAGGAACGCCGCTCTATGCGGGCGCCATGTTCGCAATGAATTTGACGAAAGCGGTTGCATTTAAAGTCGACGCGAAGTATTTCGCATCGTTCGGCGATGCGGGAAGCGACAATAACCCGTACTCGCTTACCGTTCATCCGCGCGTTATCTTCGTTACCGGCCGCCATCAGCTGATCGGCGGTGCGAAACTCGCTTTCAACGACAGCACGGGATCGTCGAACTCGAAAACGGACTTTACGTTTGCGATTCCCGTATCGTGGAAATATACTTTTAAATAAACCGTTTTATTTTTGCTGATATGATGCAGACCGGCAGGCGCGTTCCGCTTTTTGCCGGTCTTTTCATTTATTGCCCGATTTAGCGCTGGTAAAATTTACGGTTCTGTCGTATAATAGATACATGGAATTCATGCAGAATATACTGGAATATTATGATGAATTATTTCCTGTTGCTCCAGTACAAAAAGAATTTTACCTTCAGTTGTTGCAAACGTTTCAGACGCCTCCCAAATTGCTGAGTATCTATTGCGGTTCCGGTTCCTTTGAACAGGTGCTTGCCAGATCCGGCTACGACGTTACGGGTATCGACACGTCTCCGGTTCTGCTGGAATCGGCAAACCGCAAGCGGCGGATGCCGGGAACGTCGATTCGTTTTTTCCAGATGTCGACGCTTGAAATGACTCGTTTTTTGGGAAAAAGTTTTTATTCGGTTATTTCCTGTTTAAACGGCAGAGCCGCGTTCATTCACGATACGACTCTGCTGCGTAAATTTTTCTTTGATTGCCGGTCGCTGCTTACCCCGGGCGGTGCTTTGATTTTACAGCTTCCGAATTACGATTATTTTTCTGCTGAACCGTCGGTCGAATTACCGGCGGTCGAAAGTATCCGTTCAAAATTGCATACCAGATTGGTAACTCAGGACGACGGTTCCAAATATATCGTTCAGCAAGTGGAAACCAGCAGCGGCAGATTGGTTACGATCGCCGACCGCGAACCGGTGTTCCCGCTGACTGAGTCCCGAATCCGCGAGTTCGCCGCGTCGGTCGGGTTTTCGCACGTAACTTGCTGGAGCGGGTTCGACAAGCAGCCGTTTGCGCCCGACCTCAGTCCGTTTCTGGTCTGCGAATTACGCTGACGGCGGGTTTCTGCTGACCCGATCCGTTTGCTGCAGCGTCGGCTGCTGCGGTTGCCTTTTTGTTGCTGCTGCGCCCGGTCCGTTTGCGCGCCGCCTGTTAATTGATTTTCCAGCGGCCGTCCTGCTGAACGAAGCGGGTTCCCGCTATTTCCAGCAGCCGGCCGTCTTCTCCGGACATTTTGACCAACCCGTTCAGCGGATTTACTTCGGATACCCGAAAATTCGTTCCGTCGTAGAAAATGCGCAGCCCTTCGTTCGGCAGTTTTTTACGCGCTTCGGTGTACCAGTCGTATTCGTACGACAGGCAGCACAGGAGCCGTCCGCATTGGCCTGAAATTTTCATCGAATTAAGCGATAAGTTTTGGTCTTTTGCCATTCTGATTGAAACCGGCCGCAGTTTGTCGGAAACCGCGTGGCAGCAGTACGGTCTGCCGCACACGCCCAGCCCGCCGGTAATGCGCGATTCGTCGCGTACGCCGATTTGGCGCAGTTCAATGCGCATCTTGAAAACGGAAACCAAGTCTTTTACCAGTTCCCTGAAGTCGACGCGTTTTTCCGCACTGAAGAAAAACAGGATTTTCTGTTCTTCAAGCAGATAATGCGTTGCAATCAGTTTCATATCGAGTTTATGATTGAGAACCTTTTCCTGAAATATTTTGAAAGCCTGTTTTTCTTTTTCTTTCAGTTCTTCCGCGCGCGCCAAATCGGCGGCGTTCGTTTTACGATCGACCGTGATGATGTCGGACGTCCGTATGCCGATCGGATGGGAAACTTTTCCCAATACCCGTGCCAGATCTTTGCCGTAACGGGTCGGAATGATAACGTATTCGCCGTTTTCGAGCGTCATACCGTCGGGAACCGCGGCGTACACGCCTTCGCACGAATATTCCAATTTCAGCCGGTACAGCGGCTCCGGATATATGAGGTTTTCAGTTCCGTCGGAAGTTTCTTCGACGACATCCGTATCTTCCAGCGCCGCAAGGTCTTCGCCGGAAAGGTTTTCTATATCGTTTTCAAATAATTCGCTCATGTGTGTTCCTTTTGCCCGGTAGCTTATGTGATCAAGTCTACCAGAATTCCATTAATTTCATCAATTCCCGCAAGAATACGCAGCGTTTCGGAATGGTTCAATAAAATTTCGGCGGCAAGCGTATCCAGCTTTTGATCGATTACCTGTATCAGATAAAATTTATTCGTATTGAATTTTCTGTTCGGGCGCCGCCGTTTGTGAATTTCGATGTCGTAATTCGACCGGACGATGAATTTCATAAAGTGGCTGACCGCCTGCCGGTATTCGGTAAAAGAATCGGTGCTCAATTCCGCCTTTACCCGATCGGCGGCAATGTCGGCCCGGTCTTTCAAGTAAACGAACGCTTCTTCAAAATCCATTTCCGCGATTTCCGGCGGAAACCCCGCTTCGGCTAACGCGAGTTCTGATTCCTGCCGTTCGATCATGTTTGAAAAACGGCTTTTTTTTGCGCTTACCGTTTTTCTGTTCGCCGTACCCGCGTTTGCACCGGCGGCAGTTTGTGCCGCGGCGGTCGCCGAAAAGTAAAGGGACGACTGCAGCGGATCAATATTCGGCATTCGCGGCAGTCTCCCTCTGCATCAGCGGATTTACCCGCAGCGCCGTAATGTCCAGCCAGCGGCGTTCCGCCGTTTCATATTCGTTCTGATCTGCCAGGGAAATGCAGTGCCCGTGAAAAACGACGTTGTCGGCAATTTCCAGCCGTTTGGTCGCGATGTCGCCGATGACCGCCGCCGTTTCAAACAACTGAATCCGTTCCGGCGCGGTAACGTTGCCTTCCACGATGCCGCCGATAATCGCCGACTTTGCCGTAATATTGCCTTTTACCCGCGCTTTTTCGCCGATAATGACTTTACCCGTCGTTTCAAGATTCCCGGCGATGTCGCCGTCTATGCGGATAAATCCCGAAATACGCATATCGCCGGCCACTGCGGAACCCGCTCCGATAAACGTATTGATGGAAATATCGTCATTCTGAAAAGCCATTCAAGCTCCGTTAATTCTTTAATTTTACGTTGATATACTTGGCCGGATCCACGACGTCCGAACCGATGTGCACTTCGTAGTGAAGGTGCGGCCCGGTCGTAATACCGGTGTTTCCGATGGTTCCGATAACTTCGCCCTGCGACACGAATTGCCCTTTTTTTACTCTGAACGTATCCATGTGCGCGTATCGGGTGTAAATGCCGTGCTTATGTTTGATGATGATATAATTGCCGAACCCGCTGTCGTATCCGACGGTTACGACCTGGCCGTTCGCCGTAGCGACGATCGGGTCGCCTTTCCGCCAAGTGGAAAAGTCGAGTCCTTTGTGGATATACCACTGACCGGTGATCGGGTGTTCGTTCTGTCCGAATTCCATGGAAATATGACCGATACCGTTTTTGAGCGGCCAGATATTCGGAATATCGGAAAACAGCGTTCCCTGCGATTCGAGCATTTTACCGATCTGCTCTATCGGCTGAATGGCGCCTTCAAGATACGACGTGAGCTGGCGGATGTCGGCGGCTTCACGAACCGTACCGGACGCCAAATCGTTCGCCGCGAACAGCGACGACAGATCGCTGTTCTGCATTGATGCTTTTGCCGCCGTACCGGATTGGTTTATGCCGAGCAGTGAGAGCGACTGTGACAGCGACGACTGAAACCGTTTCGCAGTCTGCAGCAGATTGTTGTTTTCGTCCCGCAGTTCGTCGAGCGACGCAAGCGTTTTCCGGTTTTCGGTCTGCAGCCGTGCGATTTCGGTACCGGAACCGATAGCCTGTTTGTTAAAATAGAAAAAAGTAGAAACGATGCCGACGACGAGCAGAAAGCCGAACGTCAGTGCGAATATATTTGTCTGAAAGTTAAGCGGTTTTGCCTGGGAATGCGGAACGATCATGATCGTCAATTTACGGTCGAAAATCTTAAACACGGATGCAAAAAATCGACCGATACGGCGAAAGCCCCTGCCGAAAAAGCGGAGTATGGAAAACGCCATATTTTTTTCAAGCTTTTTATATTGTCTTGTCCGAGCCAAAATCAAATCTCCATAACTAAGTAGGTAATTATATCATACCACATCGAGGGGTGTCAAACAAAATGTCCTTTCGGCGTGAAAATTTTACTGCGTTCAGGCGTTGACGATTCCCGATTCCTGTGTTATCTTTATCGGTAGGAAATGTGTTGAACTTTACGTACAACCGGTGAAACCGTCCGGGTTGCGGCGGCTGTGCGTAACACAATAGTCTATTTTAGGGAGCTTCGCTCTCTTGGGTACGGCGTTTTGAGGCGCGGTACTCTGAATCACTTTTTTTGGAAGAAAGCCATGCAGTTTTTTGATACTCACGCCCATATCGGGCTTATCTATGATGATCCTATTGAACAACTCCGCGTAATACAGGAAGCCAAGCAGGCGCAGGTTACCCGTATCGTCAGCATCTGCAACAGTTTACATGACTTCGCCTCCGTGTATGAAACGCTGAAAAGCGTGCCCGGCGTATATCATGCGGTCGGCGTCGCTCCGTCGGAAGTCAATACGCCCGGCAAGAACTGGGTTCAGACGATAGAGGCGGGCTTGAAACTGCCGAACGTCGTTGCGCTCGGCGAGACGGGCTTGGATTATTTCCGCAAATTCGGCGACAAACGTTCCCAAATCGAATTGTTCATTACGCAGCTCGAATTGGCCGAAAAGGCGAACGTGCCGGTTATCGTGCACAATCGCGACGCGGGCAAGGATATTTTCGATATTTTGTCGGAACGCTGCCCGACTGCGGGCGCCGTTCTGCACTGCTATTCGGAAGACGCCGCGTTTGCGAAGAAGGCGCTCGATCTGAACGTGTATTTTTCGTTCGCGGGGAATTTGACGTATCGGAACGCGCGGAATTTGCACGAAACGGTTTTGAACGTGCCGATAGACCGGATTCTGATCGAATCGGAAAGTCCGTTTATGGTGCCGGCCGAATACCGCGGTAAACGCAACATGCCGTCTTTCACGCCGTCGACCGCGCGTTTCTTGGCCGAGTTGCTCGATATGGATTTGGAGGAATTGTCCGTGCAGTTGTGGAAAAACAGCTGTAAATTTTTCCGTTTGCCTGAATAACGACGGTGATGCTGTATCATCCCGTAACGATCGGCGGCGTCGTGCTGCCGGGTAATCTGTTTTTGGCTCCGGTGGCCGGTTATTCCGACCGCGCGTTTCGTTCCGTGTGCCGTGAAGGCGGCGCGGATTTTGCGTATACGGAGATGGTTTCTTCGGAGGCCTTGGTGCGCGGTTCCGATAAAACGGCGCTGCTTATGGCGCGCGCGCCGAACGAAACGCAGTACGCGATCCAACTGTTCGGCGGAGAGCCTGCGGTCATGGCCGCCGCCGTGCGCCTGATTTTGAACGGCGCTTCTGCGGAACGCGGCGATGCGGGTACTTTCGGCAGTGCAGACGCCTGCGGCGACGCGGCGGAACGCTCCTTTTCGGCGCGTCGGTTCGACGTTCCTGAAGTGATCGATATAAACGCCGGATGTCCGGTTCCGAAAATAACCAAAACCGGTGCCGGTTCGGCACTCACGCGCGATCCCGATCGTCTGTACAAAATAACTGAGGCCGCCGTGCGTGCTTCGGCGGAATGCGCCGTTGCCGCAAAAAATATCGCTGCCGATAATGCTGCTGCCGCGAAAAACGGCGATGAAGTAAAAAGCCTTGATGCCGAAGCGAAAAACGGTGCCGAAGCGAAAATCAGTGATGCTGAAGTAACAATCGCCGGGCCGGTTCCGATAACGGTGAAAATTCGAGCCGGCTGGGACGCTGACCATATTACGTGGAAAGAAGCTGCGTGCGCCGCGATTGAAGCCGGCGCTTCCGCGATCACCCTGCACGGGAGAACGCGCGCGCAAGGTTACGAAGGTGCGGCCGATTGGGACGCTCTTGCGGAATTGACTGCACTCGTTGCCGGCGAAACCGGCGGAAAAGTACCGGTGTTCGGCAGCGGAGACGTGTTTTCACCGGAAGCCGCCGCGCGGATGCTGGAACAGACCGGATGTGCGGGCGTAATGTTTGCCCGCGGGGCGATGGGAAATCCGTTCATTTTCATTCAAACTCGCCGTCTGCTGCAAACCGGTTCTTATGAAGAAATCCCCGTGTCCGTGCGTATGGAAGCGGGTCTGCGCGAATTGCGCTGCCTGATCGAAGACGCCGGTGAAGAGTCGGCGTGTCGCCAAATGCGCAAACGTTTCTGCGCCTATTCAAAAGGCGTTGCCGGCGGCGCGGCGCTTCGGGCCGGAATCGTTACGGCGGAAACGGAACGCGATTACGTCGCGCTGTTTCGCGCTGCGGGGGTTCTGTAGCAGCCGTACTGCGGCGGCGGCCGGGAATATCATATGACGAAATCCGTATCTTTTCCGCTGATCAGTGTTCTCGTTCCCGTTTACGGTACGGAAACGTATCTTGCAAACTGCCTTGAAAGTATTTTTGCCCAAGACTATCCGAATCTGGAGATCATCGTTACCGACGACGCCAGTCCCCGCCCCGGCAGCGGCGCGCCGGATTGCCGTTCAATCGTGCGGAACGTGCAGGCTGCACAGCGGAGAAGCGCCGTCCGGCTGCAGTATACGTTTCACCGCCGGAACCTCGGGCTTGTGGAGGCTCGGCGTACCGGATTCTTTGCGTCCCGCGGCGCGTACGTGCTTATCGTCGACAGCGACGACACACTCGTTCCCGGAGCGGTTTCTGCGCTGTACGCGGGGGCGGTTTCGAGCGGCGCGGATATCGTGCACGGCAGGGCCGCAGTAACGGACGGCGCGGAATCGGCAGCCGACGGTGCTGCTGTTAACGACGGCATTGCTGTTGGTAACGGTGCTGCGGCGGCTGATAACGTTGCGGCGGCCGATGAAAAGCTCCGCCGGATATTGACCGAGCGCGCGCGGCACGTGCACGACGGACTGCTCGACGGAGAAGCGGTGTTCAACGGTTTTTTATGCGAACGCAATCACGCGGGAATGCTGTGGGCAAAATTGTATCGCCGGGAATTGTGGGAGCGGGCGTTCGAGCGGATTCCGGCAGTTGAGTGCACTATGGGCGAAGACAGTTTACTGTATTTTTTCTTGAGCAGATATGCCCGCCGGTACGCGGGTATCACCGATACGGTGTATCGGTACCGGATGGAAATCGGCGTCAGCAAACACTCCGCCGTAACCGATATGGCGGAATGGACGCGCGTCTGTTCCGCCGCTTCCGTTTTTACCGTTTTGTTTTCTTATATGGAAAACGAGCCGGTTACGGACGTCCAGCGTGCGGCGGTTCAGCGTAACTGCCGCAGTTTTCTTGCCAAAACCATCGTTCGGCTGCGGACGTGCGTTCCCGCCTCCCTGCAGACGCACGCGCATGATATACTGTGCGATTATTGGGGGCGGGATTTCGTTTCACGTATGGAGGCTGCCGTAGCGGCGAAGCCTTCGTCTTTCGACTTTATTTAATGGTAACCGTAACGGTCAGCGTCGTCTGCGTATCTCCGGTAGCGGCGGGGCTTTCGACGGCAACTGTGGGTGCGGCAGTCGTGACGCCGGGTGTTACGCTTTCTTTTGCCGCGAGCGTAACCGTCGCGGTCTTTGCTGCC
This sequence comes from Treponema brennaborense DSM 12168, assembly GCF_000212415.1. Classification (NCBI taxonomy): domain Bacteria; kingdom Pseudomonadati; phylum Spirochaetota; class Spirochaetia; order Treponematales; family Treponemataceae; genus Treponema; species Treponema brennaborense. The sequence goes on along the minus strand of NC_015500.1, from coordinate 2,754,441 downwards.
GTTGCCGCTTGAGCGGCCGCTGCCTGCGGACCGGTTACCGTTCCGTCAGCCGCACAGACGGCCGTTTGTCCTTTTTTTACGGCCACATCGCGCGGCGATTCTGCCGGACTGAACGCCCAGGTACCGCTCGTCGCTTTCAGGGAGCCGTCGGCACCGAAGGTTCCGGACGTTCCGCGTACGGATGCGGTCGCAACGGGACTTCGCGCCTGAAAATTGACTTTTCTGCCGGCAACGGGTTTTACGTCTATATTCAGTTTTCCCGACGATACGTACATGGCGCTGTCGTAATCGCCGTCGTTTTCCGCAATTTTTTCTATCGCGATGCGGCTCAGCGGTTCCACGGTAAAGCGGGAAGCGCCTATTTTGAGTACGGCGGAAGATTTGAATCCGGTGGAAATTACCGTACCTTGCGGGAGCACGTCTCCCGCGGCAACCGCAGTCCACACGCCGTCTTTATCGTATTCGACTTTGCCGGTAAACGAGACGACTTCCGCCTGCTGACTCCAGAGCGCCCCCGAAACGAATAATACGGCGGCGCAAAGCAGTAGTAACCGTTTGTTCATATGCTTCTCCTATAACGCGATAAGCGCGTTGATCGATATTTTTCCGTATCCGTCCTGTTCGCCGGACGGAAATAAGTAGCCGGCGGAGGCGCCGAGCTGTACGTCGCTCACTATCTGCCACCGGGTTCCGCCGTCGAGCTGGAATCCCCGATAATCCATTGAACTGGTCGTGAACAGCGCGTGCGCGTTTGCCAGTACGAGTATCGCTTTTATGTTCAACGAACCGGAAACCCCGAATTTCGTTATATTCGTGCACGGATCGTCTGAAACGGACACGCTGTATTTCGTTATCGTGTCAAAGTTTTTCGATGCGGATTCTCCGCGCAGCGCAATTTTCGCCGCGAGCACGGGCGGATAATACGCCAGTTCCGCGCTGCCGTACAGGCCTGCGTACGGAGAACTCGTATCGCCGAACAGCATTTCACCCGTTGCGGAGGCCGTATAGAACAGATTTGCGCTGAGCGGACCGTTTACGCTCAGCGTCGCGTATATCCGCTGATAATCTATTTTGCGTATACCGCAGTATCCTTGTATGCCGACGGAGAGCGTCTGATTTGCGAACAATTCCGGAAACGAAACGCTCGCCATACCGGAAACGAGTGGTACGGACAGCGCGTAGACGGCCGTATTTTCAATCGGTTCGGCCGGAACGGGAATCATCGTCGTGTTTCGACTGTTGATGAGCCCCGTGTAATTTGCCGCCGCCGTAACTGACAGCAGATAATTGCGGTACGCTGCGGCGACGCCGTCGGCGGGCTGATTGAACACGATTCCGCTTACGTCCGATACGGAAAAACGTCCGGCCGACACGTTCAGGTTGCCGCCGCCGATTTTCGCGGCGTAACCCAGTTTGAACAGCGACAGATCCGCCGTATGCGCGATTTGCCCGTCGGTACCGTATTCCATACCGTAGCAGGCTTCGGCGGACAGTACCAGATTGCCGTTTTTCGTGAGCGGCGTCCGCATCCAGCCCGAGCCGTCGAACCGGAACAATTTTTTATTGAAATCGGTTCCCGAAAATTCTCCGTAGCCGCGCAGCAGTGCGCCTCCATCTACGGAAAAGGCGGCCGCGACCGTGCACACGCACAGTGCGATTGCTATAATACGTTTCATTTTTTTATCTCCGTTTCGGCAAGTTCCATGCAGGCGTACATGATGTTCATGGCCCGCAGCCCGTCCACGTGCAGCGACGGATCGTCGTCCGATTTCAGTATTCCGTTCGCCTGTAATTCCCTGAACGCGTAATGGGGCAGCCGGGTAAGAGAATACATCATACCGCCTTTGAGTTCCCATGCGTTCATGCAGAGAAATGCGAGGTGTTCCAGCGTTATCGGCGTCTGCCGTGCGCCGGCGTCGCCGAATACGGAAGGCAGAATTTTCCGATCGGCAAGATATTGCGCGGTTTGCTCAAGCGGCAGCGTTTCGTTCGTGCTGTCCAGCCACACGGCGGGGAAATAACTCGCCTGCGCGTACGTAACCGTTTTTGCGTCCAAAAATTCCGTCATTTTGTCGGCACTCTGCGCCGTGAACGGAAGTACGGCGGCGAAGCAGAGCAGAACCGTCATGTATAATCGTTTCATATATTCTCCTCCTCTGAAAACTTCATTCGGTATATCGGTGTACTTAAATGGAAAAGTTGAAGGAATCAATATATCTGTCAAACTCGACGTTTACCGGGATCCTCTCCAACGTAGCGAAAGAATCAAGATTTATTTCCACGATTGCGTTTTTCTGCTTGATACTTGCTTGATTGTTCTCCTCTTCTATGGTTACACCATCGTCGGCGATGACCAGTTTTTTCGGCCTGATTGCGGCGAACCGCATCGGCCCGTAAAACGCGTTTGCGGCTGTAGCAGGCCAGTAGCAGTCAATGGGGTTGCTTGAGGATGAAGATTCAATTTTTTGGGCGTTTGCTGTCCATCCGAGAATACCGTTCGAGCCGAACGATGTGTTCGGCTTCAAATCTGACGGGCTGAACTTGGCAACGCCGCCGCGGCTGTAATAACAATACGGATCAGAAAGTTCGCCTGTTTGGCTGATAAGCACGTACAGCACGCCGTCCTGCACCAGCAGGTCACTGATTTGTGTATCAACGTCAGCCCTTGTCTCCAGACCGAGCATGTTGGCGACGTCGGACGCTTCGGCTTTTTTGCCGTCCGTACCGTATGCGGCGATGGAGATCGTATTGGATTGGAAGGTATCGGAACCCGTGCTCCCAATGGTGTCGGAATCCGTACTGCCATCAGTACCGGCGGATTCGGTGCTGCTGTTGTATGCAACGTATACGATACCGTCCGCCGCCGCGATTGCCGTAAGTTCGACTGCGGCGGAATTGGCAATGACTGTCGGAATCGGTTCGTATTCTGATGTTTCCAACGCCGTTTTGCGCGGAGCGTAATACAGGGCGACAGGTGACGGATCGGACGTTTCTCTCCCGGTTGCTATATACAGATTGTCATTGTCGCAGGTAACGAACAAACTATGCGTGTTGGCTGTCAGGTCTGTAAGCGGCCGTGAAGCAGGTTCCGGATTATACGATGCATCCTTCTCCGAATACTCGTATTTTTTAAGGGTTATCGTTACTTCGCTCGACGTGTCACTTGATATCCGGTGTATGATATACAGATTCGCATCGTTGTCAAAACAAAACCCCATAAATTCACTCTCATTTTCGAATTTTACGGTGGGCTCTGTTGCTGTTGAGATTTTATCAGGCGTCTGCGTTGCGTACAATCCGTAAATTTGTGTGCTCGGTGCCTTGTTCCACAACACGTACGGGGTGCTGCGCTTTGCTTCGATTGGAACCACAACCGTATTTTGTCCCTTTCGGATCGTTACGGTGCTTGAGTTACCGTAGAAAAAAGAACGCTCGTCGCTCGTTTGTCCCGAGACGCGCACGCGGACGGAACTGCCGACGGGGATTCCCTCGAATCTGACGGCGGCTTGACTGCCGCTGACCGTAACGGTTTGTTCCGCACGGTAATCGCCTGTCAGCGATATTTGCAGATTCGCTCCGCTGAACACGGCTGCTCGCGTATCGGTTCCGGTTGCGTGCGTATCGAGTACGAGTGCAACGGAACCGGTTTCCGCGTCCTCGTTCGGTCTGAACAACGCGCTGCAGCTGCAGACGCACGCGCTCAGTACGGCGATTCCCATGAGTTTAAATAAGGTTTTCATTTATGCCTCCTTCACAAGGATTTATGATTGACTGTATTTCTGAAAATATTTACGGAAAAATGCGTTCTTTTTATATCCGTGCCGAAGCACGCAGAACTTTCAACATTTATAATATGCATAACCATATTTCTCTTTTGCAAGATTATAATACGTAATTAGTGATTTGTCAGGTAGTTTTATCAAAATTTAAGCGGAATAAACGCAGAATTTGCAGAAAAACGTGCCTGAAATTCAATATGCAAAACGGCGGAGCTTGTGTTATACTAACCGATATGAAACAGAAAACGCTGCGTTCCGCACTGAAAAAACAGACCGTGCTTTTTGCCGCCGTCGGTATCATCGTGCTTGTCGCCGGTGCGTACGCGCTGGGATTGCTTTCGGATGCTGAAAACGGTTTTTACGATATATTGCTTCAGGTAAAAAAAGAACCTCCCGTGGCACGGGAATTGCTGTTCGTCGACATAGACGATCTGTCGCTCAATGAAATGGGAACGTGGCCGTGGCCGCGCGATATCGTTGCGGACGCGCTGATTCGGATGAAAGAGCTCGGTGCGGAAACCGCCGTTTTCGATATCGAATATCTTTCGGTGTCCCGAAGCGGCGTCGACCCGCAAGCGGCGCAGGAACTGCCGGAACTGATTCGGGAGAGTGCCGGCACCGTGTCGGCGCTCGTAACCGATTTGTCCGATTCTTTGGCGGACGGGCGGCTGACTTCTGCGGACGCGCCGGCTGTGGCGCAGGACATGGTGAGCGGTTATATCGAGCCGCTTTTCGGGCAGCTGTACGACACCGCGGCGAATCAGCTGTACCGCGACAACGACGACTATTTTGCCCGCGCGCTGCGGTTTTTCGGCAATTCGTATCTGACCGTAAATTACGCGAACGTGATGGAAACGGCTGCGGAGGCGAAAGAGGCTGCGCAGCGGCGTTTTCTGTTCGATTCGGTTCGGGACGGCGGAAACCGTACGGAGCGGGACAATCTGTACACCGTGCGCAAACAGGACATCGAACCGGGTTTTTCTCCGCCGCTGAAATTGCTGACGGAAAGTGCGCGCGGCGCGGGGTTTACGAACGTCGTCGTGGATTCCGACGGCAGCCGGCGCCGGATGGAGCTGCTGTACCGATACGGAGATGGATATCTGGCGCAGCTCGTTTTTTCTCCGCTGCTCGACCGGCTTGATTCGCGGGAACTGGAACGGACCGCCCGTTCGCTGATTATCCGAAACGCACTGATCGCGCCGGACGTGCGGCGCGACGTAACGATTCCGCTCGACGCGCACGGACGGATGCTGATCAATTGGCTGCGTGGCGATTATTTTGAAAGTTTTCGGCACGAACCGATCGTATATCTGAATCAGCTGGACAGCGCGGAAACCAATATCGTCGGCTGCATCGAGTGGCTGTGTGAAAGTCTGTATATTCTGGACGAAAACGGAGGCTGGCTGCCGTATTACGGCGCCGCTCAGCAGCTGTCCCGTTCTTACGGAGAGCTGCTGCAGCGTAAACGGGCGCTGCTCGCCGCGTGCGGTGTTTCCGGCGCCGGTGAAAGCGGCGTGCCGGAAGATATCGCCGCCGAAACGTACGCGCAGTACTTTGCCGATCGCCGCGCGTTTTTTGACGCCGCCGCGTCGTTCGCCGGCGGGGCGTACCTGCAGGAAATAGAAACGCGGCTCGACCGGATGGTGCTGAACGGTGAAGCCGGCGCTGCGCAGGCGGAACCGGTGCGGGAAGCCGCCCGGGATACGTTCGGCCTGCTTGCGCAGAACGTGAACGCATACCGCGACATGTTTTCGCAAATGGAAGAAATCTACGCGGGCAGTTTTTGCATTATCGGCAACAGTGCGACCGGAACGACCGATATGGGCGCGACGCCTTTCGTTTCCCGGTATCCGAACGTAGGAACGCACGGCAACGTGTACAATACGATCGTTACGCAGTCGTTCATTTATCCGGTGCGGGGAATCGTGCCGCTCGCCGTTGCCGCGCTGCTTCTTGTTCTGTACATCGTGCTGTTGGGAAAAAAACAGGCGCTGTTTCAAAACGCAGCCGGCGTCGTGATGATTGCGCTCGTTCCCGCAGCGAGCTTCATCTGTATGCGGCTGTTCAACGTATACGTTCCCGCGGCGGCGGCACTCGTCGTTACGGCGGTGGGCTACGTCGTCGTTGCCGTATACCGGTACGCAACGACGGAAAACGACAAACGCTTCTTGCGGCAGGCGTTTTCGACGTATCTGTCGCAGGACGTCGTGGACGATATCGTGAACGATCCTGCCAAGCTCGCGCTGGGCGGCGTTGAAAAAAACATCACCGCGTTTTTTACCGATATCAAGAGTTTTTCTTCATTGTCGGAGCAGGTAACGCCCGTACAGCTCGTTTCCATTTTGAACGAGTATCTGACGACGATGAGCGACGTTATCCTTGAGCGCAAAGGTACGATCGACAAATATATCGGAGACGCGATCGTCGCGTTCTTCGGTGCGCCGGCCGATCTTGCCGATCACGCCTACCGCGCATGTGCGAGCGCGCTGCGTATCAAGGAACTCGAACGGGAATTCAACGAGCGGCATCTTGCCGACGAAAGCATACCGATGCCGATCCGTACGCGCATCGGCATAAACACCGGTAAAATGGTCGTCGGCAATATGGGAACGTCCTCCAAGATGAATTACACGATTATGGGCAACAACGTGAATATCGCGGCGCGGCTTGAAGGCGTCAATAAAGTATACGGTTCCTGGATTCTTGTGGCCGAGGATACCTGGAAAGACGTGCAGGCGGGGAGCCATAAAGACGAAATTACGGTGCGCCGTTTGGATAAAGTGCGCGTCGTGGGAATCAACACGCCGGTGCAGCTGTATACGCTGGCGGGTTTTACCGCGGATTTGCCCGCACGTGCCGTTGAGGCGATAGACGTTTTTCACGAGGGGCTCGACCGGTATCTTGAAAAAGATTTCAAAGCGGCGCTTACCCTGTTTGAAAAGGCCGCCGCCATCGATCCGGAAGACACCACCGCGCCGGTGTTTGCGGAACGCTGCCGCGGATATTGTGCGTCCATGCCGCCCGCCGGATGGACCGGCGTAGTCAATTTGACCAGTAAATAACCGCCGCCGCCGCGCGTTGCTTTACTTGAATAAGGCGGCGATGCGCGGTACAATGCAGTATGGGAATATTCAGGGTAGTTGCGGCTTTCTTCGGCTCCTTGTTCGGCGGCGGTCCCGCGTCCGATTCAAAAACGAAAAGCGAAATCAAAAGAATAGAATTTGAACTCAAAGCGCACGAACCGATCGTGTATAAAGGCGGTATGCTGCTTGCAAACCTTGCCGAAGGGTTCAATCTGCTGTATGCGCACGTAAAACCCATCGGAGATATTCTTTCCGCCACGATCGCGGACGAAGACATGCAGCGTGCGGATACGTTTGCCGCAAAACTGTTCATGACGGGATTTTCGCCTGAAATGCGTCAGCTGTACGAACAGCTGTCGTATGAGAACAGGAAAAATGCCGTCCGGGAAGCCGGAAACGAGTCTAAAGCGTACGAGGAACAGGGCCGGCTTTTCGAGCGGCTGCTGAAATCGCTCGATCAGCCGGAATTCAGAAAAATAGACGCGGTTATCAACCGGCTGATGCAGCTTTTCGATATCTGCTGTTTCAATTATTTTTCAGTCGTCAAATTGTTCGATCCGGACTACGTTCAGGGAAATCCGGACTATACACCCTCGTTCCGGAATTTGCCGCCGTCTGCGGTGGAAGTGTTTTCGCTGGACTTGTATTATTTGACGGCGGATTTTCAGCTTACCAATACGCTGGCAAAAGCCGTCGTGGCTCTTGCCGAATTGAACGCGCCGGATCCCGTCGATCTTGACCGGGACGGAATAGTGTTTCATTTGAAAAAGATTGCGTTCGTATACCGGCATCTGCTGTCTCCGGACGTGCTGAAAAATATCGTCGTTATCAGTAAAAAGGATACGGAAACGGTACTGCAGACCGCTTCGTACAATGTGAATAAATTGGCGGGATTTATCGAACATCTGAAAAAACAGTATGAACTTGACAAGCAGCGCATAAAAACCGAACTGCAGAATGAAACCATTACGCAGGAACTGCAGAATCTGTTCGGCAGCCGTAAGCTCGAATCGCTCAACGGCTATAATGCCGAACAGAATACGTACCTGCGGACGAACGGCGCCGATCCGTTTTTGTGGATTATGCCGCTGGAAATACTGAAAACGTTTCTGACGTATTTTTTTGACGATAAAATAAAGGCGCTGCTGAACGACGTAGTTATAGAAGGTTTTTTCAACAATCCGGTGTATAAAAGCGATTTTTCATCGGCAGTTTTTTCGTGCACCGAAGCTTCCGAACGGATAAAAGGTTTTGAAGACAGTTTTCTGCGCGGCGGCTCGAACGACATGGCGATCCTGTACGGTTACATACGCGACAGCCATAAAGACCCCGATTTTGCCAAAAAACTCAGCCAGATGATTTCAACCATCAATGTGGAAGCAAAAAAACTGCTCCAAACGGAAGTAAATTATCTGTTCGCGCTTTTCAGAAAATTGCAGGATATTTTTGAAGACGCCAAGTCGGCCAATCCGAGCAATATTTCAAATATAAAAATCCTGTTTTCTTCCACAAGAAATCGTGAAACGGCAAACTTGTTTGAAAATCAATATGGCGATTGGCAGAAATTTGTTGCAATTATGAGAAATTATGTTATAATAGGTGAAATAGGAAAATCTTAATGAGGAAACAAACCCGTAAAACAAAAACGGTGCCGACAAATCTCGCTGCACAATACGAGAAGAAAATTTACGATTTGCAGCAGTTACTGGCAATCTCGAAATCCCTTTCATCCGTGTTGGAATATTCATCCCTGATTGAATCCATTTTATATATTTGCATGTGCCAAATGCGCGTATTGGGCGCGGGAATTTTTGTTCCCGAAAGTCTTGATTCCGATACGCTTTTTCTGGCGGATAATTATAACGGATTTGATTTGGAACCTGAAATCGATTACAGTTTTTCAGAGTCGCATCCGCTGGTCGGCTTTTTGGGATCGGTGAACGCAACGTTCACGCTGAACGATTTGCGTGTGCATCTGCCGGCCGGTACGGATTTGTCTCCTATTGCCTCGCTGGAACCGTCGCTGATTATTCCGCTCAAGCAGCAGAATCACGTAAACGGCATTTTGGTGCTGGGCGAACGTATCGATATCGGCGACGGCGCCGGATTTAGTGAAGACGATAAACAGCAGATTCTGGACATCGCGGTGCTGGCTTCGATCGCCATCAACAACACGATATTGGTGGAACGTTCTTCCACGGATATGATGACGCATTTGAAATTGAAATATTTCTTTTACAAACTGCTTGACGATAAACTTGAAGCTGCCAAAAAGGCGGAGATGCCTGTCGCCGTCATCATGTTCGATATCGATTTTTTCAAACGGTTTAACGATACGTACGGGCACGCGTGCGGCGATTTCGTGCTGCAGCGCGTGGCGCGGATCATTCAGGACGGCGTGCGGGGTCAGGATTTGGCGGCCCGTTACGGCGGTGAAGAATTCGTCGTAATGCTGTACAATACCGACAGCAACGGTGCGTATAAAGTCGGCGACCGGATCCGGCGGGTTATAGAAGAAAGCGATTTGGTGTATGAAGACGTTCATATGAACGTAACTATTTCCGCCGGATTTTCCGTGTACGATCCGGGCGATGAGAAAAACGCGGCGGTTACGCCGACTCAGCTGGTCGAACTTGCGGATCAGGCGTTGTATCTGTCCAAACGGAACGGCCGTAACCGGATTACGTTCGCGGATCCGGCTGTACTGAAAGAAGTGCATTCGGTTTCGACGGCTGATGCGGTGTGAGAAAAAAGAATAAAGCGCGCAGCGCGGTAGGAGTATATGGAATTCTTGCGTAAAATACGGAAACCGTTTCCGTATTCGTTTTATAACGCCAGCTTTATTATCATCGGTGTCAACGTGCTCGTTTTTGTGCTGACGTATTTGTATCCGAAACTGCTTTCGTATCTGTCTTTGAACGTCGTGTACGTCGTGCGGTATCATATGTATTGGCAGCCGCTGACGTATATGTTCGTGCACGGCAGTTTTTCGCATATCCTGTTCAATATGTTGGGAATTTTCTTTTTCGGGGTCGCCGTTGAACGCGCGATCGGCTCGAAGGAATTTCTGCTGTTGTATTTTTGTTCGGGCATTCTGTGCGGCGTCATTTCTTTTGCGATTTACTATGCTACCGGTACGTTCGTATTTCTTATGGGCGCTTCCGGTGCCATTTACGCGCTGCTGCTGACGTACGCCGTTATTTTTCCCCGTTCCCGTATTTTCATTTGGGGAATTCTGCCGATTCCGGCGCCGCTGCTCATCGCGATATACGCGGGTATTGAAATTGCCAGCCAGCTGTTCAGTCTGCGGGACGGCGTCGCGCATATGGCGCATCTGACCGGGTTCGCCGTTGCCTGGCTGTATTTGATGATCCGGATGGGGATCAATCCGTGGAAAGTATGGAAAAACGCGTACCGGTCGTAAAACGGTTCGTTTTTTGTGTGCTGATCGGCTGTTTTTGTTTTCCGGCGTTTTGCCAGCACGTCGACCAGTCGGAATATATCCGCATCGCGCTCTGGGCACCGCTTGAAGCGTATCCCGGCACGGCCGCCGCCGCCTCGGGTGATCAGGTTTTTGCGTATCCGATATCGCGGCTAAAAGAAACGGCGCCGTTTATAATAGAAGGCATGGTGTACGGCTGGTCTTTTTCATACACGCCTTCCGACAAAACGAGGAACGTAGCTGAATTTTTTGCATACGAGCCGGTCATTCCGCTGGGAAACGCGGCGACGGGAATTGCGTACGAATCACCGTGGATAGAAGACAACCGGCTGTACTGCTGGGTTCGCTTTCTGCGGACGCCGCAGATGATTTCGCTGCGCAAGTCGTGGGAAGCGATTTCGTATAAGCGTGTTTCGGGCCGCGGTACGGGGGCGTTGTCTGACGGTTTCGACGGCCTTCAGACGGCGTGCCGGGACGCGCTGAAGGATGCCGTCAGGGAATATGCGCGCGCGCTGACGCGCAATAAACCGAAAGAGGTTGCCGGCAGCGTGCTGGTAACGGGAGATCCGCGCGTTTCGGTTAAGTCCGGCCGCTACGTCGTTGACCTTGATTTTTTTCTTAATGTGAGTAAAATAGTACCGTACAATTATTATTAGGGAATTTTTTGAATCATCGGATATCGAAATATTCCCATACGTACGTACGTTTGCGGAAAGGCAGACGTTTAATAGGAGATTCTATGAAAAAATCTTTTCTGTGTTTTTTGCTGTGTGTATCCGCGTTTTCGGGAATATATGCGGAAGAAGCGGAAGATTTGCTGAAACAGCCGATTGATCCTACGAAAGTTGAAGTGATACAGCAGAAAAAAGACGTAGCGACGATTACGATCGAATACATGCCGGCTCACGACGAAGCGCGTTTCATTTATACGTGTCCGACGGTCCTGTTCGAACAGAGTGCCGCCATGACTGCGATTAAGGAAAGCGCGACGGCTTTTGTCAAGGAACGCGGTTACTATTTTTATACGTATATCCGGGCGGACGATACCCGTTACGATAACACGAAAAAAACGGCGATTTACACTTCATATATCAAACTTTTACACTAATCCGGAGTTACGATGGACGTTCAAACTGTCATAAAAAACCTGCACCCGCTTGAAATCAGGGTGCTTTTATCATATTCTCCCGCAGACGAGCTGACTGCCGCCCGTTTGCAGAAGGAACTTTCCTATAAGGAAGGTCACGCAAATCAGGCGTTTTCATGGCTGGCCGGTAAGGAACTGGCGGCCGTCGTCCGCAGGGAGAATCACACGTTTTTTGAACTGACAGAACTCGGACGATCCTATGCGCAAACCGGTACGCCGGAAGAACGCATCGTTGCGTTTTTGAAAGAGTCCGGCGCACACACGCTGCCCGAAATCGCCGCGGCGACGGGTATTGAAAACAAGGACGTCGGCAGTGCGTTCGGTACGCTTTCAAAAGAAGGTGTCCTTGCGATGAACGCGGAAAAGAAGGCGTCGTATACCGGTAATCCGCTGCCTCCCCGGGCTGCCGTAACCGCCGGGCTGCTGAAAAAAGCCGCCGCTGCGGAAAACGGCGTTTTGGATCAGGCGGCGCTCTCCGCCGGGGAAAAAGACGTCGTGTCTTCGCTCGCTAAAAAACGCGGCGCGGCGGACGCTCCGTTCCGTATGCTGGAACGGGAAACGGTCGTATACAAACTGACCGGAGCCGCGGCGGACGTAACGGTATATTTGAAAAAGGCCGGTATTACCGGAAACGAAATCGGTTCCCTGACGTCCAAAATGCTTTCCGACGGCAGCTGGAAAAACGGAACGTTCCGCGGATACAATATTTCCGTGCCTCCCGCGCGTATCATTCCGGGGCGGACGAATCCGTACGTTTCGTTTCTTGAAAGCGTTAAAGATAAACTGTGTTCGCTCGGTTTTGAAGAATTCGACGGTCCGCTGGTGGAAACCGAATTCTGGAATTCCGACGCACTGTTTATGCCGCAGTTTCACGCGGCGCGCGATATTCACGACGTATATTATGTAAAAAATCCAACGCACGCGACGAAAATAGACGAACCGTTTTTATCGAACGTTGCCGCCGCACATGAAAACGGGGGCAACACCGGCAGCCGCGGTTGGAATTACACGTTCGACCGTGATTTTACGAGGCGTCTTATCCTGCGCAGTCAGGGAACCGTGCTTTCGGCTCATCAGCTTGCGAAGGCGAAAATTCCGGGTAAATATTTCGGTATTGCGCGCTGTTTTCGCTACGATAAAGTCGACGCAACGCATCTTTCCGATTTCTATCAGACGGAAGGCATCGTTTTGGGCAACGAAGTCAACCTGAAAACACTGCTCGGTTTTCTGGAAATGTTCGCGGTGGAAATTGCGGGCGCGACGGACGTAAAGTACGTTCCCGGTTATTTTCCGTTCACCGAGCCGTCGATCGAAGTGCACATCAAGCATCCCGTGCTGGGCTGGTTTGAGTTGGGCGGTTCCGGCATTTTCCGGCCGGAGGTTACCAAGGCGATGGGCATCGACGTGCCGGTACTCGCCTGGGGCATCGGCATCGACCGTATGGCGCTGATGGCGCTCGGTTTGAACGACCTTCGCGAATTGTTTTCTACCGACATAGAACAAGTCCGGCTCCGAAAAGCCCGCTACTAGGGGCTGAGCGGCTATCCAAACGCGGTTTTGGATAGCTTTTTTGTATCAGCCGACAGTATAAGCAAAAAGAGCTTGCGTTTTCAAAAAAAGCAGTATATACTGGTAGTGATACTTTACAAAATCTCAAAGTTTGTCATTTTGATTGTGGAGAAATTGTATGGAAGCAACATTGCCCAAAATGCTGAGACGGGTCGCGTCAGATTACCCCGGAGTTGCGGCACAATATTTCCGGAACAGCGCCGACGGGTTTGATCCGGTATCGTACAAGGACATGTTTCGTAATATACTCGATTTTGCGGGCGGGTTGCTGTCTTTAGGTGTGCGGCGCGGCGATCACGTCGGGCTGATAGCCGATAATCGCAAAGAATGGCTTCAGGCCGATATGGGCATTATGGCGATCGGTGCGATAGACGTGCCGCGCGGCTGCGACGCTACGGAAAAAGATCTGCGTTTCATTCTGTCCGTGACGGACTGTCAGACTATTATCGGTGAAAATTCGGCGCAGCTGCGGAAAATCATCGGGCTGAAAGCGGATCTGCCGTCTTTTTCACGGCTGATTTGTTTGGAGCCGCTTTCAGACGCGGATAAAAAACTCGCCGCGGAAGCTTCGATCGAATTGCTTTCGTTTGACGACGTTGCAGCCGCCGGAAAAGCATTCCGTGCGGCGGAGCCGGGTGCGGTCGAGGCGGAACTGGAAGCCGGGCAGCGCGACGATCTGGCGTGCATCATTTTTACGTCGGGAACTACGGGCGAACCGAAAGGCGTCATGCTTACGCACGGGAATTTTTTGACGCAGTTGGATGAATTGCAGGAACGTATTTATCTGTATCCGGGCGATAAAGCGCTGTGCGTACTGCCGGTGTGGCATGCGTTTCAGCGCTTGTGCGAATACGTCATTTTGTGTCAGGCTGCCGCGCTGTGTTATTCAAAACCGGTCGGCAGTATCCTGCTCGCCGATTTTCAGAAACTGAATCCGCAGCTGCTGCCGGCGGTTCCGCGCGTGTTTGAATCCGTGTATGAAGGCGTGTTTCGCCTGATGCGTAAAACCGGCGGCGCCGTGTACGCGTTGTTTCGCTTTTTTACCGCAGCCGCGATTCTCCATTCAAAGATAGACCGCCGCCTGTTCCGTAAAACGGCGCGGTTCGGAAACGATTTTCTGATTCCGTCATGGATCGTGCTCGTGCTGCCGTGGCTGCTGCTGTATCCGATCAAGCTGCTCGGCGGCGTGCTCGTGTTTAAGAAAATCCGTGCGAAGCTGGGCAATTCGTTCCGCGGCGGTGTTTCCGGAGGCGGCGCGCTGCCTCCGCAGATCGACGAGTTTTTTTGGGCGATCGGCGTGAATATCGTCGAAGGCTACGGATTGACGGAAACCGCGCCGGTCGTGTCCGTGCGCCCTCTGCGTAAGCCCGTGTTCGGCACGGTGGGATCGGCGATACGCGGCGTTGAAGTCCGTATCGTGGACGCGCAGGGAAACGTGCTGCCTGCCGGAAAAAAAGGCGTGGTACAGGTGCGCGGCGGTACGGTTATGAAAGGATATTATCGGCGCGACGATTTGACGGCGAACGTGATGCGTGACGGCGGCTGGTTCGACACGGGCGACATCGGTATGCTTACCGTCGACGGCGAAATCGTGCTGCGCGGCCGGATGAAAGACACCATCGTGCTGCGCGGCGGAGAAAACGTCGAACCGCTGCCGATAGAAATGCGCCTGAACGAGTCGCGCTATATTGCCCAGTCCGTCGTCATCGGGCAAGATCAGCGGTATTTGGGTGCGCTGATCGTGCCGTCGCAGGAAGACGTAACGGCGTTTGCGGATGAAAACTGCATCCGGTACACCGATTATCAGTCTTTGCTGAAACAGGATGAAATCATAAAACTGTTCGATTCGGAGATACAGGGAGCCATCAATGCAAAGAACGGCTTCAAACTGTTTGAAAAAATCGGTCGGTTTGCGCTGCTTGCAAAACCGTTCGAGCCGGGCGTGGAACTTTCCGCCAAGCAGGAAATCATGCGCTACAAACTGAGCGAATTATATGAAAAAGAAATAAAGTTGCTGTTCAAATAGAAGAGGAGAGCGGATCGGCTGGAACGATGCGTTTGCTGCGTATTTTTCAGTCGGGCTGCAGCCGGTTTTCGGCCGGACGGGCTTGCCCGAAGACGCGCGTTTTCGGGCAAGCTTTTTGTTTCGGGAGAGGAGGTTCCGAAACAAAAAGGGGGCGGAGCGCCTCGGATGATATTCATCCGGAACGTTCCGTCCCCTTTCTTTTCCGTTCGCGTACAGTGCGGTACCGCGTGCAGTTTCCTGACGCGGCTGAGCACGGTGCGATTTCCGAACGCGGCTGAGCACCGTTCGGCAACCGCGTGCACGGAGCGTTATTTTTTCAGATATTCGTTGATGCTCGCCGCAGCTTTGCGTCCTTCGCCCATTGCAAGAATAACGGTTGCCGCGCCCAAAACGATGTCTCCGCCGGCCCAAACCGCAGGGTACGACGTGCGTCCGGTTTCGTCTACGACGATGTGGCCTTTTTTGTCGGCGTCAAGCCCGGGCGTGGTTTGTACCATGAGCGGATTCGAGCCGTTTCCGAGCGCTACGATAAGCGCGTCGCACGGAATTTCATGTTCGCTTCCGGGAATTGCGACGGGACTGCGGCGGCCCGACGCGTCGGGTTCTCCCAGTTCGTAGGAAAGCGCGGATACGGCGCGGACTCGGCCGTTTTCGTCGCCGATAACGCGTACCGGATTTTCGAGGAAGCGGAATTCGACGCCTTCTTCTTCCGCGTGGGTTATTTCTTCACCGCGGGCGGGCATTTCGGCGCGCGTTCTGCGGTATACGACGGATACTTTTTCCGCGCCGAGGCGGTAGGCCATACGGGCCGCGTCCATCGCGACGTTTCCGCCGCCGACGACTGCGACGTTTTTGGCTTCATACAGCGGCGTGTCGGCGTGCGCGGTGTCGTACGCTTTCATCAGGTTGGCGCGCGTCAAATATTCGTTTGCGCTGAATACGCCGATCAGGTTTTCGCCTTCAATGTTCATGAATTTGGGCAGCCCCGCGCCGGTTCCTATGAACGCCGCGTCGAATCCCTGTTCTTTCAGCAGCTGGAGCAGCGTGCCCGTTCGTCCGACCAGAAAGTTTTCACGGAATTTAACGCCCATTTTTTTGAGCATTTCGACTTCCGACGCGACGATTGCTTTCGGCAGCCGGAATTCGGGAATTCCGTATACCATAACGCCGCCGGCTTTATGGAACGCCTCGAAAACGGTAACGTCGTGTCCGGCACGGCGCGTATCGGCGGCTACGGTGAGACCGGCGGGGCCGGAACCGATGACGGCAACTTTTTTGCCGGTTTCGGGTGCGGCTTCGGGAACCGATTGCAGTCCGTTTTCGCGTTCAAAATCCGCTACGAACCGTTCAAGACGTCCGATGGAAACCGATTTTTCGGCATTTTTGAACGTTTTGCCGACGGTACACTGACCCTGACACTGTTTTTCCTGCGGGCAGACGCGCCCGCAGATTGCCGGCAGTAAGTTCGTCGTCTTGATGATATCGACGGCTTTTTTGAATTCGCCTTTGGCAACTTCGGCTATGAACTGCGGAATCGGTACGTTGACCGGGCAGCCGCTGACGCACGGCGCGTTTTTGCATTGCAGGCACCGGTTGGCTTCAACGATCGCCTGTTCGCGCGTGTAACCGAGCGCGACTTCACTCATCTGCCGTGCGCGCAGTCGAGGTTCGGCGACGGGCATATCCTGCTGCGGGATCGCCATGCGATCTTTGGGAGAAATCGTGCCGGCCGCCGTTTTGGCGCTCAGCGCGTCGTATTCTTTTTGCGCAGCTTGTGCGAGCTGCCCGGCTGAAACGTATCCGCTCATTTTGCTCCTCCTGCAAGCTGTGCTGCCTGCGCTTCCATGCGGCATTTATGCAGGTCTTCCTGTTCGCGTCCTTTGAACGCTTTCATGCGCATCATCATGTTGTCGAAGTCGACCAGATGTCCGTCGAATTCGGGACCGTCGACGCAGACGAATTTAGTCTCGCCGCCGATCGTAACGCGGCAGCCGCCGCACATGCCCGTTCCGTCGATCATGATCGTATTCAGGGAAACGACCGTATGCACGCCGAACGGCTTGGTCGTGGCGGCGCAGAATTTCATCATAACGGGCGGCCCGATGGCGACGACTTCGTTCGGTTTGGGATTCTGCTCGCAGAATTTTTTGAGCGGTTCGGTAACGAGTCCTTTGGTGCCGGCGGAACCGTCGTCGGTCATGATGATAAGTTCGTCGGCGAGCGAGCGCATTTCGTCTTCAAAAATGAGCAGCTCTTTATTGCGCGCGCCCATGATGACGATCACTTTGTTGCCGGCAGCCTTGTGCGCTTGGACGATCGGATGCAGCGGTGCGACGCCGATGCCGCCGCCGACGCAGATAACGGTGCCGACTTTTTCTATATGAGTCGGATTTCCCAGCGGGCCGAGTACGGCGCCGAGTTCGTCCGCAACGTTTTTACGTGATAATTTAAGCGTACTGGCGCCGACTGCCTGAAATACGAGGGCAATCCAGCCTTCCTGTGCGTTTGCGTCCGCGATGGTGAGCGGTACTCGTTCTGCAAATTCGGTGTCGAGTTGTACGAGGACAAATTGTCCCGCCTTCCGGTTGCGCGCAATGTCGGGTGCTTCCACTTTCATATAGAAAACATCCGCCGAAAGTTGTTTCTTTTCAATAATTTTGAACATGAATGAATTCCTTTTCGACAAAAACAAAGAAAATGTAATATCCTATAATACCGCATATGCCGAATGTATTCAAGCATGGTGCAGAAAAGAAAGTTTTGCTGTAGTTTTTCCGCCCGCAGTCCGTGTGCGGCGTTTTCTTGTTTGTTTCTTGTTTTCCGGAAAAATATCATTTATACTATGAATAATCGAGGTTATACGTATGGAAAGAAAAGACTTTTCGGTACAATCGGAATTCGACGGACTTCCGCTTCACGTTGCAGTTATGCTTCCCGATTCGGAGATACGCGGCGTCGTGCAGATTTCGCACGGAATGGCGGAATTTAAGGAACGGTATTTTGAGTTCATGGAATATGTGACGGCAGCAGGTTTCGTAACCGCCGTACACGATCACCGCGGACACGGTGAAAGCGTCAAGGATAAGGCCGATCTGGGGTATTTTTACGATACGACCGGCTCCGCTATTGTGGACGACGTGCACCAAATTACGCTTGAACTGAAACGCCGCTATCCGCAAAAACCGTTCGTGCTGTTCGGGCACAGTATGGGTTCGCTCGTTGCCCGAAGTTATCTGAAAAAATACGATGCCGATATCGATAAATTGGTAATCTGCGGCGCGCCGGGCAAAAATCCGTTCGCGGGCGTCGCACTGGCGTTGTCCGGTTTGCTGACGGCGCTGAAAGGCAGCCGTCACCGCAGCGCGTTGCTCCAGAATCTGGCGTTCGGCTCGTATAACGGAAAAGTCGGTGAAAAAGGGCCCGAAAACGCCTGGATCTGTGCGGATCCGGCGGTCGTCGACGCTTATAACGCCAGCGAACTGTGCGGTTTTACCTTTACGCTGAACGGATTCCGTAATCTGTTTCTGCTGATGAAAACCGTATACAGTCCGTGCGGCTGGGAACTGCGCAACGCGCCGCTGCCGATTCTGTTTATAGCAGGTCGGAACGATCCGGTCATTTTGGGTGAACGCGCCTGGCTTCGCGCGCAAGATTTTCTGCGTCGCGTCGGATACGGAAACGTGCGCGGTATCCTGTACGACGGGATGCGGCACGAAATTCTGAACGAAAAAGACCGGAAAACCGTTTTTGCGGACGTGCTTTCGTGGATTTCTGAATAGCGGCCGGCGGTGCGGCTTCAGCCGCGTGCGTTTCGTTTTCGGCAATGCGGAATTCATGCGGAAATTTACCGGAAGCGCTGCCGCGCGATGTTTCTTTTTTTCAGACGGCGGTGTATTATATCGGTATGAAGTATGTTACGACGGGTGATTTTCCCATAGGGACTCTTGCGGTTACGGAAGACGGCGCCGGTATCTGCGCAGTGCACGTGCTGCCGGACGCCGCAGAACCGTCGTGCGGTGCGGAAGAATTTGAGCGGAAAGAAACGCCGCTGCTGCGCCGCGCGCTCGTTCAGCTCGGCGAGTATTTTGCCGGAACGCGCCGGACGTTCGATCTGCCGTTGTCTTTAAAAGGTACCGAATTTCAGCTGCGCGTGTGGAACGAACTGCTGCGCATTCCGTACGGAAAAACGACGACGTACGGCCGGCTTGCGTACCGGGTCGGGAACGCCAAAGCGTGCCGCGCCGTCGGTATGGCGAATCACCGCAATCCCGTGATGATTATCGTGCCGTGTCACCGCGTTATCGGTGCGGACGGCAGTCTGACCGGATACGCCGGCGGACTGAACGTAAAGCGGCTGCTGCTCGATTTGGAAGCGGGATTTCAGGCGCTGGATCTGCGGTAAAACGGACTGCCGGCGGGTATGCCGGCGGCGTACGTGCATCTGGCGGCGTACGTGCATTTGGTAGCAGATGTACGCGGCCGGTTTGACGTGTGCGGTACGGTTGCTTTATTAAATATCGGGGCTTGACAAAAAATACAAGTTAGCATATGTTAACGATGTAATAATTGTATATTTGTAATTATTATAATTTATATTAACAGGAGAATTGTTATGGAAAACGGAATGCCGCTGCTTGGAGACAAAATACCTTCGATGACCGTAAAAACGACACACGGAATGAAACAGCTTCCGGAAGATTACAAAGGACGATGGCTCGTTCTTTTTTCGCATCCGGCCGATTTTACTCCCGTTTGTACGACCGAATTCATTTCGTTTCAAAAGCATTACGCTGCGTTTAAGGCGGTAAATTGTGAATTGCTGGGATTGTCCATCGATCAAGTGCAGTCCCATCTGAAATGGACTGAATTTATGGCCGAAAAGCTCGATACCGCAATCGAATTCCCCATCATTGCCGACGATATGGGTAAAGTTGCCGAAAAACTCGGTATGGTGCATCCCGGCAAAGGAACGAACACGGTGCGCGCCGTCTTCATTATTGATCCCGAAGGAACGCTGCGGCTGCTCTTATATTATCCGCAGGAAATCGGCCGCAATATGAATGAAATCCTGCGGGCCGTTAAAGCGCTCCAGACAAGCGACAGTCACAAGGTTGCCTGCCCCGCGAACTGGCCGGAAAACGAATTGATCGGTTCCCAGGTGATTATTCCGCCGGCAGCGGATGAAAAAACGGCCGCAGAACGGCGCAGTTTGAAAGATTCGTTCGACTGGTGGTTTGCGTATAAGAAAATTTGAAAACGGTACGTCCGTTGCCGTGCAGTGAGCGCCGACCGAATACTTCAGTTTTCGGCCGGCGTTTTTTATTACGGCGTAAAACGGAGTCCTTGTCCCTGCCTGAAAAGGGCGCCTCCGGCGAGCCAGTCGCGCACCGTTTTCTGCAGCGATGTGAGCGGCGGCGGATTGCCGGTTTCATGCCGGACGGGAAACACTCGGCTCAGCCCTTCGCCGTAATCGACGGAAACGGGAGGAACGATGTCGAATAACGATGAAAACCGTCTGATGCGGGAAGTTTCCGGCAGTCGGCGGATAAAATACGGATCGAGCAGCCACGAATGGCAGCTGAAACCGACGGGTGCGTGCCGGGCAAAAAGGGGAAAACGGCGGGCTTGCCCGAAAGACGCGAGACAGTCGTTTGTGTCCAGCGGTCCGGTGGCGGGAATGTGTACGTCGAGGACGTTCCGTTCTCCGCCGCACAGCGACTGTTCCGTCCAGTCGCGGCGGTCGAAGGCGGTTTGCCGCGGCAAAACGACACCCTCGCGTACCGTATTTGCCACGAGCAGCTGCGTGTCGCCGGAAGTTCTGAGCGTTTCGTAACGGGTGGTAAACGCCGCCGCAATATCGGGCGGATCGTCCGGCGTCCGCAAAAAGCCGTCGGCCGTACACGAAAGATTTCCTTTTACGGCGTATACGGCGCCGCGGTTTTCCGCCTGATTCCGGTTGTGCCGCGGTTCCAGTCGCGAGTACGGCAGATCGAGCGCGGTCAGTTCAAATTGCAGCCGGCCGAGCGCAAAAAGCCGCAACGAAAGATGGTGGGAGAACCAAGGCAGTTCGGTGATTCCCCACGCGCCGGTTTTTGCCAGGCAGTCGCGCGCCCAGACGGTGATGTCGCCGAACGTATCGGCAAAAACGGCGGCGCTTATATGCAGCCGTTCATAGCGGGGAATGCATTCGGCCGCTGCGGCTGCGACTAAAAGTGAGCCGTCTGCGGCGGAAAGTGAACCCGCGTCGATTTCTTTCCGCACGGAGCGCAGTACTTCCCGGCATCGGTCGAATTCAAAGCCGTCTGCCGGCGGGTCGCTTTTCATTGCCCGAAGTCCGTCTCTGAAACGGCGGGAACGCGCCTCGTCTTTATCGACGGCGGAAGCGCACCGCTGCAAAACGGAGAAAAAGTCTTCGGGAAAAGCGAGCCGCTTATGAACGTCAGTCACCGATTTCGCAATGGACAACCGAACCTCCCCGGAGCCGTGATTTTTCGGCGGCAAAAGCCGCATAATGGCTGAGCATCGACGCGTCGATTATACTCGAAAGCGGCGCTTCGGTACACTGCCGGCCGATATCCTCCGGCTGCAGAGCGGCGCACACCGCATCCACCGGACTTACATCGATATAAACGCACGTCTGCTAGACGTAAAAGACACTCTTGCGGTATAGTTTCAATATTCGCCGCCGAATGCGCCGCCTCAAGCGGTCGTTCGGCGCCGGCGTTTTACCGCCGCGACGCAAGGAGTTTTTTTTATGACGTTAGACTGGAACGAATATATTGAAACCGCCGTTCAGGCAGCCGGCGAGGGTATCGTGCTTTTAAAAAACGATCGGAACGTGCTTCCGCTGCCGGCGGGCTGCCGCGTGGCGGTGTACGGCCGCATTCAGACGCATTATTATAAAAGCGGCACGGGCTCCGGCGGCTTAGTAAACGTTTCGGGCGTTATCGGTATTTTGGACGCGCTGCTTTCGTGCCCGGACGTGAGCGTTAATCGGGAACTGCTTGCGCGCTACCGTGAATGGGAAGAAACGCATCCGTTCGACGAAGGTATCGGCTGGGGAAACGAACCGTGGTCTCAGGAAGAAATGCCGCTGGATTACGCTGCCGCCGCGGCCGCCGCTGCGGAAAGCGACGTTGCGCTGGTTATCATCGGGCGCAGCGCGGGTGAAGATAAAGACAATAAGGACGTTCCCGGCGCATACCGGCTTTCCGCAACGGAAAAAGACATGCTGAAAACGGTGCGCGCCGCTCACGCGAAGATGGTCGTCCTTTTGAACACCGGCGGCATTATGGACACGCAGGGATTGTGCGATTTGGCGCCGGACGCGCTCGCGTACGTGTGGCAGGGCGGCATGATCGGCGGCCGCGGCGTGTGCGACGTATTGACCGGGCGCGTTTCTCCTTCGGGAAAACTGACCGACACGATCGCGAAGACGATAGCCGATTATCCGTCATCACCGTATTTCGGCGACGCGGTGCGCAACTTTTACGCGGAAGACATATACGTCGGTTACCGTTATTTTGAAACCGCCGCGCCCGAGGCGGTGCTGTATCCGTTCGGATTCGGACTGTCGTACACAACGTTCGACGTTGCCGTACGTTCTTTTTCTGCCGAAAACGGTACCGTGCGCACCGCCGTCGCCGTAACGAATACGGGCGGGCGCCGCGGAAAGGAAGCGGTGCAGCTGTACGCGCAGTGTCCGCAGGGAAAATTGGGCAAACCGAAGCGCGTTCTGGTCGCGTTCGGCAAGACGCGCGAATTGGGTTCGGGCGAATCGCAGACGCTGACGTTCGAGCTTGCCGAATCGCTGTTCGCGTCGTATGACGACGGCGGCGTTACCGGTTATCCGTCGTGTTACGTGCTTGAAAGCGGAACGTACACCGTGTACGCGGGTACGAGCGTCCGCGACGTGCGGGAAGCCGGTTCGTTTACCGTTGAAAAGACGCGCGTTACGGAAACGCTGAAACAGCTGCTCGCGCCGGAGCGTCCGTTCCGCAGAATGAAACCCCGTGCCGATGAAAACGGCATGGATTGGGAAGGCGTTCCCCTTTCCCGCGAAAGCGAGCCGGTGCGGCGCGCTGCGGCTATTCCCTCAGAGATTCCGTATACCGGCGACGCGGGGATAACGCTCGCCGACGTACGCCGCGGCGGCTCGTCGATGGAAGCGTTCGTCGCACAGTTTTCCGACGACGACCTGTCGTGCGTTATCCGCGGAGAGGGCATGGGCAGTCCGAAGGTAACGCCCGGTACGGCCGGCGCGTTCGGCGGCGTGTCTGCCGCCCTGAAAAAGTTCGGTGTTCCGTGCGCGTGCTGTGCGGACGGGCCTTCCGGTATGCGCTTGGACAGCGGCGCCAAAGCGTTCAGTCTGCCGTGCGGCACGCTGCTCGCCTGTACGTTCAATACGGAATTGGTGGAGCGTCTGTTTTTCTTTACCGGCCTCGAAATGGCGAAAAACCGGGTGGACGTGCTGCTCGGGCCGGGAATGAACGTGCACCGTCATCCGCTGAACGGCAGGAATTTTGAATATTTTTCCGAAGATCCGCTCGTAACCGGAAAAATGGCCGCCGCCCAAATACGCGGTCTGCATTCGGCCGGTTCCACCGGAACGCTCAAGCATTTTTGCTGCAACAATCAGGAGTTCAAGCGCGCCGAAGCCGACGTTGCGGTTTCCGAGCGCGCGCTCCGTGAAATATACCTGAAAGGATATGAAATCGCCGTAAAAGAAGGCGGCGCCGACGCGATCATGACGATGTACGGCAGCCTGAACGGCATGTGGGCTGCAAGCCGTTTTGATTTGAACACGGCGATTCTCCGCGGCGAATGGGGATTCGACGGCGTGGTCATGACCGATTGGTGGGCCGTAATGAACGATTACGGCGCTTCCCCGTCCAAGACGAACTTTGCGGCGATGGCGCGCGCGCAGAACGATTTGTACATGGTGTGCCTTGACGCGGCGGTCAACAGTACCGGCGACAACACGCTTGAAGCGCTGGCTTCGGGGACGCTTGCCCGAAGCGAATTGCAGCGCAGCGCCGCCAATATCTGCCGGTTTCTGATGAAAACGCGCGCGTTCCGGCGGCTTTCGGGAACGGAAGACGCGGTAACCGTCGTAAACCGCCCCGCCGAAGACCGGAGTTTTCTGCCGGATGAAGTGGTGTATCACACGCTTTCCGATTCGCTTGAACTCGACCTCAGCGCCGTCGATACGTCGAAAGACGCCGATTTCGTGATCGCGCTGAACACCGAGCGGCTGGGCGGTTACGACATGGAATTGACCGGCGCGTCCGATTTGGGCGAATTGTCCCAGATTCCGGTTACCGTGTTTTCTCAGGGAATCGCGGCGGGAACGTTCACTTGGAACGGCACCGGCGGCGCCTGGCTGACGCAAACGCGGAAAATCTGCATCAACATGAAATATGTCATTATCCGTCTGTATTTCAGCCGGAACGGACTGCGGCTGAAAAATCTGAAAATCACGTTCCGCGTCGATAAGGACGCCATAACGGATCCGCAGGAGTATATGCAGCTGTTTTAATTCGATTGTGCACGCCGGTGCGATGCGGTATACTGAATAAATGGACGCGCTTGTATTTTCATTGAACGCCGTGTTTCCGCTGCTGCTGGTTTCCGCGCTCGGATTTTACGTCAGACGGAAAAACGTGGTTTCCGATACGTTTCTGAAAGAGGGAAACCGCTTCTGCTTTCGCTACGGATTTATGGCGATGATGTTCGTCAACATTTACGATATCGATTCGCTTGCGGATATCCGGTGGCAGGTGGTTGCGTTCGCCGTCGCGGTGATTCTGGTATTGTTCGTTATCGGGTTCGCCGTCGTTCCGTTCGCCGTTCCCGACGACCGGCAGAAAGGCGTGGTGCATCAGGCTTTTTACCGGTCGAATTACGCGACGATCGGGCTGCCGCTCGCGTTCAATCTGTGCGGAAGCGAGGGGCTGATCGTTGCGTCTTTGGTGTCGGCGTTCAGCGTTCCGCTGTACAACGTGCTGGGAGTGATTTCCCTTTCGGCGTTCGTGCGGCAGCGGATGGTGCATCCGGTGCGGTTTATCGTAAAGCAGATCGTTACGAATCCGCTGATTATCGGCGTTGCCGCCGGCTTCGTGTGTTTGCTGCTGCGTCCGCACCTGGGCGGCCGGCGGCTGAGTACGGGAAGTTTTAGGTTCGTGTATAAAGCGCTGGCAAGCGTCGGCGGCATAGCGCCGTGGCTGTCGCTGATCATTTTGGGCGGACAGTTTAAGTTTTCCGCAGTGCGCCGTCTGCTGCCGCAGATTTCGCTGAGCGTCGCCTCCCGCTTGGTGCTGGCGCCGGTGCTGGGGATGGCGGCCGTCGTTTTCGTACCGTCCGCTCTGGGACTGCGGCCGTTCACCGGCGCCGAGTACGCGGCGCTGTTCGCGCTGTTCGCGGCGCCGCAGGCGGTGGCGAGCGTTTCCATGGCGGATCAGATGGGAGGCGACAGCGAACTTGCCGGACAGGTGCTGGTGTGGACGGCGCTTTTTTCGATGCCGGCAATCTTTGCGTATACGGCGGTTTTCCGCAGCGCCGGACTGTTCTGAAAATACCGGCCAGCCCGGATGCGCAGGGCGGAACGGGCGGAACGTCCGTTCCGGTTTGAAAAACGGAGGCGCGCAAGACGCCGAACCCCGAAGCGAGCCGGTGTGCGTACGGATGCGCTCCCGAAAAATGCTGAAAAACACCGGAAAAAAACGGCTTGATTAACGGCGGTTCTTCCGCTATGCTTGTGTCATGAAAATCTGGATCAAATATCTTCTGGGAATTGCGTTGGGAATTACGGCGGCGCTGGTGGTGCCGTTTGAGAGTCGGAACGCTGCGGCGGTGCTTTCTTTTTTGACCGACGTGTCGGTGCGGTTCGGGCGGTATACGGTGCTGCCGCTGCTGTTTTTCAGCGTGTCGGTTGCGGTGTGCAAGCTGCGCGCTTCTAAGCGGATATTGAAGCCGGCGTTTTTGATTGTGAGCGTGCTGGCCGTTTCGGTGTGTATGCTGACGGCGGTCGGGCTGCTGTCCGTTTTGGTCGTGCGTCTGCCGCGTATTCCGATTACGGCGGAAAAGGTTGCCGAGGTGGCTTCCATAGACGTGCAGGCACTGGTGCGGCGGCTGTTTCCGTATTCGGGATTCGAGGCGTTTTTGGACGGGGCTTTTCTGCTGCCGCTGTTTTTGTTTGCGGGACTGGCGGGAGCCGGCTGCGCCGTGGATACGGCGGCTTCCAAGAGTGCGGTAACGCTGTTCGATTCGCTGTCGACGGTGGCGTACAACGTGATGAGTTTTTTTGTGGATATGCTGGCGATCGGGATGATTGCGATCGCGTGTACCTGGGCGATCGATTCGTTCGCCGTATTTGCGTCGGGTGTGTACGTTCCGCTGCTGATCATGCTTGCGGCGGATTTCGTTTTGGTTGCGTTCGTGCTGTATCCGGTGCTGCTGTACGCGCTGTGCAAGGGAACGAAGCCGATGCGGGTGCTGTACGCGAGCATTTGTCCGATATTGGTTGCGTTTTTTTCAGGCGATACGAATCTGACGCTGCCGGTCGCCGTCAGGCACGGCAAGGAAAGTTTGGGGATTCAGCGCAAGA